>NZ_JBSFFI010000023.1:0-102030 GCF_053596035.1 Streptomyces sp. NPDC001781 | reverse complement strand
GTGCCCGGCCGCCGCCGCGCGAACGCGGGGCCGGTGGCCCAGGGGGGGCCGTACCGGCGACGCGGTACCGGTTCCGCGCGGCGGCGAAGGTGCGGGGCTCCGCCCGACGCCCGGGGGCGCTCGGCCGGACCGCCGCCTCGTGAGGGGGTGCGGGCGGCCCGTCCCGCCTCTGGTGAGGCGGGGGACCCAGTGAAGCGGCCCGCCCGGCGCGCCGGACAGTGCGCGCGGGGCGCGGATGCGCGCACTCCGTTCACACCCCGTGTGAACCCGTTCGCACTACGCTTACGGCACCACGCCACTCGGGGGGCCACCATGCAGCCCAACACCCTGCTCGACGCGATCCTGGACGAGGCGGGGATCTCGCACGCCGGGCTCGCCGCCCACGTCAACCAGGCGGGCCGCCGCCGGGGACTCGCCCTCAGATACGAACACACCGCCGTCGCCCGGTGGTTGAAGGGCCAGCGGCCCAGGGGCCAGGTGCCGGACCTGATCTGCGAGGTGCTCGCGGGACGGTTACGGCGCCCGGTCACGCTGGACGACATCGGTCTCGGCGTACCGGGTGAACCGGCCACCGCGCACGCCGGCTCGCTCTCCGGTTTCGTGGAGCGGGCCACCGCGCTGTGGCGCTCCGACGAACAGCAGCGCCCGCACGTGCTGGGCGCCCCCGCCGTCACCGGTACGCCCGCGGTGATGCCTGTGTGGGAGTGGGAGAACCCGCCGGAGGACGTCGACGTCTCCCGCGGCGGCCGACTCCGGGTCACCGAGGCCGACATCGGCACCCTGCGGGCGGCCCGCGCCCACTACGAGCAGATGTACCGCAAGACGGGCGGGGTGGCGACCCGCACCCGCATCGTCGGCTTCCTCAACGCCGAGGCCGCGCCCCTGCTGCGCGGCAGCTACCCCGACGACACCGGCCGTCGACTGCACCGGGCCACCGGCGGGCTGGTGGCCGTCGCGGGCATCTGCGCCTACGACTCCGACGCGCACGGCCTGGCCCAGCGCTACTTCCACCAGGCACTGCGGCTGGCCAAGGCGAGCGGGGACCGGGGCCTCGGCGCGTACGTGATAGCGCTGCTGGTCAACCAGTCGCTGTTCATGCGGGAGTACCGCCAGGCGGTCGCGTTCGCCGAGGCCGCGCTGCGCACGGCGGGCCGCCAGATCACCCCCGCGCTCGCCTCGGACCTGTACGCGATGCAGGCCAAGGCGTACGCGCACCTCGGCGACGGGGGCGGCGCGCTCTCCTGCATCCGGCGGGCGGAGTCCGCGGCCGGGCAGATCCGGCCGGGTACAGAGCCCGACGAGACGGGGTACGTGCAGCCGGGGCTGGTGAACGTCCAGGTGGCCGAGGCGCTGCTGAGCCTCGGGGAGCTGTCGGCCGCGAGGGAGCACGCGGCGGCGGCCGTGGACACCCCGGCGCACGACCGGGGGCGGGTGCACCGGCTGGCGATGCTGAGCACGATCGAGCTGCGGCAGGGAAACGCGGACAAGGCGGTGGCGACCGCTGTGCAGATGGCCGAGCAGGCGCGCGGCATGGAGTCCCAGCGGCTGCGTGACCGCCTCCGGGCGGTGCGCGAGTACCTGGTGCGCTGCGGCTCGGCCGGCACCGCTGACGCGGCGGAACTGATCGACGGCGCGCTGCGCGTCCCGCTGTAGCGGGCGGGGGCGCGCGCCGCCGATGCGAGCGCCC
This sequence comes from Streptomyces sp. NPDC001781, assembly GCF_053596035.1. NCBI lineage: Bacteria > Bacillati > Actinomycetota > Actinomycetes > Kitasatosporales > Streptomycetaceae > Streptomyces > Streptomyces sp. NPDC001781. Next base: position 100,343 of record NZ_JBSFFI010000023.1, on the reverse strand, counting down.
TGTGGGCCGGGAAGAGTCCCTGCTGCGATATTGCCACTTACTCGGCGGAAGGTGGCAGAACCGTGCAGTGGACGAAACAGAACGAACAAACCGTGTACGCGAACCGTTGGTTCAGCGTCAATCTGGCGGATGTCGAGCTGCCCAACGGCTCACATCTGGACCACTTCCTGATCCGGCTCCGGCCGGTCGCCGTCGCCACGGTGGTCAACGAGGCCAACGAGGTCCTGCTGCTGTGGCGGCACCGCTTCATCACGGACAGCTGGGGCTGGGAACTGGCCGCGGGCGTCGTGGAGGACGGCGAGGACATCACGACCGCGGCCGCGCGGGAGCTGGAGGAGGAGACGGGCTGGCGGCCGGGGCCTCTGCACCACCTGATGAGCGTGGAGCCGTCCAACGGCCTCACCGACGCCCGGCACCACGTCTACTGGTCCGACCAGGGTGAGTACACCGGTCACCCCGTGGACGACTTCGAGTCGGACCGCCGGGAGTGGGTCCCGCTCAAGCTCGTCCCCGACATGATCGCCCGTGGGGAGGTCCCGGCCGCCAACATGGCGGCCGCGTTACTCCTGCTGCACCATCTGCGGCTGGCCGACGGTCAGTGAGCCAGCGCCTGCCAGACGGCGACGGCAAGCGCCCCCAGGGCGGTGAGCGCGGCCACCGAGGTCAGTGGCCAGCGCGCGTGTTCGAGGGACTTCACCCGGGAGTTCAGCTCGTCGAGCTCCTTGGCGGTCTCCTCGGTACGGTGACTGAGCAGAGCCAGCCCGCCTTCGACGCGCGCGTAGGCGACGTCGAGGCGGCGGCGTAACTCGGCCAGTTCTCCGTGAACCACGGCCTGCTCGGGTTCGACGGTCACGGGTCCACTCCTTTCCGTGGTCGGACGGGACGACTCCGCATCCCTCTGCATGCGCATGCAGAGTCAACCGCCCTGGTGGGCCTGAGGGGAGCGTGTGCGAACGGCATATGCGAGCCCCCGGCGCACACGGAGTGTGAAACACATGGACCCGGCACCCACCAGGGCGCCGGGTCCACGTGGTCCGTCCACACTCAGTACGAGTAGAAGCCCGACCCGGACTTCCGCCCCAGCCGGCCCGCCTCGACCATGCGCTGGAGCAGCGGGGGAGCGGCGTACAGCGGCTCCTTGTACTCCGCGTACATCGAGTTGGCGATCGAGACGATGGTGTCCAGACCGATGAGGTCGGAGAGCTTCAGCGGGCCCATCGGGTGGGCGCAGCCCATCTCCATGCCGTTGTCGATGTCCTCGCGGCTGGCGATCCCGGACTCGAACATCCGGATCGCGGACAGGAGGTACGGCACCAGCAGCGCGTTGACGACGAAGCCTGAGCGGTCCTGCGCGCGGATCGCGTGCTTGCCCAGCGTCTTCTCGGCGAAGATCTGCGCCCGGCTGAGCGTGCCCTCGGAGGTGGTGAGGGCCGGGATCAGCTCGACCAGGTTCTGCACCGGGGCCGGGTTGAAGAAGTGGATGCCGATCACGTGGTCGGGGCGCGAGGTGGCGACCGCCAGCTTGACCAGGGGGATGGAGGAGGTGTTGGAGGCCAGGATCGCGTCCGGACGGGTCACCACCTGGTCGAGCACCTGGAAGATCTCCGTCTTCACCTGCTCGTTCTCCACCACGGCCTCGATCACCAGATCGCGGTCGGCGAACTCGCCCAGGTCGGTGGTGAAGCTCAGCCGGGAGAGCGCCGCGTCGCGCTCCTCCTCGCTGATCTTGCCGCGCTCGGCGGCCTTGGCCAGGGAGTTGTGCAGCCGGGTGCGGCCGTACTCCAGGGCGTCGCCGGTGGTCTCGGCGACCATCACGTCCAGCCCCGCGCGTGCGCACACCTCGGCGATGCCCGCGCCCATCTGGCCGCAGCCCACGACTCCGACGCGCGAGATGTCTCCGGCTCGGAAGTCCGTCACATCGTCCCCTTCGCTGGTTCTCCGGCTCGTGCAGGGCGCCCGGGTTTCGGTGCCTGCTCCGATCGTGCACGTTACCGCCAAGTATCGATGATCGATCGGCGGGGTAGGGACAAGCCGTGCCTCCGGGACGGTCCGTCACGGGGCGGACTCGGAGCGTGTGGGAGGTACCGATGACGGCTCGCGCGGTGACCGGAGCGCGTACGGGGGTGGCGGGGGTCTCGCGGCGGACGCTCGCCCTGGGCGCGCTGGCAGCCATGGCGACGGCCGGCACCTCCCCGGCGTACGCCTTTGGGCGGCATCGCCGCGAGATGCGCGGTGTCTGGCTCGCCACGGTCGCCAACCGGGACTGGCCCTCGCGGCCGGGGCTCCCGCCCGAGCAACAGCGGGCCGAGCTGACCGCACACCTCGACCGGGCCGCGGCCGACCGGCTCAACACCGTGATCTTCCAGGTGCGCCCCACCGCCGACGCCCTGTGGCCCTCCCCCTACGAGCCCTGGTCGGAATACCTGACCGGCACCCAGGGCCGCGACCCCGGCTGGGACCCGCTGGGCACCGCCGTGCGCGAGGCCCACGCGCGCGGACTCGAACTGCACGCCTGGTTCAACCCGTACCGCGTCGCCAACCACACCGACCCCGCACGGCTCGCCCCCGACCACCCGGCGCGGATCCACCCGGAGTGGGTGGTGCCCTACGGCGGCAAGCTGTACTACGACCCCGGCCTGCCCGAGGTCCGGCGCTTCGTCCGGCTGGCCATGCTGGACGCGGTGGCCCGGTACCCGGTGGACGCGGTGCACTTCGACGACTACTTCTACCCCTACCCGGTCGCCGGGCAGACCTTCGACGACGACGCCGCCTACGACGCGTACGGGGGTGGCTTCGACGACCGGGCCGCCTGGCGGCGCGACAACATCGACCGGCTGGTGCGGGAGGTCGCGGCGGGCATCCGGCGGGTGCGGCCCGGCACCCGCTTCGGGATCAGCCCCTTCGGGGTCTGGCGCAACGCGGCCACCGACCCGCGCGGTTCGGACACCCGGGCGGGTGTGCAGACCTACGACGACCTGTACGCGGACACCCGCAAGTGGGTCCGCGAGCACTGGATCGACCACGTCGTCCCGCAGATCTACTGGAACATCGGCTTCCCGGCCGCCGACTACGCGAAGCTCCTCGACTGGTGGACGGCGCAGGTGGCGGGCACCCGGACCCGGCTGTACGTGGGAGAGGCGCTGTACAAGGCGGGCGCGGCGGGCCAGCCCCCCGCCTGGCAGGACCCCGCCGAACTGTCCCGGCATCTCACCCTGGCCGCCGGATATCCCCAGGTGCGCGGGCATGTGTTCTTCGCCGCCCAGGACGTGGCCCGCGATCCGCTGGGCGCGATGGCACGGGTGGTCGCCGACCACTACCGCCGGCCGGCGAGCCCCCCGCGCTGACCCCGTTGTCCCTCGTGCGCCTCGGTTACCTCGTCTCGTCCTCGCGGTGGCGGACCTGGCAGTCCGGGCCGGGCGACATGATGGCCTCGTGCCCGTCCTCGAAGCGGACGCGGTAGGGCGGCTCGCCCTCCTCGCCGATCACTTCGACCACTTCGCTGACCTGATCGTGCTGGCCGACCACTCGTCCGTGCTGGACAAGGCGGTCGCCCTTGGACGCGTGCATGGGCAGGCCCTCCTCACGGTCACGACCGTTGGGTGACGGCGATGCACACGAGCACGGCGACCGCGGTCAGCGGTGCCGCCGCGGGGACGTGCTCGCCCAGTAGCAGTGCCGACCACACCAGTGTGAGCAGGGGCTGGGCCAACTGCAACTGGCTGGCCCGCGGGATGCCGACGGCCGCCATGCCCCGGTACCAGAGAAGCAGCCCGAGGAACTGCGAACCCAAAGCGACCCAGAGCACCCCCGCGATCCCGTGCGCGGTCAGCCGTACCGGTTCGTGCCCCAGCGCCAGCGCGGTGCCGAGCGCGTTCAGGGGCAGGCACAGCACCAGCGCCCAGCCGATGACCTGCCAGCCCGGCATGACACGGGCCAGCCGGCCGCCCTCGGTGTAGCCCGCCGCGCAGATCAGCAGGGCCGCGAACAGAAAGACGTCCGCCCTGGTCAGGGCGCCGCCGCTCTGGGTGGCCGTGAACACTGCCACGGCACCGGCGCCCACGAGCGCGGCCGCCCAGAAGCGGCGCGAGGGGCGTACGCCGGTGCGCAGGGCGGACACCGCGGCCGTGGTCAGGGGGAGCAGGCCCACGACGACGGCCGCGTGCGCGGTGGTCGAGGTCTCGAGCGCGAGCGTGGTCAGCAGCGGGAAGCCGAGCACCGTGCCGAGCCCGACCATGGCGAGGCCCGGCAGGTGGCGGGCCTCGGGCAGCGGCACGCGCAGGAGCAGTAGGCAGGCGCCCGCGACCAGGGCCGCGAGGACGCCCCGGACCGCCACGAGCGACCAGGGGCCGAAGCTCTCCAGGCCCCAGGCGGTGGCGGGAAAGGTGAGGGAGAAGGCGATGACGCCGAGGGCCGCCTGACCGGTCCCCACGAGGAGGGGCTCGCGAGGCGCGGTGACTGCTATCGCGGTCGTATCGGTAGCGCTACTCTGTGCTCTCATGAACGAGCGTAGCAGTGTGCGCGAGCTGGCGGAACAACTGCGCCGGGAGCTGGACCGCTACTCGCCCGGTGGAAAGCTGCCGTCCAGCCGGGCGCTGGTCGAGCGGTTCCGGGTCAGCCCGGTGACCGTCTCACGGGCGCTGGCGCTGCTCGCCGCCGAGGGGCTCGTCGTCACCCGGCCCGGCGCGGGTGCCTTCCGGGCCGGACCGCGCGCGGTGGCCCCGCCCGCCGGGGACACCTCCTGGCAGGAGGTCGCGCTGAGCGCCGACGCCGCCGGGGACGTGGTACCCCGCACCGTGGACGCCTCCGGCGTGATGATCTCGCTTCCCGCGCCGCCGCCCGGCGTGCTGGAGCTGAGCGGCGGCTACCCGCATCCCGGTCTCCAGCCCGAGCGGGCCATGGCCGCGGCGCTCGCCCGCGCCGGACGCCGGCCCGGCGCCTGGGGGAGGCCGCCGCTGGAAGGTCTGCCCGAGCTGCGGGAGTGGTTCGCGCGCGGCATCGGCGGGTCCGTCACCGCCGCAGAGGTGCTTGTCGCCGCAGGTGGCCAGTCCGCCCTGGCCACCGCGCTGCGCGCGCTCGCCCCGCCCGGCGCGCCGGTCCTGGTGGAGTCGCCCACCTACCCCGGCATGCTGGACCTCGCCCGCGCCGCCGGACTCCGCCCCGTACCGGTGCCCGTCGACGCCGACGGCGTACGCCCCGACCTGCTGGCCGACGCCTTCCGCGCCACCGGTGCCCGGGTCTTCGTCTGCCAGCCCCTGTTCCAGAACCCGACCGGCGCCGTACTCGCCCCCGACCGCCGGGCCGAGGTGCTGCGCATCGCCCGCGGCTCGGGCGCCTTCGTCATCGAGGACGACTTCGTGCGCCTGCTGGCGCACGCCGACGCACCCCCGCTGCCCCGACCGCTGGCGGCCGACGACCCGGACGGTGTCGTGGTGCACGTCGGCTCGCTCACCAAGGCGACCTCGCCCAGCTTCCGGGTGGCTGCCCTCGCCGCGCGGGGGCCGGTGCTGGAACGCCTGCGCGCCATCCAGGTGGTGGACAGCTTCTTCGTGCCCCGGCCGCTCCAGGAGGCGACGCTCGAACTCGTCGGCTCACCGGCCTGGCCGCGCCATCTGCGTTCGCTGGCCGCCCAGTTGGCGGTACGGAGAGAGGCGATGGCCACAGCACTCGCCCTGCGTCTGCCCGAACTCGCCCTGCCACACGTTCCGTTCGGCGGATATCACCTGTGGCTCCGGCTGCCCGAGAGCCTCACGGAGTCCGCGCTGACCGCCGCCGCGTTGCGCGCGGGCATCTCCGTCACCCCCGGCCGGCCCTACTTCAGCGCGGAACCCCCGGCGGCGCACATCCGGCTGAGCTTCGCCGCGGTGGCCGGCACGGGGGAGATCGCGGAGGGGGTCCGGCGGCTGCGGTCGGCGTGGGACGAAGTGCGCTTAACTCGCCCAAGTTGACTTCAAAACAAGGGTGTTGAGACATCGAGGGCGGCGTTTTCCGGTCACCCTCGCGGTGGCCGGGGCGGGGGCTCTTGACCGGCCCCCCTCCGGGGCTCACCATCACCGCATGCCACTTCGGGTGACGTTCGTGGCCGCGGCGCACGGTTCCCCGTCGCAGGCGGAGCGGTTCCAGGACGACCGGCCGCTGGACCAGGCGGGCTGGGACGAGGTACAGCGCGCCGTCGGATATCTGCTGCCGCTCGCGGCCGCCGAGTTGCGCTACTGCTCCCCGACTCCGCGCAGCCGCGCCACCGGCGATGCGCTCGGCTATGCCCCGCTCGCGCAACTCGCCCTGCGTGACTGTGACATGGGGCGCTGGCGGGGGCTGACCCTGGCCGAGGCGATGGCCCGCGAACCGCAGGCGGTGGACGCCTGGCTGACCGACCCGAGGGCCAGCCCGCACGGCGGCGAGTCGATGCTGGCCTTCATCTCGCGGGTGGGCGGCTGGCTCGACACCCGGCCCGGCGACGACTGGGCCCGCATCGTCGCGGTGGCCGAACCGGCCGTGATCCGCGCGGCCCTGGTCTACGCCCTCCAGGCGCCCCCGTCCGCCTTCTGGAGCATCGACGTACGCCCGCTCTCCACCGTCACCGTCGCCGGGCGCGCGGGGCGCTGGACGCTGCGGCTGGACGCGGTGTCGCCTCAGCCCTCGCGCACGTAGTCCGTGGTGAGCACCAGGTCCTTCTCCGGGCCGGCGACCCGCCACACCGAACGCCAGTGGCCGGCGCCGGTCACGGTGAACTCGCCCCGGTAGAAGTCGGCCGCGCAGGGGTGGCCGGCGATGTGCCGCCCGCTGCGCAGGTCCAGGTCGTGGAAGGGGCGCCCGTCCGCGAACCGTACGTCCGCCGTGCCCGGCTCGGCTCCCGCCAGGAACCGCAGCGTCCGGGTCGCGGGCCGTGTCACGCCCTGCCAGGTGAACTCCCCGGCCTCCTCGTGCAGCAGCCCGCCCTCCAGCGGCCCGAACTCGGTGTGCCCGGTGAAGTACCCCTCGTCGGCGCCCGCGAGGTCCCGGACGGTACGGGTGACCCGCCATCGCCCGGCGAGGAACCCGAGCACATCGGGAACGGGCAGGTACCCGCCGTCGCTCACCACGTCCACCGGGACCCTCCCCGCGGCCCGGCCTCGTGACGCGCGAGATGACCGACGGCCCGGAAAGCCTCCTCGTACGCCGCGAGCAGCCCGCCCCCGCCCCCGCGCGGACGCACGAACCGGGCCGGCCGGGTCGGGGCGGGCACCACCGGGAGGATCAGGTAGGTCACCCACGCATTCATACCGACGAGCTTACGGGCCGCCCTCCGGCGGGGTCACTCGACCGCCGGCTCGACCGGCAGCCACAGCTCCGCGTCCGCCTCGCTCCCGTCCCCGGCCGGACGGACGCGGAGGATCTCCGGACCGGGGCGGCTCGCGTACGGGTTCGACGGGAACCACTGTGTGAACACGTCCCGCCACAGTGTCTGGACCGCCTGCGGCATGGGCCCGGAGACCGTGAACACCGCCCAGGTGCCGGCCGGGACGATCAGGGCGGCCGTGCCCTCGGGGGCGGGGGCCGAGGTGATCACGCCCTGGTAGTAGTCGAGTTCCGTGCCCTCGGCCCGGCTCGGGTCCAGGTCGTCGCAGACCGCGACGATCCCCTCCGGTTCCTGGTCCGACAGCTTCGCCAGCCGCTGCAGATCCTCCCGGTCGAGCCCCCGGACGAAGTCCATGATCGCCTGGTTCGGCCCGGCGTGCACCAGCGGCACCCGGGCCCTGTACCCGACCACGCCGAACTCCCGCTTGTGCTCGATGCGGTGTCGCATTCCGCTGTTCCCTTCGATGACGAGGCGGAAGGACATCCGGGGCTGTGAGCTGAGCGTGACACCGGCCCGCCGGGCCTCGCTCGGGCCGACGCCGTGCATCGCCCGGAACGCCCGGGCGAACGCCTCGCCCGAGCCGTACCCGTAGCGCACCGCGATGCCGAGCAGCGTCTCCCGTCCCGCGGCCACCTCGGCGGCCGCGAGCGTGAGCCGCCTGCGCCGGACGTACTCCGACAGCGGCATCCCGGCGAGCGCGGAGAACAGCCGCCGCAGGTGGTACACCGACGTACCCGCGACCCGCGCCAACTCCTCCGGATCGACACACCCGTCGAGCCTCGGCTCGATGTGCTCCATCGCCTCGTTGAGCCGTTCCAGCACGCCCCGTTCCCTTCCTTCTGACACCAGGAACGCTAGGCGCGAGGGGGAACCCGGCACCCGACAATCCGTGCCCGATTCTGTCGGGTGGCGGTCGAGGCCCGGAAGGCGGCCCGGAAACCGGAGAACGGCCCGGAGAACAACGAAGGCAAGGAGTTCGGAGTCTCCTTGCCACTTTCAAGATATAGCGCACAGGGGGCCTTGCGGCAAGGCCCCGGTGGTGTCGCAGAATGGGCGGCCGCGGTCGGGAGTGACGGAAATGACGCGTTCGTGGAATGTGTGAGGTTTCCTCCGGTTCGCGCTCCAGTTCTTCGATGGGTGGGTGGATGACTGACGTGATCGTGGTCGGTGGCGGTCCGACCGGGCTGATGCTGGCCGGGGAGCTCCGGCTGGCCGGAGTGGGCGTGGTCGTGCTGGAGAGGCTGGGCGAGCCGAGCCCGCAGTCCCGCGGACGCGGCCTGCACGCGCGCAGCGTCGAGGTGATGGACCAGCGGGGTCTGCTGGGCAGGTTCCTCGCGGAGAGCGAGAAGTTCCAGGTGGGCGGCCTGTTCGGCGGCATCATGAAGCCGTGGCCGGACCGGCTGGACACCGCCCACCCGTACGGCCTCGCCACCCCGCAGGCGGTCACCGAGCGGCTGCTCGGCGACTGGGCCCGCGAACTCGGCGCCGAGATCCGGCGTGGCCGGGAGGTGGTCGCGCTGAGCCAGGAGCCGGACGGGGTCACCGTGGGCCTCGCCGACGGCACCGGCCTCCGCGCCCGCTACGTGGTCGGCTGCGACGGCGGCCGCAGCACGGTGCGCAAGCTGCTCGGCGTCGGCTTCCCCGGCGAGCCCGCCTCGGTCGAGACGCTGCTCGGCGACATGGAGGCCACCGAGGAGCCGGCGGCCGTCGCGGCCGTCGTGGAGGAGGTGCGCAGGACGCAGTTGCGGTTCGGCCTCTCGCCCGACGTGGACGGGCAGAAGGGGGTGTACCGCGTCATCGTGCCCGCCGACGGCGTCTCCGAGGACCGTGCGGCCCCGACCCTCGAGGAGTTCCGGCAGCGGCTGCGGGCGGTCGCCGGCACCGACTTCGGCGTGCACTCGCCCCGCTGGCTGTCCCGCTTCGGCGACGCCACCCGGCAGGCCGAGCGCTACCGCGCCGGCCGGGTCCTGCTGGCCGGTGACGCGGCCCACGTCCACCCGCCGGCCGGCGGCCAGGGACTCAACCTCGGTGTGCAGGACGCCTTCAACCTCGGCTGGAAGCTCGCCGCCGAGGTGCGCGGATGGGCCCCGGACGGCCTGCTCGACACCTACCACGCCGAACGCCACCCGGTCGGCGCCCGCGTCCTCGCGACCACTCGCGCCGCGATGACCCTCCTCGGCGCCGACCCCGGCGCCACCGCACTGCGCGAACTCTTCGCCCGGCTCATGGACTTCGAGGAGGTCAACCGCCACATCACCGGCATGATCACGGCCGTGGACATCCGCTACGACCTGGGCGAAGCCGAGGACGGGGACCACGACCTCGTCGGCCGGCGGCTGCGGGACGTCCGGCTCGCGCGGGGGCGCCTCTACGAGCACACCCATGACGCCCGCGGCCTGCTCCTCGACCGGACCGGCCGTCTCTCGGTCGAGGGATGGGCGGACCGCGTGGACCACCTCGTCGACACCCGTGCCGAACTCGACGTACCGGCCGTGCTGTTGCGCCCGGACGGCCACGTCGCCTGGGCGGGGCAGAGCCAGGAGGGGCTGCGCACCCGTCTGCACGAGTGGTTCGGCGAGGCCGGGGTCACGGTGCCGGGCACGCCGCCGGCGGCGCCTGGCCCGCCCGGGGCGGGCGCCCTCCCCGGCCGGTAGCCGATCCGCCGGGAACGGGGCCCTCAGGGCAGCGCGAGCACGCAGAACTCGTGGCCCTCGGGGTCGGTGAGGCAGGTCCACGGGACCTCGCCCTGGCCGATGTCGAGGCCGACGGCACCGAGGGCCTTCAGCCTGGCGACCTCCGCCGCCCGGTCGCCGCCGGGCTGCGGGAGCAGGTCGAGGTGGACGCGGTCCGGCGCCGTGTCGGCGGTGGGCGAACGGAACAACTCCATGTAGGGGCCGGTCCCGTCGGCCGAGCGCAGCAGTACGAGGTCGTCGGTCGCCCGGTGCACGGTCCATCCCGTCGCCGCACCCCAGAACCCGGCCATCGCCAGGGGCTCCTCGCAGTCCACCACCACCGCCGCGATCGGCCCGGTGTCCCGGTACCGCTCCCGGGGCTCCAGCACACAGAACTCGTTCCCCTCGGGGTCGGCGAGCACCACCCACGGCACGTCCCCCTGGCCGATGTCGAGCGCCGTGGCACCGTGATCCCTCAACCGCGCGACCAGTTCCGCCTGGTGATCCAGGGAGGTCGTGGCGAGATCGAGATGCGTACGGTTCTTCGCCGCCGACTTGCCCTCCGGCACCGGCACGACATCCACCCCGACCACCCCGGGGTCCGGCCACACGAGCCCTCCGGGGGGCCCGACGTAGGTCGTCACACCGGGACTGTAGGCACTCCACCCGAGCGCCTCCGCCCAGAACCGCCCGACCAGCCCGGCATCGACCGCCTTGATGTTGACGTGCACAGGTCGCAGTCCCATGGCGGTGATCCTAAACGGCGCGACCGCAGCCTCCCCCCTTCGCACACCTGATTGCATAAATCTGCGAAGTTACGTATAGTCATGCCAATCGAAGGAGGTCGGCATGGTGGTGCGGGTGGCGGTGGCCGGGGCCAGCGGGTACGCGGGTGGGGAGCTGTTGCGACTGCTGCTCGGGCATGCCGGGGTCGAGGTCGGGGCGCTCACCGGGCACTCCAGTGCGGGGCGACGCCTCGGGGAGCTGCAGCCGCAGCTCGCGCCGCTGGCCGACCGGGTGCTCGCGCAGACGACCGCCGACGCGCTCGCCGGGCACGACGTGGTGTTCCTGGCGCTGCCCCACGGGCAGTCCGCCGCCGTCGCCGAGCAGCTCGGCCCGGACGTGCTCGTGATCGACCTGGGCGCCGACTTCCGGCTCACGGACCCCGCCGACTGGGAGCGGTTCTACGGCTCCCCGCACGCCGGCACCTGGCCCTACGGCCTGCCCGAACTCCCCGGCGCGCGTGCCGCGTTGGCGGGAGTCAGGCGTATCGCCGTACCCGGCTGCTACCCGACCGCCGTCTCCCTCGCCCTCTGCCCCGCCCACGACGCCGGGATCATCGAGCCCGAGGCCGTGATCGTCGCCGCCTCCGGCACCTCGGGGGCCGGCAAGGCGCCCAAGCCGCATCTGCTCGGAGCCGAGGTGATGGGGTCCATGACCCCCTACGGCGTCGGCGGCGGACACCGCCACACCCCCGAGATGATCCAGAACCTCAGCGCGGCGGCGGGGGAGCGGGTGAGCGTCTCGTTCACCCCGATCCTCGCGCCGATGCCCCGCGGCATCCTCGCCACGTGCAGTGCCAGGGCGCGTGCCGGGGTCACCGCGGAGACGGTCCGCGCGGTCTACGAGAAGGCGTACGCCGACGAACCGTTCGTCCGGCTGCTGCCCGAGGGGCAGTGGCCGGCCACCGGCGCCGTGACCGGCTCCAACGCCGTCCAGGTGCAGGTCGCCCTGGACGCGGAGACCGGCCGGGTCATCGTGATCAGCGCCATCGACAACCTGACCAAGGGCACCGCGGGCGGTGCCGTACAGAGCATGAACATCGCCCTCGGGCTCGACGAGACCACCGGGCTTTCCACGATCGGAGTCGCGCCTTGAGCGTCACAGCGGCCAAGGGATTCACCGCGGCAGGCATCGCCGCCGGGATCAAGCAGAACGGCAACCCCGACCTGGCCCTCGTGGTCAACACCGGCCCCCGCCGAGCCGCCGCCGGCGTCTTCACCGCCAACCGGGTGAAGGCCGCCCCGGTGCTGTGGTCCGAGCAGGTGCTCAAAAGCGGGCAGATCAGCGCGGTCGTCCTCAACTCGGGCGGCGCCAACGCCTGCACCGGCCACCAGGGCTTCCAGGACACCCACGCCACCGCCGAGAAGGTGGGCGAGGTCCTCGGCCGCGGCGCCATCGAGGTCGCCGTCTGCTCCACCGGCCTGATCGGCGTGCCCCTGCCCATGGACAAGCTGCTGCCCGGCGTCGAGAAGGCCGCCGCGTCCTTGAGCGAGCACGGCGGCGAGAAGGCCGCCCTCGCGATCAAGACCACCGACACCCACCACAAGACCGCCGTGGTGAGCCGGGAGGGCTGGACGGTCGGCGGCATGGCCAAGGGCGCCGGCATGCTCGCCCCCGGACTCGCCACCATGCTGGCCGTGCTCACCACCGACGCCGACCTCACCGACGCCGAGCTGGACAAGGCACTGCGCGACGCCACCAAGGTCACCTTCGACCGCGTCGACTCCGACGGCTGCATGTCCACCAACGACACCGTCCTGCTGCTCTCCTCCGGCGCCTCCGGCATCACCCCCGGACACGACGAGTTCGCCGACGCCGTCCGCGAGGTGTGCGCCGACCTCGGCCGCCAGCTCATCGGGGACGCCGAGGGCGCCAGCAAGGACATCAAGGTCGAGGTGATCAACGCGGCCGGTGAGGAGGACGCCGTCGAGGTCGGCCGCTCCATCGCCCGCAACAACCTCCTCAAGTGCGCCCTCCACGGCGAGGACCCCAACTGGGGCCGCGTGCTCTCCGCCATCGGCACCACGAAGGCCGCCTTCGAGCCCGACCGCCTCAACGTCGCCATCAACGGCGTCTGGGTCTGCAGGAACGGCTCGGTCGGCGAGGACCGCGACCTGGTCGACATGCGCTACCGCGAGGTGCACATCGTCGCCGACCTCGCCGCCGGCACCGAGACCGCCACTATCTGGACCAACGACCTGACCGCGGACTACGTCCACGAGAACAGCGCGTACAGCTCATGAGCACTCCCGCGCGGAAGCACACCGCCCTGCCCAAGGCGCAGATCCTCATCGAGGCGCTGCCCTGGCTCACCCGCCACCACGGCCGCACCGTCGTCATCAAGTTCGGCGGCAACGCCATGGTGGACGAGAGCCTGAAGGCCGCGTTCGCCCAGGACGTCGTCTTCCTGCGCCACGCCGGCCTCCGGCCCGTCGTGGTGCACGGCGGCGGCCCCCAGATCAGCGCCGCCCTCGACCGGCACGGCATCGTCAGCGAGTTCAAGGCCGGCCTGCGCGTCACCACCGAGGACGCCATGGACGTCGTGCGGATGGTGCTCGCCGGGCAGGTGCAGCGCGAGCTGGTCGGCCTGCTCAACCAGCACGGACCGCTCGCCGTCGGCCTCACCGGCGAGGACGCCCACACCATCACCGCGACCCGGCACCGGCCCAGGGTCGACGGCGAACTCGTCGACATCGGACGCGTCGGCGAGATCACCGAGATCGACACCGGTGCCGTCGAGACCCTGCTCGCCGACGGCCGCATCCCGGTCGTCTCCTCGATCGCCCGCTCCCAGGACGACGGACATGTCTACAACGTCAATGCTGATACGGCGGCTGCGGCACTCGCTGCTGCGCTGGGCGCCGAAACCCTCATGGTCCTCACCGACGTCGAGGGCCTCTACGAGGACTGGCCGCACTCCGACGAGGTGATCAGCCGCCTCACCGCCACCGAGCTGGAGAAACTGCTGCCCGACCTCTCCTCGGGCATGGTGCCCAAGATGGAGGGCTGCCTGCACGCCGTGCGCAACGGCGTGCGCACCGCCCGCGTCATCGACGGCCGAGTCCAGCACTCGATCCTGCTGGAGATCTTCACCGACGAGGGCATCGGCACCATGGTCGTGCCCGACGAGCCGGACACCCCGGGGGAGTCATGAGCAACGAGGAACTGACCGCGCGCTGGCAGGGCGCGCTCATGAACAACTACGGCACCCCCCGGCTCCCCCTCGTCCGAGGGGAGGGCACCACGCTCTGGGACGCCGACGGCAAGCGGTACCTGGACTTCGTCGGCGGTATCGCGGTCAACGCCCTCGGGCACGCCCACCCGGCGGTCGTCCGCGCGGTGAGCGAGCAGATCGGCACCCTCGGCCATGTCTCCAACCTGTTCGTCGCCGAGCCGCCCATCGCCCTCGCCGAGCGCCTGCTGCGGCTGTTCGGCCGCGACGGCAGGGTGTTCTTCTGCAACTCCGGCGCCGAGGCCAACGAGGGCGCGCTGAAGATCGGCCGGCTCACCGGGCGCACCCACATGGTGGCGACCGAGGGCGGCTTCCACGGCCGCACCATGGGCGCCCTCGCACTCACCGGCCAGCCCGGCAAGCAGGAGCCCTTCCACCCGCTGCCCGGCGACGTCACGCACGTCCCGTACGGTGACCCGCAGGCCCTCGCCGCCGCCGTCACCCCGGACACCGCCATGGTGATCATCGAGCCCGTACAGGGTGAGAACGGGGTCGTGGTGCCGCCGCCCGGCTACCTCAAGGCCGCCCGTGCCATCACGGCCGCGACGGGCGCGCTGCTCGTGCTGGACGAGGTGCAGACCGGCGTCGGCCGCACCGGCGACTGGTTCGCCTACCAGGCCCACGACGGCGTGCTGCCCGACGTCGTCACCCTCGCCAAGGGCCTCGGCGGCGGACTGCCGCTCGGTGCCACCCTCGCCTTCGGCCGCGCCGCCGACCTGCTCCGGCCCGGCCAGCACGGCACCACCTTCGGCGGCAACCCGGTCGCCTGCGCCGCCGGACTCGCCGTCCTGGACACCATCGCGGACGAGGACCTGCTCGCCAACACCAAGCGGCAGAGCGAGGCCCTGCGCGCCGGGATCGAGGCGCTGGACCACCCGCTGGTCGACCATGTCCGGGGCGCGGGCCTGCTGCTGGGTATCGTGCTCACCGGGCCGCACGCCAACCAGGCGCAGGCGGCGGCCCAGGAGGCCGGGTTCCTGGTGAACGCGCCCACCCCCGACGTCGTACGGCTCATGCCCCCGCTGAACCTGCGCGACGACGAGGTGGACGCCTTCCTCCAGGCGCTGCCCGGCATCCTCGACGCAGGCACCGAGGACGGACGACCCCGAGAATGAGACGACGATGAGCCAGGCGCAGGACCACGATCAGGCGGCGGGCGGACCCGCCGTACCGCAGACCCGGACGGCCCGACACCGCCGGATCGTGGACATCCTCAACCGGCAGCCGGTGCGCTCGCAGAGCCAGCTCGCCAAGCTGCTCGCCGACGACGGACTGAGCGTCACCCAGGCCACGCTCTCCCGTGACCTGGACGAGCTGAACGCGGTCAAGATCCGCAACACCGACGGCGACCTGATCTACGCGGTGCCCAGCGAGGGCGGCTTCCGCACCCCGCGCGCCCCGCTGGGCGGCTCGGCCAAGGAGGAGCGGATGCGGCGGCTCTCCCAGGAGCTGCTGATCTCCGCCGAGGCCTCCGCCAACCTCGTCGTGCTGCGCACCCCGCCCGGCGCCGCACAGTTCCTCGCCTCGGCCATCGACCAGGCCGAACTCCACGACATCCTCGGCACCATCGCGGGCGACGACACCCTCATGCTGATCAGCCGAGACGCCACCGGCGGCCAGGCTCTCGCCGACCACCTGCTGCGGCTGGCGCAGAACGCGCCGTAGAACGGGGACCGGCTCAGCCCAGCCGGGTCGCCATACCCCCCGTGCAGCGGACCTCGTCGCCCGCCGTGATCAGCAGCCCCTCCACGTCCGGGAGGGACTCCAGCCAGGCCAGACCCGCGCGGGAGCCCATCGCGAAGGCGGCGGTGGCCCAGCAGTCCGCCCAGGTCAGCCGGGGCGCCACCACCGTGACCGCGACCAGGTCGGTCACCGCGGAGCGGCCGGTGCGCGGGTCCACGATGTGCGCGCCCCGCTCGGCCGTGCCCGAGGTGGCCACCGCCAGCTCGTCCGCGCCGGCCGCCGACACCACCGCCGCCAGGCCGCCCGGCCTGAGCGGATCGGCCACGCCCACCCGCCAGGCCCGGTGCGGTTCGGGCGCGCCCACCATCTGGACGTCACCCCCGCCGTTCACGCTGACCCCGCACACCCCCGGGACGGCGGCCAGCGTGCGCGCGGCCCGCTCGGCGGACCAGCCCTTCACGATCCCGGTCGGATCGAGCGTCCCCCGGTACCGGGTGCTGAACCAGCCGTCGCTCACCCGTTCCGCCTCGGCCGCCAGCGCCAGTACCTCGCGCACCTCGGGGGAGCACTGCTCCGGCGTGAGTTCCCCGCGGGCCAGCCGGGACACCTCGCTGTCCTCGCGGTAGGTGCTGAACACCGTGTCCACCCGGTGCAGTCCCGCGACCGCCGTCTCGAGCCCCGCGCGCACCGCGCCGGGCTCGCCGCCGCGCACGTCGAAGGAGAAGACGGTGCCCATGACCTCCTCCGCGTGCCGCAGCACATGCGGTGTCCCCGCCCGCTCGGCCACCGTCTCAGTCACCGGCCTGGTCGAGCGCGGACTGCAGCGACTTCCTGTATCCGGTGCTGGTGTAGGTCGCCCCGGACACCGAGTCGATCTCCGCGTTACCCGCGGCGACGGCCGCCCGGTTCAGCCGGGGCACGGCGAGCGCGGTCTTCTCGTCGCTCGTCGGGCCCTTGGGAGCCTGGACCGCCTCCGCCTTGGTGATCTTCTTCCCGCTGAGCGTGACCCGCACCTGGACGGCCCCGTACGGTGTCTGCTCCGCGCTGCCGGTCACCGTACGGACCTGTGCCGCCCCCGGACTCCCACCACCGGAGCCCTTCTCGACCTGGTCGAGCGCGGACTGCAGCGACTTCCTGTATCCGGTGCTGGTGTAGGTCGCCCCGGACACCGAGTCGATCTCCGCGTTACCCGCGGCGACGGCCGCCCGGTTCAGCCGGGGCACGGCGAGCGCGGTCTTCTCGTCGCTCGTCGGGCCCTTCGGAGCCTCGACGGCCTCCGCCTTGGTGATCTTCCCGCCGCTGACCGTCAGCCGTACCCGCACGGTCCCGTACGGCGTCTGCGCCGCGTCCCCGGTGACCGTGCCGGCCCGGTCGGACGCCTGGGCGCCGCCGCCGGACCCGCCCTGCGGCGACTGCTCGGCGGCCGCCGACGCGGGCGGGGCGGCCGCCGAGGCCGACGCCGGGTCGGACGCGGGCTTCAGCGACAGCAGCAGCACGACACCGGACACGGTGGCCGCGGTGGCCAGCACCACGCGACGGACGGGGTGGCTCTTCCTCATGGCTTCTGGAGCTCCGCTCACATCTCGAACGACTCGTGGTGGATGCGCCGGGCGGGGACTCCCGCGCCGCGCAGTGCCTCGTACACCGACTGCGCGAAGCCGGGCGGCCCGCACATGAAGACGTCGTGGCGGTCGATGTCGGGCATCTTGCGCCGGAGGTTCTCCGCCGAGATGTCCGGCCGCTCGCCCTGGGGGCTGTTCACCGCGTACATCAGCCGGGCGCCCCGCTCCTCGGCGATCGCGGCCAGCTCGTCCCACAGGGCGAGGTCCTGGGTGGTGTTGGCCCGGTACAGCAGGGTGATGTCGCCGGAGGCGCCCGGCAGGGTCTCGAACAGCGCGCGCATCGGCGTGATACCGACCCCGCCCGCCACCAGCAGCACCTTGCCCCGGGTGCGGCGCTGCGCGGTGAGCGCCCCGTACGGGCCCTCCGCCCACACCCGGGTGCCCGGCTCCAGCTCGCGCAGCCGCGCACTGTGGTCGCCGATCGCCTTCACGGTGATGCGCAGCATGCCCGGCCGGGGCGCCGCCGAGAGCGAGTAGGGGTGCGAGCTGAACCGCATCCCCGGCGCCAGGAACCGCCAGCGGAAGAACTGTCCCGCCTCCGCGCCCATCCGGTGCAGCTTCCGCCCGGAGATCAGCACCGACACGATGCCCGGCGACTCCTCGATCACCGCCTCCACCCGCATCCGGTGGCGCAGGTTGAGCCGGACCGGCACGGTGACCCGGTACCAGAGCACCAGCGCGGTCACCACGCCGTAGAGCCCGTACCAGAAGGTCTTCGCCAGCGGCTCGACCGCGAAGTCGTTGCCGGTGGTGATCTGGTGCCAGAAGGTCAGGAAGACCGCCGCGTACGTCAGCAGGTGCACGTGGTACCAGGTGTCGTACGGCAGCCTGCGCCGGACCGGGCCGATCGAGGAGAGGCCGATCACCACGAACAGGCCGGTGCCGACGGCCGCCTTGCCCATGTCGGGCAGCTGGTTCACCGAGTCCACGGTCTGCCGCACGATGTCGCCGAGCGACTTGCCCGCCTGGAGGGTGTACCCCCACATGATGAGGAACACGTGCGCCAGCACCAGGCTGAGCGTGTAGCGGCCGCTCATCGCGTGCCAGCGGGCCACCCGGTCGGAGCCGACCCGGCGCTCCAGCGCCGGCACGCGCGCCATCTGCAGCACGACCAGCGCCATCAGATACCCGGCCAGCAGCCCGGTGATGCGCCCGGCGTTCAGGACCCGGCCGGTGTTGTCGGCGATCGAGGGGGTGTTGTGCCACCAGAGCCACAGCACGGCCGCCGCGCCCGCCCACACCGCGATCAGCAGCGGGACGGCCGGCGAGCGGCGCGGGCGGATGCGGCGCATCGTCTGGCGGCGGGCGGCACGTCCGCCTGCGAGCGTGGTGGTCACGGTTCCTCCGGGGGACTTGACCCTTGGCCCACACATACGCGCGGTGCGGGCGGAGTGTTCAGCGCCCCGACGAGCGGCCTGGTGAGGGATCGCCACGGATCAGAGGCGGACGAGCGCGGTGGCCCCCCGCTCCGTCCCGATCGCGATGTGCGGATGGCGGGCGGGGTCGATCCAGCGGAGGATCTCGGCCATGGCCCCGGGGGGTACGGAGACGCATCCGGCCGTGGCGGCCTTGCCGTCGACGTGCAGGAAGATGCCCGCGCCGCGACCGCGCACCGGGTGGTGGTAGTTGAAGCCGATGACGAGGGCGTGGGCGTACTGGGTGGGGTAGGAGACCAGGTGCTCGGACTCCGAGGCGCGGCAGCCGGCGGGAAGGGGGTCGGCCCAGCGGTTGTAGGCGCCGGAGTCGGCGTCCTGGCACCACCAGGAACTCCCGGCGACCGGGCGGTACCCGACACGTGTCCCGGCCGGGGGCGCCTTGATGCCGAAGCCGAAGGGCAGGTCGTACAGCCCGGCCGGTGTGGTGCCGGTGCCCTGCTGCCGTGTGGTGCCGTCCACCAGCCCGCCCGAGCCGAACCGCGCGGGCGCCGTCCCGGCCGCCGTCCACCGCTCGTGCCGCCGGTCCCACCAGGTCAGGGTGCCTGTGGTGGAGCCGGCGTCCGGGGCCTGCGCGGTGATGAGCTGGGTGCCGCCGCCGGTGTCCGCGAGGCGCGCGGGCAACGGGAGGCCGGCCGGTGCCGGCCCGAGCGCGCACAGGGAGGCGGAGAGGAGGGCGGTGACCAGGAGGCGGCGCATGGCTCAGACCGTAGAGGGCGGCAGCGGCAACGGCAGGCCGGGCAGCCCGTCGATGCTCGTCGCGATGTGCTCCTTACCGGTGAAGTAGTCGCTGAGCGAGGCGTCGTCCTCCCTGCTGAACCGCCGCCGGTGCGCATCGCGGTCCTCCTCGTAGACCATGCGGGGCACGGCGTACCCGCAGGAGTCCCGCACCAGCTCGGCATGCACCACGATGACCGCCCGCAGTCCGTGCGGAGCCGGGTCGATGCCGGGGAAGGCGGCCAGCAGCCCGCCGAAGCGCGGGTCGTCACGGAAGACGGGCTCGCCCCGGCCGTGCACGCGCACGATGTTCGGCGGGCCCTGGAAGGCGCACCACATCAGGGTGATCCGGCCGTTCTCCCGCAGGTGGGCCACGGTCTCCGCGTTGGAGCCCGCGAAGTCGAGGTAGGCCACCGTCAGCTCGTCCAGCACGACGAACGAGCCCTTGAGGCCCTTGGGGGAGACGTTCACCGTGCCGTCGCCGGCCAGGGGCGCGGTCGCCGTGAAGAAGAGGGGCTGCTCCTCGATGAATCTCCGGAGCCTGCCGTCGATGCGCTCATATGTCTTTCCCATGCCCGGGGCCTACCCCGCCTGCGCGATTGACGAATCATGCAGAGTTCTGCATACTCATGCATATCAGCGAATGCACGTGAGGAGAGAACCCGTGACCGAGCGCGTCGTACTCGCCTACTCAGGCGGACTGGACACCTCCGTCGCCATCGGCTGGATCGCCGAGGAGACGGGCGCCGAGGTCATCGCCGTTGCGGTGGACGTCGGCCAGGGCGGCGAGGACCTGGACGTCATCCGCAAGCGCGCCCTCGCGTGCGGTGCCGTCGAGGCCGAAGTGGCCGACGCCAAGGACGAGTTCGCCGAGGAGTACTGCCTCCCGGCGATCAAGGCGAACGCCCTGTACATGGACCGCTACCCGCTGGTCTCCGCCCTCTCCCGGCCGACGATCGTCAAGCACCTCGTCGCAGCCGCGCAGAAGCACGGCGCCACCACGGTCGCCCACGGCTGCACCGGCAAGGGCAACGACCAGGTCCGCTTCGAGGCCGGCATCGTCGCCCTCGCCCCCGACCTGAAGTGCATCGCCCCGGTCCGCGACTACGCGATGACCCGTGACAAGGCGATCGCCTTCTGCGAGGCGAAGAACCTCCCGATCGCGACCACCAAGAAGTCCCCGTACTCCATCGACCAGAACGTCTTCGGGCGTGCCGTCGAGACGGGCTTCCTGGAGGACATCTGGAACGCGCCGATCGAGGACATCTACGAGTACACCTCCAACCCGGCCGAGGCCCGCGAGGCCGACGAGGTCGTCGTCACCTTCGAGCGCGGCGTCCCGGTGGCCCTCGACGGCCGCCCGGTCACCGTCCTCCAGGCCATCCAGCAGCTCAACGAGCGCGCGGGCGCCCAGGGCATCGGCCGGATCGACATGGTCGAGGACCGCCTCGTCGGCATCAAGTCCCGCGAGGTGTACGAGGCGCCGGGCGCCATCGCCCTGATCACCGCCCACCAGGAGCTGGAGAGTGTCACCGTCGAGCGTGAACTCGCCCGCTACAAGCGGCAGGTGGAGCAGCGCTGGGGCGAACTGGTCTACGACGGCCAGTGGTTCTCCCCGCTCAAGCGGGCGCTGGACGGCTTCATCAGCGAGGCCAACGAGCACGTCTCCGGCGACGTCCGGATGACCCTGCACGGCGGCCGCGCCGTCGTCACCGGCCGCCGGTCCCAGTCGTCGCTGTACGACTTCAACCTCGCCACCTACGACACCGGCGACACCTTCGACCAGGCCGCGGCCAAGGGCTTCATCGACATCTACAGTCTGTCCTCGAAGATCGCCGCCAAGCGGGACCTGGCGTAAGCGGGGTCGTCAAGCAGCAGGCCGACCGCCTCTCCACCCGGAAGGGCGGGGAGGCGGTGGCACACCACGAGCTCGAGGAGCAACGCAGTGAGCAGCAACAGCGGTGACGTACGGCTCTGGGGCGGCCGTTTCGCCGACGGTCCCGCCGAGGCCCTGGCGAAGCTGTCCGCGTCCGTCCACTTCGACTGGCGGCTCGCCCCCTACGACATCGCAGGGTCCCGCGCCCACGCACGCGTGCTGCACACGGCGGGCCTGCTCACCGAGGACGAGCTGACCCGGATGCTCGCGGGGCTCGACCAGCTCGAGGCCGACGTGGCCTCGGGCGAGTTCGTGGGCACCGTCGCCGACGAGGACGTGCACACCGCGCTGGAGCGCGGCCTGCTGGAGCGGCTCGGCCCCGACCTCGGCGGCAAGCTCCGCGCGGGCCGCTCGCGCAACGACCAGGTCGCCACCCTCTTCCGGATGTACCTGCGTGACCACGCCCGGATCATCGGCGGCCTGATCGCTGACCTCCAGGACGCCCTGGTCGGCCTCGCCGAGGCCCACCCGGACGTGGCCATGCCCGGCCGCACCCACCTCCAGCACGCCCAGCCGGTGCTCTTCGCCCACCATGTGCTGGCCCACGTCCAGTCCCTCGGCCGCGACGCCGAGCGGCTGCGCCAGTGGGACGAACGCACGGCCGTCTCCCCGTACGGCTCCGGCGCGCTCGCCGGTTCCTCTCTCGGCCTGGACCCCGAGGCGGTCGCCCGCGACCTCGGCTTCGAGCGGGGGAGCGCGGGCAACTCCATCGACGGCACGGCCTCGCGGGACTTCGCCGCGGAGTTCGCCTTCGTCACCGCGATGATCGGCATCGACCTCTCGCGGATCGCCGAGGAGATCATCATCTGGAACACGAAGGAGTTCTCCTTCGTCACCCTGCACGACGCGTTCTCCACCGGCTCATCGATCATGCCGCAGAAGAAGAACCCGGACATCGCGGAGCTGGCGCGCGGCAAGTCCGGCCGGCTGATCGGCAACCTCACGGGCCTGCTGGCCACGCTGAAGGCGCTGCCGCTCGCCTACAACCGCGACCTCCAGGAGGACAAGGAGCCCGTCTTCGACTCCTGCGACCAGCTCGAGGTGCTGCTCCCCGCCTTCACCGGCATGATCGCCACCCTCACCGTCCACCGCGAGCGCATGGAGGAACTGGCCCCGGCCGGGTTCTCCCTCGCCACCGACATCGCCGAGTGGCTGGTCCGCCAGGGTGTCCCGTTCCGCGTCGCCCACGAGGTCGCGGGGGAGTGCGTCAAGGTGGCGGAGGCCGAGCACAAGGAGCTCGACGCCCTCACCGACGACCAGTTCGCCAAGATCTCCCCGCACCTCACCCCGGAGGTCCGCACGGTCCTGAACGTCAAGGGCGCGCTGGCCTCCCGGAACGGCAGGGGCGGCACCGCGCCGAGCGCTGTGGCGGCGCAACTGGCGGAGGTCAGGGCCGACCTCGCCCGGCAGCACGCCTGGGCCGACGCCAAGAAGAACTGAACGAAGGGCAGCGCGGGCCGAGGGCTGCCCCGCAATCCGCAGCCGGCGCGCGACGACAGCCGCGGCGCCTCGCCGGGTCGCAGGGCCGTCCGCATACGCCCCGTACGCGGACGGCCCTGCGCCGTACGGCGCGCCGCATCCGACGCCGCGCGCTGATCCGCCGGGGATCACGGGACAGCCCTTAGCTTGGTCGCTGGTTGACCAACCGACCGAACGGAGCCCGCGATGCCCTTCGCCCGCCTCTCCTGCGCCACCACCCCCACCTGCCACCTCGGCCTGGGCCTGGCCGCGGTCGGCCGCCCCGGCTACATCAACCTGGGCCGGGACCGGGACCTGGGAGAGGACCGCAGCCCCGGCGCGCTGCGCACCCGCACCCACGAACTCCTCGACGCCGCCTACGCCCAGGGCGTCCGCTACTTCGACGCCGCCCGTTCCTACGGCCGCAGCGAGGAGTTCCTCGCCGACTGGCTGAAGGCCCGCCCGGAGACCGACGACGTGGTGGTCGGCAGCAAGTGGGGCTACACCTACACCGCCGGCTGGACCACCGACGCCGACCGGCACGAGGTCAAGGACCACACCCTCCCCACGTTCGAACGGCAGCGCGCCGAGACCGCCGGACTGCTCGGGGACCGGCTGGACCTCTACCAGATCCACTCCCTCACCCCCGACAGCCCCGCCCTCACCGACCGCGCCCTGCACGCCCGGCTCGCGGAGGCGGCCGCGGACGGCCTCACCATCGGCTTCTCCACCAGCGGCCCCGCCCAGGCCGACACCATCCGGGCCGCACTGGAGGTCACCGTCGACGGCACGCCTCTCTTCGGCACCGTGCAGTCCACCTACAACGTGCTGGAGACCTCGGCCGGCCCCGCGCTGGCGGAGGCGCACGACGCAGGGCTCACCGTGATCGTCAAGGAGGGCATGGCCAACGGCAGGCTCGCCCCGGAACACGCGCCCGGGGTCCTGCGGGACATCGCCGGGGAGACCGGCCTCGGCTGCGACGCCGTCGCGCTCGCGCTGGTCCTCCGCCGCCCCTGGGCCGGTGTCGTCCTGTCCGGTGCCGCGACCGTCCCCCAGCTCGGCTCCAACCTCCACGCCGCCGCCGTCGACCTCACCGAGGGCCAGTGCAGCCGCCTCGACAGCCTCGCGGAGGACCCGCGCACCTACTGGGCGAGACGCGGCGAGCTGCCCTGGAACTGAGACCCACATGCCCGTCGTGAGACATGAATGTCTCACGCGAGGTATCCTTGTCTCATGGCTCTCGACCGTGACCACGTGCTGCGCCGCGCCGCGGCCCTGCTGACCCGCAAGTCCACCGCGACGATGGACGAGGTCGCGCGAGCGGCCGGGATCAGCCGAGCCACGCTCCACCGCCACTTCGCGGGCCGGGACGCGCTGGTCCGCGCGCTGGAGGCGCTCGGCATCGCGGAGTGCGAGGCGGCGCTCGACCGCGCCCGGCTGGACGAGGGCCCGGCCGCCGACGCCGTGCGCCGCCTGGTCCGCGAGATCCAGCCGGCCGCCGGACTGCTCGCCTTCCTCTACGGCGAGAACCAGCTCTGGGAGGGCGAGGAGCAGAACACCGGCTGGCTGGGCCTGGACGCCCGGATCAGCGCCCTCTTCCAGCGCGGGCAGCGCGACGGCGAACTCCGCATCGACCTCACCCCCGGCTGGCTCACCGAAGCCTTCTACGGGCTGATCACCTCGTGTGCCTGGGCCGCGGTCGACGGCCGTGTGGCCTCCCGCGACTTCCCGACGATGGTCGCCGAGCTGCTGCTCGGCGGCGCGCTGCGCAGGACGGAATCATGACCAGCACCCTGCGACCCGTACAGGTCGGAACCGAGCTGCGGCCCGGCCGCTGGCTGGCGCTCGGGGTACTGGTCCTCGCCGTCCTGCTCGTCGCCGTCGACGCCACCGTCCTCGGCCTCGCCACCCCGTACATCAGCGAGGACCTGCACCCCTCCGGCACCCAGCTGCTGTGGATCGGGGACGTCTACTCCTTCGTCATCGCCGGACTGCTCGTCTCGATGGGCAGCCTCGGCGACCGCGTCGGCCGCAAGCGCGTGCTGCTGTGCGGCGCGACCGCGTTCGGCGCGGTCTCGGTGCTGAACGCCTACGCGAGCACGCCCGGCCTGATGATCCTGGCCCGGGCCCTGCTCGGCGTCGCCGGCGCGACCCTGATGCCCGCGACCCTGGCACTGATCCGCAACCTCTTCAACGACCCGCGCGAACGCAGCCTCGCCATCGGCATCTGGGGAGCCACCGCGTCCGCCGGCACGGCCGTCGGCCCGATCGTGGGCGGTTTCCTGCTGGAGCACTTCTGGTGGGGCTCGGTGTTCCTGATCAACCTGCCGGTGATGGCGATCCTGGTCCTGGTCGGCATCCGCACCCTGCCCGAGTCCCGCGACCCGAACCCGGGCCCGTGGGACCTGGCGAGCGTGCTGCTCTCCCTGATCGGCATGCTCGCGCTGGTGTACGCGGTGAAGGAGGCCGCCACCCACGGCCCCGGCCCGCTCACCCTGGCCACCGGCCTGCTGGGCGCCGCCGCGCTGTACGCGTTCGTCCGCCGCCAGCTCATCCTGCCGACCCCGCTGCTGGACATGCGGCTGTTCCGGCACCGGGGCCTCAGCGGGGCGGTGCTCGCCGATCTGCTGACGGTGCTCGGGATGTCGGGGCTGGTGTTCTTCCTGTCCCAGTTCCTGCAACTGGTCCAGGGCAGGCACCCCTTCGAGGCGGGCCTCGCCGAACTGCCCGCCGCCGTCGGCGCGGTGGCGGCCGGCCTGGTCGCGGGGCGTGCGGCGCGCCGCTTCTCGGTACGCGCGGTGGTCTCCGGCGGCCTCGCCGCCATCGGCGTCTGCCTGGCCGTGCTCACCACGCTCGACGCGTCCACCGGCTA
Organism: Streptomyces sp. NPDC001781; assembly: GCF_053596035.1. NCBI lineage: Bacteria > Bacillati > Actinomycetota > Actinomycetes > Kitasatosporales > Streptomycetaceae > Streptomyces > Streptomyces sp. NPDC001781. Next base: position 74,599 of record NZ_JBSFFI010000023.1, on the reverse strand, counting down.
CCCGCTGCTCGGCGCCGCTCTGCTGGTCGTCGGTGTCGGCGCGGGCTTCTCCTTCACCGTCACCTCCGACGTGATCCTCTCCAGCGTCGACAAGAACCGCGCGGGCGCCGCCTCCGCGGTCTCGGAGACGGCCTACGAACTGGGGGCGGCCCTCGGCATCGCCCTGCTGGGCTCCATCGTCACGGCGGCCTACCGCGACTTCGCGGCTCCGCCGGGCACGCCGGAATCCGCCCACGAGTCCCTGGGCGCGGCGGTGGAGGCGTCGGCGGCGATGCCCGCCCCGGCGTCAGGGGCTCTGCTGGACGCGGCCAGGGAGTCTTTCGTACACGGGCTGCACCTGGCGTCGGGAGCGGGAGCAGCGGTACTGCTCGTCACCGCGCTGGCTGCGTGGTTCCTGCTGAAGGGCCAGCGGCTGGAGAACACGGCCTGACCGTGCCTACGGGGAACGCCGGGAGGAGGGGGCGTGCGGCCGGCCCCGCGCACCCGGCGAACCGGGTCGACGAAGGCTCACGCGGCCTTCGCCTTGGTGGCGTACATGTCCACGTACTCCTGCCCGGACAGCCGCATGACCTCGGCCATCACGGAATCGGTCACGGCCCGCAGCACGTACCGGTCCCGGTCCATCCCCTCGTACCGGGAGAACTCCATCGGCTCGCCGAAGCGGACGGTCACCTTCCCCGGCCGGGGGAACCCCTTGCCGCCGGGCTGGAGCTTGTCCGTGCCGATCATGGCGAACGGCACCACGGGCGCCCCCGTCATGAGGGTCAGCCGGGCAATCCCCGTACGCCCCCGGTAGAGCCGCCCGTCGGGGGAGCGGGTCCCCTCGGGATAGATCCCGAAGACCCTGCCCTCCTCCAGCACCCGCCGTCCGGTCATCAGCGCGGCCACCCCGCCGTTCGCGCCGTCCCGGTCCACCGGAATCATGCCGACCCCGGTGAAGAACCAGGCCATCGCCCGGCCCTTGATCCCCTTGCCGGTGACGTACTCGTCCTTGCCGATGAACTGCACCTGCCGCTTGGAGACCACCGGCAGCACGATCGAGTCGATGAACGTGAGGTGATTGCCCGCCAGGATCACCGGGCCCTCACCGGGGATGCGCTCGAGGCCCTCCACCTGAGGGCGGAACATCAGGCGCATGGCCGGCGCGAGCACTGCCTTGATGAGCGCGAAGCGGGACAACGGGTCCTCCAGGCCGAGCGGGCGATATGAGTCTGTGCAGGTGAGGACATTACTCGCGGCTGTGGGAAAAGCGCACATCGGGCCGCGCGATTCACCGAGGTCTTACGTGTTGTTGACATGGGTTCATCCGCCGCGGCACACCCCGGCGTGCCATCCGCCCGCACCCGCGTGTTCCCGTCGAGGTCTCCCTTCCGTCACGTCCACCCCCCTACGATCGGCGCGGACCCCAAGAGACACAGCACAGGTCAGACCCCACAAGCCACACGAAGACGACAGCGGGAGACACGTATGGAAAGCGACCGGACCAACCAGCCCTCGCGCGCGACCGGACGCCGCGCGGTCCTCGGTGCGGCGGTCCTCGGCGCGGGCGGAGCAGTCCTCGGGCTGCCCTCCGCCGCCCGGGCGGCGGGCACCCGGACGGCCGGGTCCGGCGGACGCGGTCTGAAGAGCCTGCCGGTACCGACCATCATCGGCCACCGGGGTGCCAGCGGTTACCGCCCCGAGCACACCTTCGGCTCCTACGACCTCGCGCTCGAGCTGGGCGCCGACATCGTGGAGGCCGGTGACCTGGTGGTCACCAAGGACGGGCATCTCGTCTGCCGCCACGAACCCGAGATCGGCGGGACCACCGACGTCGCCTCGCACCCCGAGTTCGCCGGCCGGAAGACCACCAAGGTCCTCGACGGGGTCTCCGTCACCGGCTGGTTCACCGAGGACTTCACCCTCGCCGAGCTGAAGACGCTGCGTGCGGTCGAGCGCATCCCGGCCAACCGTCCGCACAACACCCTCTACAACGGCCGCTGGGAGATCCCCACGTTCGAGGAGGTGCTGAAGTGGCAGGACGCCCGCACCCGTGAGCGCGGCCGCCAGGTGTGGATCTACCCCGAGGTGAAGCACCCCACCTACTTCCGCCGCCTCGGCCTGGACCCGGAGCAGCGGCTGGCCAAGCTGCTGCGCAAGCACGGCAAGGACACCCGGAACTCGCCGGTCGTGATCCAGTCCTTCGAGCCGACCAGCATCCAGCGGCTCAACCGGCTCGTCGACAATCCGCTGTCCCTCCTGCTGGACGCCGCGAACACCCGCCCGTACGACTTCGTCGCCACCGGCGACCCCCGCACCGTGGCCGACCTGGTCACGCCCAAGGGGCTGCGCGAGATCGCGGGATACGCCCAGGGCATCGGGCCGACGCTGGACCTGGTCATCCCGAAGAAGTCCGACGGCACCCTGGGGAACCCGACCCGGCTGGTCGCCGACGCGCACAAGGTCGGCCTGATCCTGCACCCGTACACCATGCGCAACGAGAACCCCTTCCTCCCGGCCGAGTTCCGCAAGGGCTCCGACCCGGACGGCTACGGCGACGTGTTCGGCGCGTACCGCACCTACTTCGCCACCGGGATCGACGGTGTCTTCACCGACAACGCCGACACCGGAGTGCTGGCCCGCGCCGACTTCCTGGGCCGTTGAGACCTGCCGGGGCGTCAACTCCGCCGCCGCGCACCCGCTGATCCGGGTGACAGCGCGCCGTCCCGGAAACCCGCCGGCCGGGACGGCGCGTCTCGGCGTACATGACCCACGACCTGCTGACCGATCTGCGCCCGCTCCTCACCGCGGAGGCGTCCGCCGAGGCACATGCCTCCGGGAGCGAACCCGGTGACCTGGAGCAGGCCGTCTGGCTCCGGCTGCTGGAGCGGCTGCAGAGCCAGGGCCCGCCGCCGGACCCCTCCGGCTGGCTGCGCGACGCCGTACGCGACGAGGGCCGGCTGAGCCGCCGCACCCACCGCGTGGAGCGGCCCTACGACGGTGAGCCCGCCGACGACACCCGCCCCGGCCCCGAACAGCTCGCCCTCAGCGCCGCCCGTCACCGGGCGGTGCGGGACGCGGTCCGCAGACTGCCCGGCCGCTGCCCCCGGATCATGGCGGCCCTGCTCTCCCCCCGCGACCTCACCTACCGCGAGATCGCGGGGGAGTTGGGCATCTCACAGGGCAGCCTCGGACCGGAACGCTCCAGATGTCTGGGATGTCTGCGACGAATGCTGACGGCGGAGATTGCCGGTGCCGAAGCACGGGGATAGAGGTGGGGGACAACACTGATCAGGTGAGCGGGAGGCATGCGCACATGGGCATGAGCGTGACCATCGCGGCGGCGGCCGAGCCGGACGCGGAGCAGATCTTCCGGCTCCAGTACCTCTGCTTCCAGAGCGAGGCCGCGCGCTACGGGAACTACCGCATCGACCCGCTGGTGCAGAGCCTGGACCAGGTCCGCGAGGAGGTCGCCGCCGACTGCGTCGTCGTCGCCCGGCTCGGTGACGAGGTGGTCGGCTCGGTGCGCGGCCGGCTCACCGAGGACGGCGCGGCCGCCATCGGCATGCTCTGCGTCCACCCCCGCCTTCAGGGTCACGGCATCGGCGCCCGCCTGCTGGGCGCGGCCGAGAGGGCGCTGGCCGAGCAGCGCGGCGCCACCACGTACCGGATGCACACCGGGCACCGCAGCGAGAGCGGGCTGCGGCTCTGCCGCAAGCTGGGCTACCGGGCCGTCGGCCGCTCACTGGGCGCCGACGGCGTCGAGATGATCGTGCTGGAGAAGCCGGCCACCGCCTACGCGGCCACCGCCTGACGCGCCCGGGCGGCGGGCGGTCTCAGGCCGCCTGCCGCCGCCGCGCCGCGCGCAGCCAGTACAGCGCGGTCAGGGGAAGCAGCACGGGGATGAAGACGTACCCCATCCCGTAGTCCGACCACACGGTGGCGTCCGGGAACGCGGACGGCTCGACCAGCGTCCAGGTGCCCACGATCAGCACCCCGGCCAGCTCGGCGGCGCAGCACACCACCGCCGCCCGGCGGGCCTTCTCGCCGCCCCGGACCAGCGTGTACGTGATGAACCCGTACACCACGCCCGCGAGCGCCGACAGCGAGTACGCGAGCGGTGCCCGGCCGAAGTCCGTGGCGATCTGGTAGACCGAGCGCGACACGGCGCCGACCACCATCACGCCGTAGAACCAGACCAGCAGCATGCCCGGCCCGCCGATCAGCCGGGCCGGCTTCTCCTCCGCCGCCGTCATGTCAGCCTCCCCAGATGTCGAAGAGCCGTACCTCGAGCACGGCCAGCACCACGCCGCCCGCCGCGACCGTCACCGAACCCCAGCGTGTGCGCTCGGCCAGCGACATGAAGCCCGCCGCGGGGACACACGCCACCGCGCCCAGCAGATACGCCACGAAGATCGTGGTCCCCTGGTCCGGCTTCTCGCCCCGCGCCAGCAGCACGATCCCGGTGACCAGCTGGACGAGGGCCAGCAGCGACACCACGGCCATGCCGATGAAGTGCCAGTCCTTGGTCGGCTGGTCCCGGTGCGCGGCCCAGCCGCACCAGGCCGCCAGCAGCAGCGCGGCGACCCCGGTCACCAGCGTCAGGGCATTGAGCATGCGGAGACCTTATTACGGCCGAATCGGACGCCCGCCGCCGCCCCCGGCACGGGAACGACGGCCGTGGCGTTGGCCACAGTCGCACGCGCGGGAGGGCCGGACACCGCACCCCTCCGACACGCCCCCTGCCCCCTGCTGACGCGGGCGACCCGTCGTTCATCTGCGCCGGCGCGTCTCACCGTGACCGTCCACGCGTGTCCAGCATGTGGACACCTCTCTCCGGTCCGCGCGGTCGGTCTGGTTTACTGACCGCATGACCACGACGAGCAGCCGCACCCTTGCGACCGAGGCGACCCAGACGCCCGGTGCTCGTTGTATGTGTCGCACGACGTGCCGAATGCGCGCCTTCTAGAGGGCCCCCGCACCACCTGAGAGCCTCGCGCCCCGAAGCGAGAGCCACGGCCCGGCCCGGCTTCCGGAACATCGGCGTACCGGAACCCCGTGCCATTCGCGCACACGCTGTTCTCCACCGGTTCACTCGCCACCGCGAGAACCGTGCCGCGTCCCTGAAATGCAGTCCCATGCACCTGTGCCCGCGCACACCCGCGCCCGGGCACTCGACAGTGACGGAATCCCCCTGTGATCACCACCTCGGGCCTGACCAAGGTCTACCGCTCGCGCGGCCGCGAGGTCACCGCCCTCGACGGCGTCGACCTCCACGTCCGCGAAGGAGAGGTCTACGGCGTCATCGGCCAGTCCGGCGCCGGAAAGTCCTCCCTGATCCGCTGTGTCAACCTGCTGGAGCGCCCCACCGCCGGCACCGTGACCGTCGCCGGGCAGGACCTCACCGCCCTCGCCGGCCGCGGACCGCGCGCGGGCAGGGAGCTGCGCCGGGCCCGCAGCCACATCGGCATGGTCTTCCAGCACTTCAACCTGCTGTCCTCGCGCACCGTGCAGGACAACATCGAGCTGCCGCTGGAGATTCTCGGCAAGTCCGGCAAGGACCGCTCCCGCAAGGCGCTGGAACTGCTCGACCTGGTCGGTCTCGCCGACAAGGCGAAGTCCTACCCGGCCCAGCTCTCCGGCGGCCAGAAGCAGCGCGTCGGCATCGCCCGCGCCCTGGCCGGCGACCCGAAGGTGCTGCTCTCCGACGAGGCCACCAGCGCCCTCGACCCGGAGACCACCCGCTCCATCCTCCAGTTGCTGCGCGACCTGAACCGGCAACTGGGGCTGACCGTCCTGCTGATCACCCACGAGATGGACGTGGTGAAGTCGATCTGCGACTCCGCCGCGCTCATGGAGAAGGGACGCATCGTGGAATCCGGCACCGTCAGCGAACTGCTGGCCACCCCCGGCTCACAGCTGGCCTCCGCCCTGTTCCCGGTCGGCGGCGAGGCCAGTGCCGAAGACCGCACCGTCCTCGACATCACCTTCCACGGCGAGGCGGCCACCCAGCCGGTCGTCTCCCAACTGGCCCGCACCTACAACATCGAGATCTCGATCCTGGGCGCGGCCATCGACACCGTCGGCGGCCTCCAGATCGGCCGGATGCGCATCGAACTGCCCGGCCGCTACGAGGACAACGTGGTGCCGGTCGGCTTCCTGCGCGAGCAGGGCCTCCAGGTCGACGTGGTGGGCACCGAGGGCGAGCCCGTGCTGGTGAAGGAGGGCGCGAAGTGACCTGGTCCGAGATACAGCCGCTGCTGTCCCAGGCGTGTTCCGAGACGTTCTCGATGGTGCTCTGGTCCACCCTGATCGCCATCGCCCTCGGCCTGCCGCTGGGCATCCTCCTCGTCCTCACCGAACGCGGCGGACTGCTCCAGAACGTCGTCGCCAACAAGGTGATCGGCCAGGTCGTGAACGTCGGCCGCTCGATGCCGTTCATCATCCTGATGGTCGCGCTGATGAGCTTCACCCGCTGGGTGACCGGCACCACCATCGGCACCACCGCCGCGATCGTGCCGCTCGCCATCGGCGGCATCCCGTTCTTCGCCCGGCTGGTCGAGACGGCCGTCCGCGAGGTGGACGGCGGACTGGTCGAGGCCGTGCAGGCGATGGGCGGCAACAGCTGGACCATCGTGCGCAAGGTGCTCATCCCCGAGGCGCTGCCCTCGCTGATCGCCAGCACCACCACGACGATCATCGCGCTCATCGGCTACTCGGCCATGGCCGGCACGGTCGGCGGCGGCGGACTCGGCGACCTCGCCGTCCGCTACGGCTACCAGCGCTTCGAGACCGGACTGATGTGGATCACCGTCGGCATCCTCGCCGTCGTCATCTCCCTCATCCAGTTCGCCGGCGACTTCGCCGCCCGCTCCCTGCACGGCCGCGGCGGCTCGGGACCGGTGCCGAAGCTGCGCCTGCTCAAGGCCAAGGAGCCGGCCGCCGCCGACGTCTCCAAGGCCGCCTGAGCGCCCCCTCACGCAAGACTTCCCGGCCACCCGAGTCCGGGGTCGCACCACCTCTTCAGGAAAGGCACTTTTCGTGCGTAACACCGCCAAGCTCACCACCGCCGTCCTCGCCGCCGGAGCCCTCACCCTCGGTCTCTCCGCCTGCGGCTCCGGAAAGGACTCCGGCTCCGCCGACGCCGGCGGACCGCTGATCGTCGCCGCGAGCCCCACCCCGCACGCCGAGATCCTCGACTTCGTCCAGAAGAACCTGGCGAAGAAGGCGGGCCTCGACCTGCAGGTCAAGGAGTTCACCGACTACATCACCCCGAACACGGCCACCGAGGACGGCTCGGTCGGTGCCAACTACTTCCAGAACCAGCCGTACCTCGACGACTTCAACAAGAAGCGCGGCACCCACATCGTGCCCGTCGTCACGGTTCACCTGGAGCCGCTCGGCCTCTACTCCCACAAGGTCAAGAAGGCCGACGACCTGAAGAGCGGCGCGACCGTCGCCGTCCCCAACGACGCCGTCAACGAGGCCCGCGCGCTCAAGCTGCTGGCCGCCGACAAACTGATCACCCTCAAGGACGGCGTCGGCTCCGAGGCCACCCCCGCCGACATCGCCGAGAACCCCAGGAACCTGAAGTTCAAGGAGGTCGAGGCGGCCCAGACCCCGCGCTCCCTGGACGACGTGGACGCGGCGGTCGTCAACGGCAACTACGCCATATCCTCCGGCCTCAAGCCCGCCAAGGACGCCATCGCCCTGGAGTCCGCGAAGGACAGCCCCTACGGCAACTTCCTCGCGGTGAAGAAGGGTGACGAGGACGACCCGCGGGTCAAGAAGCTGGCGAAGCTGCTCACCTCGCCCGAGGTGAAGAAGTTCATCCAGGACAAGTACCAGGGTTCCGTCATCCCCTCCTTCTGACCGGCCTGACCGCACCCGGCAGCCGGACCCCGACCGCTCTCGAGGGGATCGACCCATGCGCAGGACCACCTGGCTCGCGGCGGCCACCGCCGCGGCCCTCTCGCTCGGCCTGACCGCCTGCGGCCCGGGCACGGACACCGGCAAGGGAGGTGACGACGACGGCCCGCTCGTCGTCGGCGTCACCCCCGTCCCCGCCGGGGAAGTGCTCCACCACATCGACGACGAGCTCGCAGCCAGGGCCGGACTCAAGCTGGAGATCAAGGAGTTCACGGACTACGTCCTGCCGAACACCGCGCTCCAGGAGGGCAGGCTCGACGCGAACCTCTACCAGAACCAGCCGTTCCTCGACGACTTCAACAAGTCCAAGGGCACGGACCTGGTCTCGGTGGTGAAGGCGTACCTGCCGCCCATGGGGGTCTACTCCCACAAGGTGAAGGACGTCACCGAGCTCCGCGACGGCGCCGTCGTCGGCGTGCCCAACGACCTCACCAACGAGGCCCGTGCGCTGAAGCTGCTCGCCTCGGCCGGCGTCATCGAGCTGAGGCCCGGCGCGGGCGCGGACGCCTCTCCGGCCGACGTCACCGGCAACCCCCGGCACCTGAGGTTCCAGGAGATGGAGGCCGCCCAGCTTCCGCGCTCCCTGGACGACATGGACGCCGCCGTCGTCAACAACAACTTCGCCCAGGACGCGGGCCTCAGTCCCACCAAGGACGCCGTCTACCTGGAGTCCGCGAGGAACAACCCCTACGCCAACCTCCTCGCGGTGAAGAAGGGCGACGAGGACGACCCGCGGGTCAAGAAGCTGGCGAAGCTGCTCACCTCGCCCGAGGTGAAGAAGTTCATCGAGGACAGGTACAAGGGGTCGGTCCTGCCCGTCAGCGGCAGCTGACCTTCGCGCACGGGCCCGCCCCCGCCTCCCGCGACGGGTGGCACGGGGCGGGCCCGTACGTGCGCAGGGGAGCTGTCATGCTGCATGCTGGGCAGTTCAGCGGGGCCCTGACGGACCCTCACGAATCCTCGAAGGTTACGGAGCGGCGCATGACTAGCACCTTCCCCAACATCTCCATCTCGACGGAGCGGTTGGGCTTGCGTCCCCTCGACGAGGACGACCTGCCCGCCCTGGCCGAGATGATGAACGACGAGCAGGTGGCCGCCTGGACGGACGTGCCCCAGCCCTTCACCGAGGACGGCGCCCGCCGCTGGATCACCCAGTACGCGCCCGCCGAACGGGCCGCCGGCCGCGGCATCGACCTCGCCGTCACCGAGTTCCTCACCCAGCGCCTGGTCGGCGTCGTCCAGCTCGGGAAGACCAACTGGCGCATCCGGTCCACCGAGCTGTCGTACATCATCGCCCCCTGGGCCCGCGGCGAGGGCTACGCCTCCGAGGCCGCGCTCGCCACCGCCAGGTGGCTCTTCGACGACCAGCGCTTCGAGCGCGTCGAACTGCGCACCGCCGCCGACAACACCGCCTCCCAGCAGGTCGCCCAGAAGATCGGCTGCATCAGCGAGGGCGTGCTCCGCAACGCCTGCATAGTCCATGTGCGCACCGAGGACGGCACCTGGACCGACATGCGCACCGACTTCATCGTGTGGAGCCTGCTGCCCGAGGATCTGGAGGGCAGCGACGAACAGCTGGCCGACAGCCGGGGCTTCGGCTCCTACGCCCAGTGGAACTGACCCCGCCCCGCCGCCCCGCCGCCCCGGGCCACCAGGTAACCTCACCAAGCCCGTACCGGGGCACCGACGACACACCGACACCTGGAGACTGACGACGATGGCCGACCGGGTCACGGTGATCGGCTGGGACGGCTCGCCGCTGACCGAAGCGGCACGCGGCGCCCTCGGCGCCGCCACGCTCGTGGCGGGCGCCCCCCACCACCTGGCGCTCCCGGAGATCCCCGCGGCCGCCGAACGCGTCCGCCTGGGCAGCGTGAGCCTGGCCGCCCGCCGGATCGCCGGCCACCGCGGCACCGCCGTCGTGCTCGCCGACGGCGACCCGGGCTTCTTCGGCGTCGTCCGCACCCTGCGCGCACCGGAGTTCGGCCTGGAGGTCGAGGTCGTCCCCGGCGTCTCCTCCGTGGCCGCCGCCTTCGCCCGCGCGGGCATGCCCTGGGACGACGCCCATGTGGTCGTCGCACACCCCCGCACGCTGCGCCGCGCGGTCAATGTGTGCCGCGCCCACAGCAAGGTCGCCGTCCTCACCGCACCCGGCGCCGGCCCCGCCGAGCTCGGCCTGCTCCTCGACGGTGTGCACCGCACCTTCGTCGTCTGCGAGGAGATGGGCACCGAGAACGAGCGCGTCAGCGTCCTCACCTCCGACAAGGCCGCCGACCACACCTGGCGCGACCCCAACGTCGTCATCGTCATCGGCGGCCCCCAGACCGCGCTCGCGGGCGACGGCTGGATCGCGGGCCGCGACCCCGGCGCCGGCCCGCGCGGCTGGACCCAGCCCGACGAGGTGTACGGCGGCGTCCTCGGTGAGGGTGAGAACGAACTGCTGCGCGCCGCCCAGCTCGCCCGGCTCGGCCCGCGCACCGGCGACCTGGTGTGGGACATCGGCTGCGGTTCCGGTGCCTTCGCCGTGGAGGCCGCCCGCGCCGGTGCCGCCGTGCTCGCCGTCGACGCCGACCCCGAGTCCTGCGCCCGGACCGACGCGGCCGCCCGCCAGTTCGGGGTCCAGCTCCAGATCGTGCGCGGTGAGGCGCCGCACATCCTGGAGAACCTGCCCGAACCGGACGTCGTGCGCGTCGGCGGCGGGGGAGCGGCCGTCGTCTCCGCCGTGGCCGACCGGCGTCCGCAGCGCATCGTCGCCCACGCGGCCACCCGGGACGCCGCCGAACTCATCGGCCGGGACCTCACCGAGCACGGCTACCGCGTGGAGTGCGCCCTCCTCCAGGCGATCGGACTGGACACCAAGTCCTGGACGGAGAACGAGCGGAGCGTCGTCTTCCTCCTCGGCGGCGAACTGCCCCCGCGCGAGACCGCGCGCTGAACCACCGCCGCCCTTTCCCCGACCGGTTCGCCCCGTGATCGGTTTGTCGTACCGCGCGCGGTAGGCTGGCCGATCGTTGTACCGCACCCGCGGTCCGGAAGTTCGTTCGTCAATGTCCGGAAACCTCGCCCGCTTTGGGGCGGCGGGTGAGGTACGGCAAAACCGGAGGACGCGCAACGTGGCGCAGTCCACAACGGGCTGTCGCGTGATCTCGCTGTCACGACGGCCGAACGGCCGCGAGAATGCCACCGAATGGCTTTGTCGCCATTTCTGGCGGGTCGTTCGTGCCGATGCGCACGGACGCTCGTTCTCACTACGGGGCGGTCGGTGCGCCGTTCCGGGTGAGCTGGTCGTAGGAGCACTAAACCGATGGGCGAGGGGTACGCATGACCGACACCGGCCAGGTCCCGGCCGAGGGACAGCCGGAGAGCGCAGGCATGGTGGAGCAGCCGGGCCTCGGGCACGGCGCGTACACCTACCTCGCCGAGGCGCCCGCCGAGGACGAGGACCTGCTGCTGCCGGGCGCGCAGGGCGCGTGGGGCAACGAGATGCCCCCTCCCGTCCCGGCGCCGATCGTCGAAGCCGTCCATCAGCCCGGCGCCCACGAGACGGCGGGCCGGGACACCGGTTCCGTCGACCTCGGCGGTGTCCGGCTGCCCGAGCAGGGCCCCGGCCCGGTGCAGCCGCTGCGCCGTCCGCTGCACCTCGGTCCGCCGATCCCGGACGCCTCAGCGAGCCCCGTCCGCTCCCTCGCCGACCGGGGTCCCGCCGGCGTGCCGGTACGGCCCGTGGCCGGCCCCGAGTACCTCGATGTGCAGGCGCTCCCCGACCCCGTCCCGCCCCAGGCTGCCGCGCCGTGGGGCCCGGGGCCGGTGGACGCCGTGGCACCGGCCGCCGAAACGGTTGTTCCAAAGGCCCCGGCCCCGGAGGAGGCCGTTGCCGAGGCGGCCCTGCCGGAGGCTGCGGCGCCGGAGCAGGTAGTTCCCGAGGCCGTGGGTCCGGAGGCTGCCGCCCCTGAGGCGGTGGCCCCCGAGGCGGTCGGTCCGCAGGCCGTGGCCGTCCAGGCGGTGGCTCCGGAGGCCGTGGCCCCCGAGGTCGTCGTTCCCGAGGCCGTGCTGCCGGACGTGGTCGCCCCGGAGGCGGCCGTCCCGGACGAGGCCGCCCCGGAGCAGGCCGTCGCCCCGGAGGCAGCCCTGCCGGAGGCGGTGCAGCCTGTGGCCGAGCCCGAGCCCGAGCCCGAGCCCGAGCCCGAGCCCGTCGAGCCCGCGCAGGCCGCCGTGGACCGGCTGACCGCTCAGGCCGAGGTCGCCGGTGTCGCCGCCGCGGAGGAGGCACCGGAGACGTCCCCCGTGGCCGAGGTCCCGGAGCCCGAGGTGGCCGACTCGGTACTGGAGGCCGTGCCCGACGCCGCTCCGGGACACGAGGCGGAGGCGGCCGTCGAGGAGGCACTCGTGGAGGTCGCGGAGGCTTCCGCGGAGGAGGCGCCCGCGCTCGTGGAGGTCGCGGAGGCTTCCGCCGAGGAGGCGCCCGAGGCTGTCGCGTCCCCGGTCGAGGACGCCCCGCACGCCGTCGAGACCGTCGCGGCCCCCGAGCCCGAGGCCCCGGCGGCCCCGGTGACCGAAACCGCGGCCACCCCCGTACCCGCGCCCCGGCCCGACGCCTCCCTGCCCGCGGAGGAGTTCCCGCTTCCCGGGCCCGGGGACATCCCGGTGGCCGCCCCGCAGCCCGCCGTCCTCGAGTCCTACGCGCCCCCGGCCCCGGCGGAGGCGCACGAAGCCGCGTCCGGGCCTCAGCTCCAGGCCCCCGAGGCGGCGCCCGCCCAGGCGGAACCGCTGCCCTCCGGCCTGCCGCCGGCGCCGCACCCCGAGCAGCCGCTGGGCCGGTTCGTGGCCGTGGACGGACAGGTGCCCACCACCCCGCACCTGGCGCCCACCCCGCCGCGGCCGCTGATCCTCCCCGACCCCGAGACCGCGGCCCCGCAGAGCCCCGTGGCGGGGGCTCCCGAGCCGGACCTCGTCCAGCACGCCGAGGACCTCGCCACCACCGGCGCCGGCCAGGACGAGGACCCCGGGCCCGCCGTCCCGCCGGGCCCGGCCGCGCCCGCGTACAACGACGCCGAGCGCGAAGCCGTCCTGAAGGTGATCCGCGAGCGCCGCGACATCCGTAACGGGTTCCGCAGCGACCCGATCCCGCACGACGTGCTGCTTCGCGTCCTGGAGGCGGCCCACACCGCCCCCTCGGTCGGCCACTCGCAGCCCTGGGACTTCGTCGTCATCCGCTCCGCCGACACCCGGCGCGCGATGCACGACCTCGCCATGAGCCAGCGCGAGGCGTATGCCAAGTCGCTGCCCAAGGGCCGGGCGAAGCAGTTCAAGGAAATGAAGATCGAGGCCATCCTCGACACCCCGGTGAACATCGTCGTCACCGCCGATCCCACCCGCGGCGGCCGCCACACCCTCGGCCGGCACACCCAGCCGCAGATGGCGCCGTACTCCTCCGCGCTCGCGGTGGAGAACCTCTGGCTCGCCGCGCGCGCCGAGGGCCTCGGCGTCGGCTGGGTCAGCTTCTTCGACGAGCGGGAGATGGTCCGCGCGCTCGGCCTGCCCGAGCACCTGGAGGTCGTCGCCTACCTGTGCGTCGGGTACGTCGACGAGTTCCCGGACGAACCCGAGTTGATGCAGGCCGGCTGGTCCAAGCGCCGCCCGCTGTCCTGGGTGGTGCACGAGGAGACGTACGGCCGCCGCGCCCTGCCCGGAGAGGACCCCCACGACCTGCTTGCCGAGACCGTCGCACAGATCCGCCCGCTCGACGCCAAGGCGCTCGGCGAGGCGTGGGAGCGGCAGAAGCGCATGACCAAGCCGGCCGGCGCGCTCGGCATGCTGGAGATCATCTCCGCGCAGCTCTCCGGCCTCTCCCGGCAGTGCCCGCCGCCCATCCCGGAGCCCGCGGCCGTGGCCGTGTTCGCCGGTGACCACGGTGTGCACGCCCAGGGCGTCACCCCGTGGCCGCAGGAGGTCACCGGTCAGATGGTCGCGAACTTCCTGGGTGGCGGCGCGGTGTGCAACGCCTTCGCCACCCAGGTCGGCGCCGAGGTGTGTGTCGTGGACGTCGGTGTCGTCGCCGACCTGCCCGCCACCCCCGGTCTGCTGCCCCGCAAGATCCGCGGCGGCACCTCCGACATGACCACCGGGCCCGCGATGACCCGCGAGGAGGCCAGGGCCGCCATCGAGGTCGGCATCGAGACGGCCCGCGACCTGGTCGCCGCCGGGAACAAGGCACTGCTCACCGGCGAGATGGGCATCGCCAACACCACCTCCTCCGCCGCCCTGATCTCCGTCTTCACCGGCGCCGACCCGGCGGAGGTCACCGGGCGGGGCACCGGCATCAACGACGAGACCCTGGTCCGCAAGACCGAGGTCGTCCGCCGGGCCCTGGACCTCCACCGGCCCGACCCGGCCGACCCGATCGGTGTCCTCGCGGCCCTCGGCGGCTTCGAGCACGCGGCCATGGTCGGCCTGCTGCTGGGTGGCGCGTCGCTGCGCACACCGGTGATCCTGGACGGGGTGAGCGCCGGTGCCGCCGCGCTCGTCGCCCGTGCCATCGCCCCCGAGGTGCTGGCGGCTTGCATCGCCGGTCACCGCAGTGCCGAGCCCGGCCATGTGGCCGCGCTCAACAAGCTGGGGCTGCGCCCGCTGGTCGACCTCGACCTGCGCCTGGGCGAGGGCACCGGCGCGCTGCTGGCGCTGCCGCTGGTGCAGAGCACGGCCCGCGCGATGCACGAGGTGGCGACGTTCGACTCGGCGGGCGTCACCGAGAAGTAGCCGGCGGCCACGGGCGGTCCGGAGTCCACCGGCCGGACCGCCCGTGCCCCCCATCGGGCCCAGACGTTAAGATCCGCACGTCAGGGCCGCTCCGAAGGCGCGGCGAGCCCGACGCACACCGCACGAGGAGCCGCCCCTCATGGCCGAACACCCCGCCTACCCCGTGGGCCTCCGCCTGGCCGGCCGCCGCGTGGTCGTCCTCGGTGGCGGCCAGGTCGCCCAGCGTCGCCTCCCCGCGCTGATCGCGGCGGGCGCCGACGTCCTCCTCGTCTCCCCGGAGGCCACCCCCTCCGTCGAGGCGATGGCCGACGCCGGCGAGATCACCTGGCTGCGCCGCCCGTACGCCGAGGGCGACCTCTCCGGCGCCTGGTACGTCCTGATCGCCACCAGCGACCCCGTCGCCAACGCAACGGCCTCCACCGAGGCGGAGGCCGACCGTGTGTGGTGCGTCCGCTCCGACGACGCCGACCAGGCGACCGCCTGGACGCCCGCCACCGGCACCAGCGAGGGCGTGACCGTCGCGGTCCTCACCACCAGCGCCCGCAGCCGGGACCCCCGGCACACCGCCGCCATCCGCGACGCGGTCGTGGCCGGCCTGAGCGACGGCACCCTGGTCGCCCCCCACCACCGCACCCGCACGCCGGGCGTCGCCCTGGTCGGCGGAGGCCCCGGCGACCCCGACCTGATCACCGTCCGCGGCCGGCGGCTGCTCGCCGAGGCCGACGTCGTCATCGCCGACCGGCTCGGCCCGCGGGACCTGCTCGCGGAACTCCCGCCGCACGTCGAGGTCATCGACGCGGCCAAGATCCCCTACGGGCGGTACATGGCCCAGGAGGCCATCAACAACGCCCTGATCGAGCACGCCAGGCAGGGCAAGTCCGTGGTGCGGCTCAAGGGCGGCGACCCGTTCGTCTTCGGCCGGGGCATGGAGGAGGTGCAGGCGCTCGCCGAGGCCGGCATCCCCTGCACCGTGGTCCCCGGCATCTCCAGCTCGATATCGGTGCCGGCCGCCGCCGGGATACCCGTCACCCATCGTGGGGTCGCCCACGAGTTCACCGTGGTCAGCGGCCATGTCGCCCCCGACGACGCCCGCTCCCTGGTCGACTGGTCCGCGATGGCCCGCCTGAGGGGGACCCTCGTCGTCCTGATGGGCGTCGACAAGATCGGGAAGATCGCCGAGACCCTGATCGCCCACGGCAAGGCTCCCGAGACCCCCGTCGCCCTCGTCCAGGAGGGCACCACGGCCGCCCAGCGCCGGGTGGACGCGACATTGGCCACCGTGGCGGAGACCGTGAGCGCCGAGGCCGTCAAGCCCCCGGCGGTCATCGTCATCGGCGCCGTGGTGGACGCGACCCCGACCACCGACCAGCCCTGACCCTCCAGAAGAACAAGGCACCCGCATCCCGTGGCCCAGCTCATCACCGTCGACGATCCCGCCGACCCGCGCCTGCACGACTACACCGACCTCACCGACGTCGCACTGCGCCGCAGGCGCGAGCCCGCCGAGGGACTGTTCATCGCCGAGGGCGAGAAGGTCATCCGCCGCGCGGGGAACGCCGGTTACGGCATGCGCTCGATGATGCTCACCCCCAAGTGGGTCGACACCATGGCCGACCTCATCGAGGAACTGACCTGCCCGGTCCACGTCGTGAGCCCCGAGCTGGCCGAGAGCGTCACCGGGTACCACGTCCACCGGGGCGCCCTCGCCTCGATGGCCCGCAAGCCGCTGCCCACCCCGGCCGAACTGCTGGAGTCCGCAGGCCCCCACGGTGCCCCGCGCCGGGTCGCGCTCTTCGAGGACATGGTCGACCACGCCAACCTGGGCGCCGCCTTCCGCAACGCGGCCGCTCTCGGCGTGGACGCGGTACTCCTCACCCCGCGCTGCGCCGACCCGCTCTACCGGCGCTCGGTGAAGGTGTCCATGGGGACGGTCTTCGCGGTGCCGTACGCCCGCCTGGAGGCCTGGCCGCACGACGCGGACACGCTGCGCGCGCACGGCTTCGAGCTGGCCGCGCTGTGCCTCTCGGACGACTCCGTCGACCTGGACGAACTCGCCGCCCGCCGCCCGGAGAAGCTCGCCCTGATGCTTGGCACCGAGGGCGACGGGCTCTCCCCGGCCGCGCTGGCGGCGGCCGACGTCCATGTGCGCATCCCGATGGAGGCAGGCGTCGACTCCCTGAACGTGGCGGCGGCCTCGGCGGTCGCCTTCTACGCCACCCGTCCCTGACCGTCCCCGGGCACGAGGGCCTGCCGCGCGCCCGCGGGGTGCTCGCCGCCGTCCCCGCCCAGGCCGCGCGCCGGTCCGGAACAGCCCTGCGCCACCGCGATGCCCAGGGCGACCAGCAGCGTCACCACCACGAACACGGTCAGCCGCTGCCGCAGCAGCCGGGGGTTGGCCGGGCGCAGCTTGGTCCCCGTGGTACGAGCCGGGCGGCCCGCGCCACTGCGCGGAGCGGGCCGGCTGCCCTTACCCCGCCCGGACGGCCCCGGCCGGGTACCGGGCCGGGACGCGACACCGCCACGTGAGGCAGCCCCGCCCCGCGAGGGCGCGGCACCGCGCGGTGGCGGGGTGCCGGGGACGGTTCGGCGCTGCGTGGTGCGCTGCTGGTCGGGCGAGGTGTCCGCGAGCCGCACCGAGGCCCGGTCCGACACCGGCGTCCGCGGTCCGGGCGGCCGCACCTCCCCGAGACCCTGCGCCTCGCGGGCCGCGATCTCCTTGAGCCGCAGCGACAGCTGGAGCGTGCTCGGCCGGTCCGCCGGGTCCTTCGCCAGACAGGCCCGCACCAGTGGCGCCAGCGCGTCGGGCACCCCGTGCAGATGCGGCTCCTCGTGCACCACCCGGTACAGCATGACCTCGGAACTGCCGTGCCCGAAGGGGGAGTCACCGGTGGAGGCGTACGCCAGGGTCGCCCCCAGCGAGAACACGTCGGTGGCCGGAGTGACCGCCGCCCCCCGCACCTGCTCCGGCGCCAGGAAACCGGGAGAGCCCACCGCCGTACCCACATGGGTGAGAGTGGAGGCGCCGGTGGCCCAGGCGATGCCGAAGTCGATGATCCGGGGGCCCTTGGGGGACAGCAGGATGTTGGACGGCTTGAGATCCCGGTGCACCACACCGGCCTCGTGCACCGCCACCAGCCCCTCGGACAGGGCCGCGCCGATCGCCGCCGTGTCGGCCGCGTACAGCGGGCCCTCCTCGGCGACCTTGTCGTGCAGGGAGGGGCCGGGTACGTACTGTGTGGCGAACCAGGGCCGCTCGGCCTCCAGGTCCGCCGCCACCAGCCGCGCCGTGCAGCCGCCCCGGATGCGCCGGGCCGCCGACACCTCGCGTGCGAACCGCGACCGGAACTCCTGGTCCTCCGCGAGATCGGGCCGGATCACCTTCAGCGCGACCCGCTGGCCCTTCTTGTCCGAGCCGAGATAGACCACGCCCATCCCGCCCGCGCCGAGCCGTCGGTGAAGCCTGAAGGAGCCGACGACGCGCGGGTCCTCGCGCCTCAGGCGCATCATCGCCATGTTCATCCCCGCTGCCCGGTCCCTGTGACGTGCCCAGCTTACGTTTCCACGGCCGCCCACGCGCAGAGGCCGCGCCCTCTCGGGCCGATGGATTGCCCCTACCCCACGTCCGATGTGAAACGCGGTCAGCGACACGGATCTTGCCGTGTGGTTGATGTAAGGACGTCACCAACCCTGCCACCAGGCACTGACATTGACCTCCGGCCAACCGGCGCCGGCCGTCACGGCCCCCTCGGATGGGGGTGGAGCGCCCATCCGTCGCCACGCCGCCCGGCCGACCCTCCCCCCGCCGCCCGTGCCCCGCGGGGCCCAAAGTGACTGAAGTCACGCCAATCCACCCCTGGGAGGAGACGTCGCGGCGGCCCCCCGCGACCCCTCCGGGAAGACCCTGAGACCGCGCCTCACGTCTCCAACCAGGGGAGTACGCGCGGACAGGAGGCTCATCCTCCGGGAGGCCCGCCATTCGGTACGAGGGCATGACGCCCGCTCCACGCCACGAACCTAGATTTGAGGTCAAGCGGCGGGCCCGGTGCTCGCCCCCCGAGGCCAACGCCCGCCGCTGCCGACAACCGAATCAGCCGGGAGAAGGAACCATGGCCCCCACGGCACCGAGGCGCGGCACGCCGCTGCGCCGCCGCGCGGGCCGCCGCCACCCCCTGGTGGCGACGCTCATGGCCCTTCCCCTGGCGGCCCTGCTCCTGCTCGTCTTCGACGGCTGGGAGACGGTGGCCGCGCAGGCGTCGTCCGTGGGTGAGATGCTGGGCCGCTGAGAGGCGGGCCAGGCCCGGAAGAGCGGTCCGGGCGGGACCTCCCCCTCACATCCAGGAAACCCCGTGGGGACGGGGGTGCGACGGACGGCACGCAATGCCGGCGCAGCTGGGGAGCTGCGCCGGCATTGCGTTTCCGCCGGCTCCCGGAGGCTCTCGCCCCCAGTACCCTCACCTCCCGTGACAGCGGAAACAGCCCCGGCCCTGACGGCCCGGCTCGAAGCGGCCCTCCACCACGGCACGGGGCCGTGTGCCTGCGTCTGCGGGGCGCTGGCCGACCGTCCGGACGCCACCGTCGTCCGGCACGGCGCGACCGTCGCCAAGGCCCACGCCCCTGACACCGACCCGTACGAGCTGGCCCACCGCCTCGGCGTCGCCGCCCGCCTTCCCGGCGTCCTGCTGCCCCCGCTCACCACCGCTCCGGACCGCCTGGACGGCCGCCTCGTCACCCACTGGCCCTACGGCGCCCCGGTCGACCGGGACGACCCCGACGCCGCCCCCTGGGAAGCCACGGCGACCCTTCTCGCCCTTCTCCACCGCACCCCGCCACCCGCGGGACTGCCCCCGATGCGCGGACCGGCGAAAGCGGCCCTGGCCATGGCCTGCCTGCGCCGCACCCTGAGCGACCACCCCTCGACCGAAGCCCCGCCCGTCCTGGCCGCCTGGGCCGCCCTCCCGCGCTGGGCCCGCGCCGAAGCCCCGGCCCCCGGCACCCCGTCCCTCTGCCACGGCGACCTGCACCTCGGCCAGCTCGTCCGTCACCCCGCGCCCGACGGCCCCTGGCACCTCATCGACATCGACGACCTCGGAGTGGGCGACCCCGCCTGGGACCTCGCCCGCCCCGCCGCCTGGTACGCCTGCGGCCTCCTCCCGCCCGAGGAATGGCTCCGCTTCCTGACCGCCTACCAGGAGGCGGACGGCCCGGCCGCGCCCCGAGGGGCCGATCCCTGGTCCGTACTGGACGTCCCGGCCCGCGCGCTCACCGTGCAGACCGCCGCGCTCGCCCTCACCAAGGCGCTCACCGCCGGGCGCCCGCTGGACGAGGTGGAGCGGGCCGTCGTGGACGCCTGCGCCCGAATGACCGGCGCCCCCGCCCAGTTGGCCCGCGATTTCCTCAAATAGGCTGCAACCGGCCGGGGCAGGACGGAGTCTGTCCTGGGGAAACACCGAGCAGGACCCGACGGCGAGGAGTTGAGCCGAACGATGCAGTGCCCGAAGTGCCATGCGCCGATGCGCACCTACAACCGCAACGGCATCCAGATAGAGCAGTGCGACGGCTGCCGAGGCATCTTCCTCGACTACGGCGAGCTGGAGGCGCTGACCCGCATGGAGGCGCAGTGGTCCCAGCCCGCTCCTCCGCCCGCCCCCCAGGGCTACCCGGCCGCGCCCGCGCCCGCCTGGGGCGCCCCGCAGCACGGCGGCGGCCACTACGGCGGTCACCACCGCCACAAGAGCTTCGGCCACATGCTCTTCTCGAGCTGAGACGCGAAGAAGCCCCCGGCCGCGCGAGGCGGCCGGGGGCTTCTTCCGGTGTGTGGACGATACTGGGATTGAACCAGTGACCTCTTCCGTGTCAGGGAAGCGCTCTCCCGCTGAGCTAATCGTCCTCGGGACCACGATCGTGTCACTCCATGGAGCGGATCATGGGCACTGCGTGCGCGATACTGGGATTGAACCAGTGACCTCTTCCGTGTCAGGGAAGCGCTCTCCCGCTGAGCTAATCGCGCGGGCTGGGACCTTCGAGAAGATCCAGTGGACGATACTGGGATTGAACCAGTGACCTCTTCCGTGTCAGGGAAGCGCTCTCCCGCTGAGCTAATCGTCCTTGGAGGTGGAGACGGGATTTGAACCCGTGTAGACGGCTTTGCAGGCCGTTGCCTCGCCTCTCGGCCACTCCACCAGGAGCGTAGGGATCGGGAAGACACCCTACTTCCTGCGAGCGGACGACGAGGCTCGAACTCGCGACCTCAACCTTGGCAAGGTTGCGCTCTACCAACTGAGCTACGTCCGCTTGTCGTTTCGGTCGGCTTGCGCGTCCCGGCGACGTGTTGAACTCTAGCGGATTCCTGAGCCAGCACAAAAACGCGTTTGCGCAGCGTGCTGCGGTGCACCCGCGGCCGCCCCGGTCGAAGGCCCCACCGGCCGCCCGTCCGGCCCGGCTTTCGGACACCCGGCCTAGACTCGGCCGCGTGCTCCACCTCTCAGCCGCCGCCTCCTCCCGGACCCCTCTGGCCCGCTTCGGCGACCGCCTCGCCACCGGCCTCCTCGACGTCACCAGCGACCCCGCCGCCCTCGACTCCACCGGCTTCTGGGCTGTCGTGGCCGACTTCGAGGGCACACTGACCTGCGCACGCTTCGCCGACGTACGGCACGCGCCCGTCCCCGCCCCGGTGCCGGGCGCCTGGCGCGGCCCGGCCCCCGAGGACTGGACCACCTCCCTGGACCGTGCCGCATACACGGCCGCCGTCCGGCGCATCCGGGAGCACATCGCGGCCGGCGACGTCTACCAGGCCAACCTCTGCCGGGTACTGAGCGCGCCGGTCGGCCCCGACGCCGATGTCGACGCCCTCACCGCCCTGCTGGCCCGCGGCAACCCGGCCCCCTACGCGGGCACCGTACGGCTGCCGGAGCACGGGGTGGAGATCGCCACCGCCTCACCCGAGCTCTAC
The DNA here is from genome assembly GCF_053596035.1 of Streptomyces sp. NPDC001781. Classification (NCBI taxonomy): domain Bacteria; kingdom Bacillati; phylum Actinomycetota; class Actinomycetes; order Kitasatosporales; family Streptomycetaceae; genus Streptomyces; species Streptomyces sp. NPDC001781. Next base: position 52,986 of record NZ_JBSFFI010000023.1, on the reverse strand, counting down.
CTGCGCCGGACCGGCCGCACCATCGAGTCCGGGCCCATAAAGGGGACCGGGCGCACCGAGGCGGACCTGCTGGAGAAGGACCGCGCCGAGAACGTGATGATCGTGGACCTGGTCCGCAACGACCTCGGCCGCGTCTGCGCCACCGGCAGCGTCACCGTCCCCGAGTTGTGCGTCACCGAGAAGCACCCCGGGCTCGTCCACCTCGTCTCCACCGTGCGCGGCGAACCGGCCGAAGGGACCGGCTGGCCCGAACTGCTCGCGGCCACCTTCCCGCCCGGCTCGGTCACCGGCGCCCCCAAACCGAGCGCCCTCGGGATCATCGCCGCCCTGGAGACCGCCCCGCGCGGCCCCTACTGCGGCGGCATCGGCTGGGTCGACGCCGACCGGGGCACGGCCGAGCTGGCCGTGGGCATCCGTACGTTCTGGATCGACCGGTCCTGCGACGGCCCGGCAGCGCTCCGCTTCGGCACCGGGGCCGGGATCACCTGGGGCTCCGACCCCCTCGCGGAGTGGCGCGAGACCGAACTGAAGAGGGCCCGGCTGCTCGCGGTAGCGTCGGGGCAGTACCAGGACAGTGGAAAGGCCCGCACATGAGCATCTGGCTGGACGGCGCCCTGCGGGACGCCACCACCGCGAGCGTCTCCGCCTTCGACCACGGGCTGACCGTGGGCGACGGCGTGTTCGAGACGCTGAAGGCCGTCGACGGCGAGCCGTTCGCGCTCACCCGGCACCTCGACCGGCTGACCCGCTCCGCCCGCGGCCTCGGCCTGCCCGACCCCGACCACGACGAGGTCGCCCGCGCCTGCGCGGCCGTACTGGCGGCCGGCCCCATGCCGTACGGGCGGCTCCGGATCACCTACACGGGCGGCCCGGCCCCCCTCGGCTCCGAACGCGGCGAGCACGGCCCCACCCTGGTCGTCGCCGCGAGCGAGGCCACCCGCCGCCCCGACTCCGCGGCGGTCGTCACCGTCCCCTGGATCCGCAACGAACGCGGCGTGCTCACCGGCCTGAAGACGACCTCCTACGCCGAGAACGTGGTGGCGCTGGCCCGCGCGCACGAACAGGGCGCGTCCGAGGCGCTGTTCGCCAACTCCGTCGGACAGCTCTGCGAGGGCACCGGGTCCAACGTGTTCGTCGTCCTCGACGGTGAGATCCACACCCCGCCGGTCTCCTCCGGCTGCCTGGCCGGTATCACCCGCGAGCTCGTCGTCGAGTGGACCGGGGCCAGGGAGACCGACCTGCCGCTGGACGTGCTGGAGCGCGCCGACGAGATCTTCCTGACCTCCTCGCTGCGCGACGTCCAGGCCGTGCACCGGGTCGACGGCCGTGAACTGCCGGGCGCGCCGGGCCCGGTGACCGCCAAGGCGATGCGGATCTTCGAGGAGCGCTCGCGCGCCGACCTGAACCCGTGAACCCCCATCCGCTCGGCAGGCGCCGGCAATTGGGCTGAACCGGGGCCGCCGAGCGGGTACAACTCCCGTGATGACGACGACACTGCGGCCGACCGAGCCGCTTCAGCAGCACGCGGACGGCACCCGTTCGCGCCGCTTCCAGGTGTGCGTGAACAGCCGTCCGGTGGGTGAGGTCCACCTGGACACCTCGCCCCTCGGCCCTTCGGCGGCCCGGGTCACCGGGCTGCGGATCGACGAGCCGGACCGGCGCCGCGGCCGGGGCACGGTGGCCATGCTCGCCGCGGAGGAGGTGGCGCGGAACTGGGGCTGCCGCCGGATCGACCTGACCCTCCCCGCGGAGAACGAGGCCGCGTCCCGCCTCGTGGACGCCCTCGGCTACGTCCTGCGCAACCGGGGCATGCGCAAGCCGCTCGGGGACGAGCCTCCGCGGCTCCCGCCCGGCAGCACGGCCCGCCCGATGACCGAGGCCGAGTTCACCGCCTGGCAGGAGGCGGAGCGGGTGAGGTACGCGGGGGAGTGGATCGAGCGGGGCGTCCCCGAGGCCGACGCCCACGCCAAGGCCCGGCGCGACCACGCAGACCTCCTCCCGGACGGGCTCGCCACCGACGGGGTCTGGTTCGGCGTGCTGGAGCACCGGGGAACGCCGGTGGGCCACGTCTGGCTCGGCCACCGCGAGGGCGAGCGCTGGATCTTCGACGTCCGGACCGACGAGGCCCGCCGGGGCCGGGGCCACGGCCGCGCCCTGATGCTCCTCGCGGAGGCCCGCACGATCGCCGAGGGCGGCCGCGCCATCGGCCTCAACGTCTTCGCGGGCAACACCCCGGCCGAGCGGCTGTACGAGTCGCTCGGCTACCGGACGACGTACCGCACGCTGACCAAGGCGCTGCCGTAGCGGATCAGGCCCCCGTGCCGGCCAGCAGGCGGTCGGCGATCTCCTCGATCCGCTCGCGCAGCCCGTCCTGGCTCTTGCCGCCGTCCAGGCGCTCGCCGCCGATGACGTAGGTCGGGGTGCCGGTGACGCCGATCGCCTTGCCCTCGGCCTGGTCGGCGTCCACGATCAGGGTGTGCCGCCCGTCGATCAGGGCGACCTCGAACTCCCCGGCGTCCAGGCCGAGCTCACGGGCCGTGTCCACCAGCACGGCCTCGCCCCGGCCGGCCAGCTCCCCGGTACGTGCCAGCACCGCCTCGACGTACGGCCAGCCCTGCCCCTGCTCCACCGCCTCCTCGGCTGCCTGGGCGGCTGCGAAGGCGTGCTTGTGCTTCTCCAGCGGGAAGTGCCGCAGCCGGATCTCCAGCCGGTCGCCGTAACGGGCACGCAGGGCGCGTACGTCGTCCAGGGCGCTGCGGCAGTCGGGGCACTGGAGTTCGCACCAGACGTCGAGCACGACGGGCTCGGGGTGCGCGGGGGAGGTGTCGCTCATGCGGCCCAGTCTTCCAGGCGGGTCCGGCCCGGCCCAATCCCGGTGGCGGACACCCTCCCCGGCGGGCACCTGCGAGGGAGGGCCGGGGCATCCCTGAGAAGTCCCTGATCTCCGGTCCGGACCATGGCCCGCGCGGGGGCGGACGGTGCAGGATGGAAGGGACGAAGCGCACCGCCGGTGCCCTCGCCGCCCCGGCCCGGAACACCGGACCGGAGGCTCCACCGACCCCGCCAGGAGGACCGGATGCTCGCCGAGACCATCTGCTCCGCCGTGTCCGCGGCGGGCCTGGGCATCGCCGCGGTCACCGCCTACCGCAAGCGCTTCCTGACCGCCCTGCGCACAGCCGCCTACTCACTGATCCCGCTCGGCCTGGTGATGACGGGCGCCGTCGGCTGGCTGGCCGGCACCGCCCTCAGCCCGCTCGCCTGGGCCGGCTTCGGGGTGCTCGGCGCGTCCTGGGCGCTCTTCGCCCTCGTCCGCGCCGTGGAGCGCCGCCGGGGCGCCCGCACCGCGCTGCCGACCGACGCCGGCGGTCCGGCGGCCCCGGTGAGCCCGTCCGCCTCGGCGCCCGCCCTGGGACGGAAGGCGGGACAGGGCTCCCGGCCCGCCGCGCCCACTCCCTCCCCGTCCTCCTCCGACGACTTCAGCGACATCGAGGCCATCCTCAAGAAGCACGGCATATGAGCCCCTGGCATATGCCGGACGTCATGTCCCGTGCATGACGGGCCGCTCACCACATACCGTCACCCGACGCACGAAACCGTTCACCACGCGGAGCGACGCGAAAGCTACGGTACGAATTCGGCGCAGTCCCGCACTTTACGTGTGTGTTGATCGCGTACAGGGCCTGACCTGGGTCATCATCACCGCGAGATGGTCGAGACGACACAGAGCGAGGCCGCGCCGCAGAAGGACCAGCGGCGCGGATGCCTCTTCGCCCTTTCCCAGCCACCGCTGATGATCTTCCTGGCGGTGATCGGGAGCCTGATCCTCATGGCCGCGCTGCACGATCTGCTGTTGCTGTGAGCCGTACGCGCCCGTCCCGGCGTCACCCGCCGGGGCCGGCGTCGAACCGCCCCGCGTCCGCCCCGCGCCCCGGCCCGGTTCAGCCGGCCGCCTCCTTGCGGCGTGCCCGGTAGGCCGCCACGTGCAGCCGGTTCCCGCAGGTGCGGCTGTCGCAGTAGCGGCGCGAGCGGTTGCGCGAGAGGTCCACGAAGGCGCGGCGGCAGTCCGGTGCCTCGCAGCGCCGCAGCCGCTCCTCCTCGCCGGCCACCACGAAGAAGGCCAGTGCCATCCCGCAGTCCGCCGCGAGATGGTCGGCCAGTGAGGCGCCGGGCGCGAAGTAGTGGACATGCCAGTCGTAGCCGTCGTGGTCCGTCAGCCGTGGGGTGGTGCCCGCGGCCGCGACCAGCTCGTTGATCATCCCGGCCGCCGTACGGGCGTCCGGCGCGGCGAAGATTCCCGCGAACCGGCTCCGGATCTCCCGCACCGCCGCCAGGTCCGGCTCGGACAGCCTGCCGATGTCGCTGACGGCGTGGCCGCGGGTGAACTCCGCCAGCGCCGCCACGTCCGGCAGCCCGTCCGCCGCCGTGTCGTCCTCCGGCGCGGTGTTCACCAGATCCACCACGGTGTCGAGCGCGCACCGGGTGTCGTGGGTGATCAGCACGTTTCGCTCCCTGGCCTGAGGGTCGGGCGGGCGCCCGCCGATGGGGGCAGATGGTAGCGACTACCGCGCCCGCCCCACCGGGCGCCGCCCGGCGGCGGCCCCTGCCCGGGGAACGCCCGCACCGCCGCCGGGGTTCCCGGAGCCGGTGAGCGCCGCACACGGGCACAGCGGCGCCGCCTCCGTGAACGCTCACGGTGGCGGCGCCGCTGGGTGCCCTATGCGGTTGTCTCGGCCCGGGCCGTCTCCCCGAGTGGACGGCGCCGGGCGGCTCGGTGGGGTGTCGTGGCCTAGTTCTCCGCCAGGATGTGCGACAGCTCCTGGTCGAGATCGAAGTGCCGGTGTTCCGTGCCGGGCGGCACGGCGGCGTCGGTTCGCTTCAGGAAGGACTCCAGGGCTCGTGCGGGGGCCTCCAGCAGTGCTTCGCCCTCCGGAGAGCTGAGGGCGATGCAGACGACTCCCTGACCATGGCTGCGCGATGGCCAGACGCGGACGTCGCCGGTGCCGGTGGGGCGGTGCAGCCCCTCGGCGAGGAGGTCGCGGGCGAACACCCACTCGACGGTCTCCTCGGCTCCGGTGTGGAAGGTGGCGTGCACGGCGTAGGGGTCGGCCGTGTCGTACCGCAGGCCTGCGGGGACAGGCAGGGAGGACTCGCTCGACACAACGAGGCGCAGGTGCAGCTCGCAGCTGACCGTGGTGTTCATAAGCGCCAGGGCCTTTCGCTCAGTGTGCGCTCGGGGATTCGCACGTCGGCGAAATCGACATGCCACCTACGGTGCCGTTGTAAACCCCTTCGAGGGTTTTGCGTGGCTTTAGGTACCTCTTCCGGCGGAGAAGTGATACGAGACCTGCCACCATTCCAGTGACTCATTCACTCCGGTAGGGTTTGACCGTATGAATACGGGGAGTGACGAGCCGGGTGAGGTCGCCGTGGTGCAGGACGAGGTGAAGCCGAGTGAGGGTCCGGCCGAGGAGGGTCTGGGGTCGCGGGCGCCGGAGTTCGTCAAGCAGCGCAGGGCCCTGCACCTGAGCTGGCAGGTCGGTGTCTTCGTGATCGGTCTCGCCGTGGTCGTGGCGGGCATCGTCATGCTTCCGCTGCCCGGACCCGGCTGGGTCGTGATCTTCGGCGGCATGGCGATCTGGGCGACCGAGTTCGTCTGGGCCCAGCTCGTGCTGCGCTGGACCAAGCGCAAGGTCACCGAGGCCGCGCAGAAGGCCCTCGATCCCAAGGTGCGGCGCCGCAACATCACCCTGACCGTGATCGGGCTGGTGATCATCGGTGCGCTGGGCGGGATCTACCTCTGGAAGTTCGGTGCCGTCGCGCCCTGGAGCATCAAGGATCAGTGAGCCGGTACCGCAGGTGGTCACAGGCACCCGCTGACATGGGGTAATGTTCTTCCTGCGCCCGGGGCGATTAGCTCAGTGGGAGAGCGCTTCGTTCACACCGAAGAGGTCACTGGTTCGAACCCAGTATCGCCCACCCCGGACCGAAGGCCCGTCTGCGAACAGCAGGCGGGTCTTCGGCGTGTGCACGTAAAGGGGCGGGCAGGGAAATGCGGGCGATATTCCGATGGAGAAAGTCCGGATTTCCCGCAAGTGCGACAACATGTGAATTCATCAGGCCGCCAAGTCCCCTTCACGACCGCTCTTCTGATTGCCGGTCACGTCCCTCCGGCACCGCCCGCACGGCGCTCGGTTCCCCGGCAGGGAAGGTGGCGGTTTGGACTCGCCCCGCCCGGACCTGTATGGTTCAGTGCGTTGCCGGGCGATTAGCTCAGTGGGAGAGCGCTTCGTTCACACCGAAGAGGTCACTGGTTCGAACCCAGTATCGCCCACCGGCACGAGGAGCCGGTCCGCACACAGCGGGCCGGCTCTTTCGCTGCCCGGAGCCGTGCACGCCGCCCCGGTCACGCCGCCGCCGACAACTCCTGCCGCAGCGGCCACTCCGTACTCACCAGCTCCGGCGAACCGCTGCGCGCGAACCACGCCTGGAGACCTCGCGCCTGCGCCGCGTGCCAACCCACCTGAAGCGCGTGCAGCTCCGCGGGGGACAGCCGCTCCAGTCGCGCCGCGAACCGGCGCCCCATCGCCCGCACCACGTCCAGCGCGGCCATCGCGTCCGCCGCCGCGTCGTGCGCGCCCCGCAACTCCACCCCGTACTGCTCGCACAGATCGCCCAGCGTGCGGCGGCCCTTGCGGTAGCGGTCCAGCTGCTTGTCCATGACCCTCGGGTCCAGCACCCTGAGCGGCGCCGACTCGAACCACCGGTCCAGCGACGACGCCCGGTGCCGGCGCAACTCCCGGTCCAGCAGCGTCAGATCGAAGGGCGCGTTCATCACCACCAGCGGCCGGCCCATCGCCGTGTGCTCCGCCAGCTGCTGGGCTATCTCGTGCACCACCGGCGCCGGCCACCGGCCGTTGCGCTGCAGGTGCTCCTCCGTCAGTCCGTGCACCGCCGTCGCCCCCTCGGGCACCGGCACCCCCGGACTGACCAGCCAGCGGCTCACCCGCGGCCGCGTCCCCGGCGCGTCCTGGACGACGACGGCGGCCGACACGATCCGGTCGGTCTCGACGTCCACGCCCGTCGTCTCCGTGTCGAAGGCGGCCAGCGCCCCTTCGTACCAGCACGTCATCCCAACCCAACTCCTCTTTCACGCTTGGCACCTGACGTTCCGTCTTCTGCCCGTTTGGTGATACCCGGCCCGTTTGCGCCGTACGCCGGGAGGAGACAACAGGAGCACGGGTCTTTGCAGTTCAGCGGCCCGCAATGGGGAAACCCCCGGTTCGGAAGGCTGTTGTCCCATGGCCATGGCGCAGCCCGAGCGGGGCGGGCTGCTGCCCGACCGCGCGGGTCACCTTCGCGGCACGCTCGCCACCACCGCCTGCATGGAGACCCTGCAGGTCGGCTATCTGCACGCGGTCGCCGCCGCGGCAGGCTGCTCGCTGTCCCAGCCGTTCCCCGACAACGGCATCGACTGGCACGTCAGCCACAGCGCCCCCGGACACACCGTGGACGACGAGGTCACCATCAAGGTGCAGCTCAAATGCACCTACCAGCTCGCCCCCCGGCCGCCCGGCCCCACCTTCTCGTTCACGCTGGACAACGACCACCTGCGCAAACTCGCCCGGACCCCCGTCTCGGTGCACAAGATCCTGGTCGTCATGATCGTCCCGCGCTCCCAGGACGACTGGCTGCGCGCCGGACACGACCGGCTCGACCTGAGGCACTGCTGCTACTGGGTCAACCTCGCCGGACACCCCGTCACCGGACGCACCCGCACCACCGTCCGCGTTCCCACCGCGCGCATCTTCGACGACCGCGCCCTCTGCGAGATCATGACCCGCGTCGGCACCGGAGGCAGGCCGTGAAAAGCTCCGACGAACCCCTGCGCATGCTCCGTCCCCACCCCGAGGACCCCGCCTGGCACCGGCCTCCCGACCCGGCCCGCGTCGATCCCGCCGACCTCACCGCCCTGCTCCGCCGGCACGGCTGGCTCAGACGCGGCGGCATCCCCGGACGGTACGGCCGCTGGACCCCGCCCACGCCCGCCGAAGGCCCCGTCAGCCTGCTCGTCCCGGAGAACCGCGCCTTCCCCGACGCCGACGACCTCCTCGGCGAGGCCCTGTACGCCCTCCACCGCAGCGCCGCCCCCTTCGCCCGCGAGATCCTCATCGCCCTCGCCGTCCCCAGTGACGAGATCCGCTGGCACCGCGACACCCCCGCCGGACCCGTCGACGGCGCCACCCCCTGGACGCTCGACGAGCGCCTGCGCACCGCCGCCCGCCAGACCCTCCTCGCCGCCGCGCTCGCCGCCCGCGCCCGCACCGGCTACCACGGCGCCCGGCACCGCGGCCCCGCCGCCGCACTCCTCGGCGAGGTCCTCCTCGGCCCCGCCGCCGAGGGCCGCACCCTCACCGCCTTCGCCCCCGCCCCGGCCGGCCGCCCCCTCACCGTCCGCCTCCACCACGCACTGCACGCCACCCGCGAGGCGATCGACTACCAGCGGGCCACCGGCTGCATGGACGCCTTCGACGGCGCGGTCGAAGCCGGCGTCAGCCGCGAACTCACCGAGGCCCTCACCGCACTCGTCCGGGGGACCGAGGGCGCCCGCGTCGCCATCGCCTGGGCCCCGGCCGCCGGCGTCCCCGACGGCTGCGCCGCCTCCGCCGGACCCGTCGAGTTCTCGCCCGGCGACCTCCCCGCCCTCCGCGCCGCCGGCGCCCGCTACCTGAGCGCCGAACCCTCCGTCACCGTCACCGTCACCGGCGTCGTCGTCCGGCTGCGCCGCTCCGGTCCGCGCGGCCCGGGCACCGTACGGCTGCGGGTCCTCGCGGGCGCCGAGGTCCCGCATCTGCGGCTCACCCTGGGCGAGGAGGACTACCGGACGGCCGGCCACGCCCACCTCGTCGGGCTCCCGGTCAGCGTGCGCGGCCGGCTGGAGCGCCGGAGCGGCTTCCGCAGGCTCACCGGCGCCACCGGACTCGTCCCGGTACAGGTGGACGAGACCGCACGGGACCGGCTGCTGAAGTCCCTCCGCGAGAACCCCGGCTTCTTCGAGGAAGCGTGCGCAGAGGCGTACGGGGAGGGCGACGGAAAGTAACCGTTTCGCGGTGGGCGGGGGCGGGTCGGTACGATCCCTTCTGCGCGCGCTCCTGGTACGGCGCCGCACTCGAGCCTTCAGTCAGGAGAGACCGGTGTCAGACGTCCGTGTGATCATCCAACGCGATTCCGAGCGGGAAGAGCGCGTGGTGACGACGGGCACTACCGCCGCCGACCTCTTCGCGGGCGAGCGCTCCGTCATCGCCGCGCGCGTGGCGGGCGAGCTGAAGGACCTCACCTGCACGCTGTCCGACGGCGACGTGGTCGAGGCCGTCGAGATCTCCTCCGAGGACGGCCTCGCCATCCTGCGCCACTCCACCGCGCACGTCATGGCCCAGGCCGTGCAGGAGCTGTTCCCCGAGGCCAAGCTGGGCATCGGCCCGCCGGTCAAGGACGGCTTCTACTACGACTTCGACGTCGAGAAGCCCTTCCACCCCGATGACCTCAAGGCCATCGAGAAGAAGATGCAGGAGATCCAGAAGCGGGGCCAGAAGTTCTCCCGCCGCGTGGTCTCCGACGAGGACGCCCGTGCCGAGCTGGCCGACGAGCCGTACAAGCTGGAGCTGATCGGCCTCAAGGGCTCCGCATCCTCCGACGACGGCGCGGACGTCGAGGTCGGCGCCGGCGAGCTGACCATCTACGACAACCTGGACGCCAAGACCGGCGAACTGTGCTGGAAGGACCTCTGCCGCGGTCCCCACCTGCCCTCCACCCGGAACATCCCGGCGTTCAAGCTGATGCGCAACGCGGCCGCCTACTGGCGCGGCAGCGAGAAGAACCCGATGCTCCAGCGCATCTACGGCACCGCCTGGCCGTCCAAGGACGAGCTGAAGGCGCACCTGGAGTTCCTCGCCGAGGCGGAGAAGCGCGACCACCGCAAGCTCGGCAACGAGCTGGACCTCTTCTCCATCCCCGAGCAGATCGGCTCCGGCCTCGCCGTCTTCCACCCCAGGGGCGGCATCATCCGCCGGGTCATGGAGGACTACTCGCGGCGCCGCCACGAGGAGGAGGGCTACGAGTTCGTCTACACCCCGCACGCGACGAAGGGGAAGCTCTTCGAGACCTCGGGCCACCTGGACTGGTACGCCGACGGCATGTACCCGCCCATGCAGCTCGACGAGGGCGTGGACTACTACCTCAAGCCCATGAACTGCCCGATGCACAACCTGATCTTCGACGCGCGCGGCCGCTCGTACCGTGAACTGCCGCTGCGCCTCTTCGAGTTCGGGACCGTGTACCGGTACGAGAAGTCGGGCGTCGTGCACGGCCTCACCCGGGCCCGCGGCTTCACCCAGGACGACGCCCACATCTACTGCACCCGTGAGCAGATGTCCGAGGAGCTGGACAAGACGCTCACCTTCGTCCTCGGCCTGCTCCGCGACTACGGTCTGACCGACTTCTACCTGGAACTGTCCACCAAGGACCCGGAGAAGTTCGTCGGCTCCGACGAGGCGTGGGACGAGGCGACCGAGACCCTGCGCCAGGTCGCCGAGAAGCAGGGGCTGCCGCTCGTGCCCGACCCCGGCGGCGCCGCGTTCTACGGCCCGAAGATCTCCGTCCAGGCCAAGGACGCGATCGGCCGTACCTGGCAGATGTCGACCATCCAGCTCGACTTCAACCTGCCCGAGCGGTTCGACCTGGAGTACACCGGCCCCGACGGTTCCAAGCAGCGGCCCGTCATGATCCACCGTGCCCTGTTCGGCTCCATCGAGCGCTTCTTCGCGGTCCTGCTGGAGCACTACGCGGGCGCGTTCCCGGCGTGGCTGGCCCCGGTGCAGGCGATCGGCATCCCGATCGGCGACGCGCACGTGGAGTACCTGGAGAAGTTCGCGGCCGAGGCCAAGCGCAAGGGCCTGCGGGTCGAGGTGGACTCCTCCTCGGACCGGATGCAGAAGAAGATCAGGAACGCCCAGCGCCAGAAGGTGCCGTTCATGATCATCGTCGGTGACGAGGACATGAACGCCGGCACCGTCTCCTTCCGCTACCGCGACGGCTCGCAGGAGAACGGCATCCCGTTCGAGGACGCCCTCGCCAAGATCGAGAAGGTCGTGGCGGAGCGGGTCCAGGTCTGACCCCGAGGAAACCGCACGAACCCCCGGGGCATCACTACCGCCTCGGGGGTTCGTCGTCCTCCTCCCGCGCGAACACCTGCAGCAGCCATGACGAGAACGAGCCCGTCACCGCGCCCAGCAGGGCCAGGCCGCCCGCCATCATCGCCACCGCGATGATCCGGCCGCCCGCGGTGACCGGAACGACATCCCCGTAGCCCACCGTGGACAGCGTGGAGCACGCCCACCAGACCGCGTCGCCGAAGGTCCGCATGTTCGAGGACGGCGCGCCCTTCTCCTGCTGGTAGACGGCGAGCGCACCGGTGAAGCCCATCAGCAGCGTGGCGATCCCCGAGTAGGCGATGACCCGCGCGTACAGCGGGAGCCGGGGCAGGCCGCGCCGGTGCTCCAGGGCCTCGTAGAGCCGCACGATCCGCAGCGGGCGCAGCAGCGGCAGGATGAGGACCAGGGTGTCCAGCCAGTGGGTGCGGACGAAGCTCACCCCCTGCCCGCTGAGCCGCCAGCGCACCGCGTAGTCCACGGCGAACAGGGCCCAGCAGGAGAGCAGCAGCACCAGCCAGATGCTGTCCCAGGCGGTGCCGAAGCGGGGCGCGAGCACCAGTGCCGCGTAGGAGCCGAGAAAGGTCAGGGACGCCACGGTGAGCGGCATCTCGACGCGGCGCTCCCAGCGGGTCCGGGTCTTGGTTCGGTCGTGGTCCACCGACCCAGCTTCGCCGCCGGGGTCCTTCCCGCCGCCCCGGCGACACGCCGCGAACGGGCGAAGCCATATGCTGCCTTGCATGACGAGTGAGCCGGAGCAGCAGATCGGAGTGGGAACGCAGGACGCGTTCCAGCGCCTGTGGACGCCCCACCGGATGGCCTACATCCAGGGCGAGAACAAGCCGAGCGGCCCGGGCGCGGACGACGGCTGCCCGTTCTGCTCCATCCCGGCGAAATCCGACGAGGACGGCCTGATCGTGCGCCGGGGCGAACACGTGTACGCGGTGCTCAACCTGTACCCGTACAACGGCGGCCATCTGATGACGGTGCCGTACCGGCACGTGGCGGACTACACCGATCTGACCGGTCCGGAGACGGCCGAGCTGGCGGAGCTGACGAAGCAGGCGATGACGGCGCTGCGCACGGCGTCCGGAGCGCACGGGTTCAACATCGGGATGAACCAGGGCGCGGTCGCGGGTGCGGGCATCGCGGCCCACCTGCACCAGCACATCGTGCCGCGCTGGGGCGGCGACACCAACTTCATGCCGGTGGTGGGCCGGACGAAGGTGCTGCCGCAGCTCCTCGGGGACACCCGCGACATGCTCGCGGACGCCTGGCCCGCCGCCTGACGGGCGGGGCCCGACCCGTCCCCGCCTTCGAGGACGAGGCCCGGCCCGGGCCGGCCCGCGAGAGCGGCGGACGGCCCGCACCTCCCGCGGGTCCGCCAGCGGCTCACGCGTCGTAGAGGTCCGCCTGGCGCGGGGCCGGGTCCTGGACGAGGCCGCTGAGGAAGGCCGAGCGGGTGCCGAACCTCTCGGTGTCCACGCCGTTCTCCTTGAGCACCTTGATGGCGGCGGAGTGCACCACCCGGAGGACCGGTGTGGCCGCGCGCAGTGCGTCGTCGGCCATGAAGCGGTGGCGCCAGGGCTGGTCGGCCCAGGCGTGCCGCAGGCCGAAGGGCTCGGGGAGGCCGATGGAGCCGCCGAGCCAGTTCAGGGTGGGCGTGAACCGGGTCAGCGGGGCGCGGACGGCGAGCCGTACCACCTCGTCGGTGGTGACCAGGGGGAGCTTGACGGTGCGGTTCTCCCACGGCTTGAGGGTCTTGGCGACATCCTTGGTGGGGGCGGCCGGCTTGGCGTGGAAGAGCGGGTTGACCGGGCCGAGGGCGTGGCCGGTGACCTCGATGCGCAGGGTCTCGTGGAGGACGGTCACCGTGATCATCATCGTGAGGACGAGCTGGCCGTCCCACAGGGTCCACTGGACGCCCAGGTAGTGCCGGTCGCCGCTGCCGAACTGCTGCTTGTTGCAGATCTCCTGTATGGCGTGCGGCTTGACCTGGAACGCCTCGACGTCGGTGCCGTCGGGCCGGGAGACCGCGTCGGCCTTCTCGCCGATCGGGGTGACGATCCAGTGCCGTACGGACGGGCGGGGGAAGCCGCCGGTGTTGAGGGGGCCGCGCTCCAGCAGGCTGAGCCGGTCGTGGATGGCGCGTATGACGTCCCAGCTCCGGAAGGGGTGGATCTCGCGCGCGGGGTCGGCGGAGACGAGTTCCTCGGCGAGCTGCCAGGAGCCCCAGCGGGTGCCCATGCCGAGGATGCCCTTGGGGCCCGCGTAGAAGACGGAGTTGGAGCGCTGCTCGGCGCCGAGCCGGGCCAGGGACTGGCGGAGCTGTTCGGCGGCGGTCTCGCCGGGGCTGCGGGGCACGGCCTCGGGGACCTTGGCGCCGACGCTGCTGCCGGAGAGCAGACCGGCCCAGCGTTCGCGCAGGTCGGCCGCGGTGCGCTCGCAGACGCGGCGGGCCCAGAACCAGCCGAGGACGGGGACGACCACGGCGGCGCGGGTGTACCAGCCCCAGAAGCCGTGGAAGGGCAGCTTGAGCAGGAAGAGCACGGCGAGGACGCCGACCCCGGCGAGCAGCGCGGTGCCCAGCGCCCCGGCCCGGCCCTCGCGCCTGCCCAGGAACGAGCGGAGCAGGAAGACCAGGAGCCAGGCGACGAGGCCGGGCAGGAAGACCAGACCGCAGACGACCATCACGAGGGTCAGCTTGTTGTCGCGTTCCCGGCGGATGTTGTTGGCGGCCAGGCAGTGTTCCACGACGACCTGGGGGTCGGCGCCGAACGACTGGATCAGCGGATTGCGGCCGGGCGCGAGGAGGCGGTCGGCGACCGCCCGGGAGAAGGCTTCGCCCAGGTTGGGGCGGAACAGCGGGACACGGCCGACCTTGACGGTGGACTCGTGCCACTCGTTGTCGGCCTTCTTGATCTCGACGACGGGGTTGTCCCGGTAGGCCGCCGAGGCCAGCGCGAGGGTCGCCGCCTGGCCCTCGTCCCCGGAGACGGGCACCTGAGGCCCGTCCCACTCCGTCCCTACCGACATTCCCGCCCCCATCGCCGCCGTGTCGCTCCTGCGGCCTTCCCGGCTTCCCCGCCGCGCACACCTGCCGAACCGGACATCGTTGCGATGTCCCGTGGCCACGGCGCCGGTTCCGCCGGTCCGGGACCCGCCCGCCAGCGTATCGGCAGCCGCGCCCCGCGCGTCGGCGGACGGCCGAAGCCGCCCGCCGGGGCCGGGAGTTACGGAGTCTCGCCGTCCTGTTCGCGGAGTTTCCCGGCGACTTGGGGCGGCATCGGTTCGTGGCGGGCGTAGGCGCGGCTGAAGGAGGCCGTGCCGTGGGACAGGGAGCGCAGGTCGATGGCGTACCGGCCGATCTCGAACTCGGGCACCTCGGCGCGGACCAGGGTGCGCCCGGCGCCGGTCTGTTCGGTGCCGAGGACCCGGCCGCGCCGGGTGGAGAGGTCGCTCATGACGGCGCCGACGTAGTCGTCGGGGACCAGGACCGCCACCTCGGCGACCGGTTCGAGCAGGTGGACGCGGGCCTCGGCGGCCGCCTCGCGCAGGGCGAGCGCGCCAGCGGTCTGGAAGGCGGCGTCGGAGGAGTCGACGGAGTGGGACTTGCCGTCGAGCAGGGTGACACGCACGTCGACCAGGGGGTGACCGGCGGCGACGCCCCGGGCGGCCTGGGCGCGGACGCCCTTCTCGACGGAGGGGATGAACTGGCGGGGGACGGCGCCGCCGACGACCTTGTCGACGAACTCGATGCCTGAGCCGCCGGGCAGCGGCTCGACCTCGATCTCGCAGATGGCGAACTGGCCGTGGCCCCCGGACTGCTTGACGTGCCGGCCGCGTCCGGCGGCCTTGCCGGCGAAGGTCTCGCGCAGCGCCACCCTGTGCGGGACGACGTCGACCTGGACGCCGTAGCGGCTGCGGAGCCTTTCCAGGGCGACGTCGGCGTGGGCCTCGCCGAGACACCACAGGACGACCTGGTGGGTGTCCTGGTTCTGTTCGAGCCGCATGGTGGGGTCCTCGGCGACGAGCCGGGACAGGCCGAGGGAGAGTTTGTCCTCGTCGGGTTTGCTGTGCGCCTCGATGGCGAGGGGGAGCAGCGGGTCGGGCATCCGCCACGGCTCCATGAGCAGGGGGTCGTCCTTGGCGGAGAGGGTGTCGCCGGTCTCGGCGCGGCCCAGTTTGGCGACGCAGACCAGGTCGCCGGCGACCGCCCGGGTGACCGGGCGCTGCTGTCTGCCGAAGGCCATGGAGAGGGCGCCGGCCTTCTCGTCGACGTCGTGGTCCTCGTGGCCCCGGTCGGCGAGGCCGTGTCCGGAGACGTGGACGGTGTCGTCGGGGCGCAGGGTGCCGGAGAAGACCCGCACCAGGGAGAGGCGGCCGACATAGGGGTCGGACGAGGTCTTGACGACCTCGGCGACCAGCGGGCCCTCGGTGTCGCAGGGGGCCAGCTCGCGGGGCGTGCCGTCGATGCCGGTGACCACGGGCAAGGGGTGTTCGAAGGGGGTGGGGAACCCGCGGGTGATCAGTTCCAGGAGTTCGACGGTGCCGAGGCCCTGCCGGGCGTCCTCGGCGGCGGGCGCGGCGGCGAGGACGGGGTGGAAGGTGCCGCGGGCGACGGCGCGTTCGAGGTCCTCGACCAGGGTCTGGACGTCCACCTGTTCGCCGCCCAGGTAGCGGTCCATGAGGGTCTCGTCCTCGCTCTCGGCGATGATCCCCTCGATGAGCCGATCGCGGGCGCCGTCCAGGGCGGGGAGCTGGTCCTCGCCGGGTTCGGACTCCTTGCGTTCGCCGGGGGAGTAGTCGAAGAGCTTCCGCGACAGCAGGCCGACCAGACCGGTCACCGGGGCGTGCCCGTCGGCTCCGGCGGCGCCGCGCAGCGGGAGGTACAGGGGGAGGACCGCGTCGGGGTCGTCGGCGCCGAACGCCTCGGCGCACACCCGGGTCATCTCCTCGAAGTCGGCGCGGGCGGACTCCAGGTGCGTGACGACGATGGCGCGGGGCATGCCGACGGCCTGGCACTCCTCCCACACCATGCGGGTCGCGCCGTCCACGCCGTCGGCCGCGGAGACGACGAAGAGGGCCGCGTCCGCCGCGCGCAGGCCGGCCCTCAGCTCCCCGACGAAGTCGGCGTATCCGGGGGTGTCCAGCAGGTTGATCTTGATGCCGTCCCATTCGAGGGGGACCAGCGAGAGCTGTACGGAGCGGTGCTGGCGGTGCTCGATGTCGTCGTGGTCGGAGACGGTGCCGCCGTCCTCGACCCGGCCCGCCCGGTTCACCGCCCCCGCGGTGAGTGCGAGGGCCTCCACCAGGGTGGTCTTGCCCGAGCCGGAGGGGCCGACCAGCACCACGTTCCGTACGGACGCGGGATGGTCGGCCGTCACCGCTCTGCCGGCGGCTCCGGGGTGTGCGTGTGTCCTGTCGCCCATGGTCCTGCCTCCCGTGCACGGTGAGGTCATCGGGGACGCGAACGCGGCGGGATCCCGCGTGGATGCGGCGGCTCCGGCGGCGCCCGCGGTCCTTCGAGCTTTCCACTCCCGTCATGCCGCGTCCATACGACGGACCCTCCAGGCCCCGGGGGACCGTGGGGATGGTCACGGATCGTGCCGCGGCGGAGGGTGCGCGCCCCCGTGCGGGGGCGCGCGTGGCTACGATGGGCCAGCCGACGCCCACCAGGGGCCACGGCGACACCGACCGTCGGGAAGGCCATGCTGAACAAGTACGCGCGTGCATTCTTCACGCGTGTCCTCACGCCGTTCGCCGCGTTTCTCATCCGGCGGGGGGTGAGCCCCGACACCGTGACGCTCATCGGGACCGCCGGGGTGGTCGCGGGTGCGCTGGTCTTCTACCCCCGGGGGGAGTTCTTCTGGGGGACGATCGTGATCACGCTCTTCGTCTTCTCCGACCTGGTCGACGGGAACATGGCCCGCCAGCTCGGCCGCTCCAGCCGGTGGGGCGCCTTCCTGGACTCCACCCTGGACCGGGTCGCGGACGGCGCGATCTTCGGCGGCTTCGCCCTCTGGTACGCGGGCAACGGCCACGACAACACGCTGTGCGCGGTCTCGATCTTCTGTCTGGCCAGCGGCCAGGTGGTGTCGTACACCAAGGCGCGGGGCGAGGCGATCGGGCTTCCGGTGGCGGTCAACGGGCTGGTGGAGCGGGCCGAGCGGCTGGTGATCTCGCTGGTCGCGGCCGGTTTCGCGGGGCTGCACAAGTTCGGGGTGCCCGGCATCCAGTACCTGCTGCCCGTCGCCTTGTGGATCGTCGCGGTCGGCAGTCTCGTCACGTTGGTGCAGCGGGTCGTCACGGTGCGCCGGGAGTCCGCAGAGGCGGAGGAGGCGGCCCGGCTCGACGCCGGGAGCGAGGCGGCCCAGTGAGCGCCGCCGACCGCCTCACCGACGGTCTCTACGGGCTCGGCTGGAGCACCGTCAAAAAGCTCCCCGAACCGGTCGCCGCCAGGCTGGGCCGTACCGTCGCGGACGCCGCCTGGAAGCGGCGCGGCAAGGGTGTCCAGCGGCTGGAGGCCAACTACGCGCGCGTGGTGCCGGACGCCTCCCCGGAGCGGCTCGCGGAGCTGTCCCGCGCCGGCATGCGCTCCTATCTGCGCTACTGGATGGAGTCCTTCCGGCTGCCCGCCTGGAGCGCCGAGCGGGTCCGCACCGGCTTCGACCCCAAGGGCGCCCACCATCTGACGGACGGGCTGGCCGAGGGCCGGGGTGTGATACTCGCGCTGCCGCACCTGGCCAACTGGGACCTGGCCGGCGCATGGGTCACCACCACCCTCGGCATCCCCTTCACCACCGTCGCCGAGCGCCTGAAGCCGGAGACGCTGTACGACCGGTTCGTCGCCTACCGCGAGGGCCTGGGCATGGAGGTGCTGGCGCACAGCGGGGCCTCCGCCTTCGGCACCCTGGCCCGGCGGCTGCGCGACGGCGGCCTGGTCTGCCTGGTCGCGGACCGGGACCTGTCGGCCGCCGGCGTCGAGGTCGACTTCTTCGGTGAGCGCGCCCGGATGCCCGCCGGGCCCGCCCTGCTCGCCCAGCAGACCGGCGCCCGGTTGCTCCCGGTCACCCTCTGGTACGACGACTCGCCCGTGATGCAGGGCCGGGTGCACCCGCCGGTCGAGGTGCCGGAGGCGGGTACCCGGATCGAGCGGACGGCCGCCATGACCCAGGCACTGGCCGACGCCTTCGCCGCCGGGATCGCCGAGCACCCGGAGGACTGGCACATGCTCCAGCGGCTGTGGCTCGCCGACCTCGACCCGGCGAAGGGACCCGCGTGAGAATCGGGATCGTCTGCCCGTACTCCTGGGACGTGCCCGGGGGCGTCCAGTTCCACATCCGGGACCTCGCCGAGTACTTCATCCGGCTCGGGCACGAGGTCTCCGTGCTCGCCCCGGCCGACGACGACACCCCGCTGCCGCCCTACGTGGTCTCGGCGGGCCGCGCGGTGCCGGTGCCGTACAACGGTTCGGTGGCCCGGCTGAACTTCGGGTTCCTGTCGGCGGCGCGGGTGCGGCGGTGGCTGCACGACGGCGCGTTCGACGTGGTGCACATCCACGAGCCGACCTCGCCCTCGCTCGGCCTGCTCACCTGCTGGGCGGCTCAGGGGCCGATCGTGGCCACCTTCCACACCTCCAACCCGCGCTCCCGCGCCATGATCGCCGCCTACGCGATCCTCCAGGCCGCGCTGGAGAAGATCAGTGCCCGGATCGCGGTCAGCGAGTACGCCCGGCGCACCCTGGTCGAGCACCTGGGCGGGGACGCGGTGGTGATCCCCAACGGGGTCGACGTCGACTTCTTCGCCGACGCCGAGCCCAAGCCGGAGTGGCAGGGCGGCACGATCGGCTTCATCGGGCGCATCGACGAGCCCCGCAAGGGCCTGCCGGTGCTGATGCGGGCCCTGCCGAAGATCCTCGCCGCGCACCCCGGCGCCCGGCTGCTGGTCGCGGGCCGGGGTGACGAGGAGGCGGCCGTGGCGGAGCTGCCCGGGGAACTGCGCTCCCGCGTGGAGTTCCTCGGCATGGTCAGCGACGAGGACAAGGCCCGTTTCCTGCGCAGCGTCGACCTGTACGTGGCGCCCAACACCGGCGGCGAGAGCTTCGGCATCATCCTGGTCGAGGCCATGTCGGCCGGCGCCCCCGTGCTCGCCTCCGACCTGGACGCCTTCGTCCAGGTCCTCGACCAGGGCAAGGCGGGCGAGGTCTTCGCCAACGAGGACGCCGACGCGCTCGCCGGGAAGGCCGTGGCCCTGCTCGCCGACCCCGAGCGACGGGCTGAGCTGCGGGAGCGGGGCAGCGCCCACGTGCGCCGCTTCGACTGGTCCACCGTCGGCGCGGACATCCTCTCGGTGTACGAGACGGTCACCACCGGCACCGCGGCGGTCGCCGCCGACGAGCGGCCCGGCCTGTGGTCGCGGTTCGGACTGGCCCGCGAGCGGGACGCGGAGACCGGCGCCCCGTCCTCCACCGATAACCTTCGCGCGTGATCCCCACCCTCATCTGGATTCTCGCCGCGCTGCTGGCGATCGGCGTCTACCTGAGCTGGACCGCCGGACGGCTGGACCGGCTGCACGTCCGCATGGACGCCGCCCGCGCCGCCCTGGACGCGCAGCTGCTGCGCCGGGCGTCCGTGGCGCAGGAACTCGCCACCTCCGGCGTCCTGGACCCGGCCGCCTCCATGGTGCTCTACGAGGCCGCGCACGCCGCCCGGCAGGCCGAGGAGGAGCAGCGCGAGGTCACGGAGAGCGAGCTGAGCCAGGCCCTGCGCGCGGTGTTCGAGGACGCCCGCCAGGTGGAGGGCGTGCGGGCCGCCCCCGGTGGCGAGGACGCGGCGCACGAGCTCGCCGAGGCGGTCCGCAGGGTGCCGATGGCCCGCCGCTTCCACAACGACGCCGTGGGCGCCGCCCGCCGGCTGCGCGAGCACCGCAAGGTCCGCTGGTTCCGCCTAGCCGGCCACGCGCCCTTCCCGCTGGCCTTCGAGATGGACGACGAACCGCCCGCCGCGCTGGTCGAACGGGTCGCCTGAGCGGGGCGCCGCGGGGGCACGCCGGGACAAAATGATCCACCGGCTTCCCATTGGCCCTTGATGCGGCCCGGTCAGTCGCGTTTCCTCAGGCTTGCAGAAACCGTCTTACCCATCAGTGAGGTCACGCGTGTCCATCATCGACAACCAGGGTCCCGAGACCGGCACCGCCCGTGTGAAGCGCGGCATGGCCGAGCAGCTCAAGGGCGGCGTCATCATGGACGTGGTCAACGCCGAGCAGGCGAAGATCGCGGAGGACGCCGGCGCCGTGGCCGTCATGGCCCTGGAGCGGGTCCCGGCCGACATCCGCAAGGACGGCGGCGTGGCCCGCATGTCCGACCCGGACATGATCGAGGGCATCATCGACGCCGTTTCGATCCCGGTCATGGCCAAGTCCCGCATCGGCCACTTCGTCGAGGCCCAGGTGCTCCAGTCCCTCGGCGTCGACTACATCGACGAGTCCGAGGTGCTCACCCCGGCCGACGAGGTCAACCACTCCGACAAGTGGGCGTTCACCACCCCCTTCGTCTGCGGTGCCACCAACCTGGGCGAGGCCCTGCGCCGCATCGCCGAGGGCGCGGCCATGATCCGCTCCAAGGGCGAGGCCGGCACCGGCAACGTCGTGGAGGCCGTGCGCCACCTGCGCCAGATCAAGGGCGAGATCGCCAAGCTGCGCGGCTGCGACCACAACGAGCTGTTCGCCGCCGCCAAGGAGCTGCGTGCCCCCTACGAGCTGGTCAAGGAGGTCGCCGAGCTGGGCAAGCTCCCGGTCGTGCTGTTCTCCGCCGGTGGTGTCGCCACCCCGGCCGACGCCGCCCTGATGCGCCAGCTCGGCGCCGAGGGCGTCTTCGTCGGCTCCGGCATCTTCAAGTCCGGCGACCCGGCCAAGCGCGCCGCCGCCATCGTGAAGGCCACCACCTTCTACGACGACCCGAAGATCGTCGCGGACGCCTCCCGCAACCTCGGCGAGGCCATGGTCGGCATCAACTGCGACACCCTCCCCGAGACCGAGCGCTACGCCAACCGCGGCTGGTAGGACCTGCACACCATGAACACCCCCGTCATCGGCGTCCTGGCCCTCCAGGGCGACGTACGGGAGCACCTCATCGCCCTGGCCGCGGCGGACGCCGTGGCCAGGCCGGTCAGGCGCCCCGAGGAACTCGCCGAGGTGGACGCCCTCGTCCTGCCCGGCGGCGAGTCCACCACGATCTCCAAGCTGGCCGTCCTCTTCGGCCTGATGGAGCCCCTGCGCGCCCGCGTACGCGAGGGCCTGCCCGTCTACGGCACCTGCGCCGGGCTGATCCTGCTCGCCGACAAGATCCTCGACCCGCGCTCGGGCCAGGAGACCATCGGCGGCATCGACATGATCGTCCGCCGCAACGCCTTCGGCCGGCAGAACGAGTCCTTCGAGGCGGCGGTCGACGTCAAGGGCGTCGAGGGCGCCCCCGTGGAGGGCGTCTTCATCCGCGCCCCCTGGGTGGAGTCCGTGGGCGCCGCCGCCGAGGTGCTCGCCGAGCACGACGGCCACATCGTCGCCGTACGCCAGGGCAACGTGCTCGCCACCTCGTTCCACCCGGAACTGACCGGCGACCACCGCGTGCACGGGCTCTTCGTCGACATGGTCCGCGCGAACCGGACACCGGAGTCCTTGTAGGATCTGCGGCGGTACCCCCTCAGGCTCTCCCAGCGCCGGGGGAGTCCGTATCGGATCGGGTTACGCGAAGGAGACAGGCAGATGTCCGGCCACTCTAAATGGGCTACGACGAAGCACAAGAAGGCCGTGATCGACGCCAAGCGCGGCAAGCTCTTCGCGAAGCTCATCAAGAACATCGAGGTCGCGGCCCGCATGGGCGGCGTCGACATCGAGGGCAACCCGACGCTCTACGACGCCATCCAGAAGGCCAAGAAGCAGTCGGTCCCGAACAAGAACATCGACTCCGCGGTCAAGCGCGGCGGCGGCCTGGAGGCCGGCGGCGCCGACTACGAGACGATCATGTACGAGGGGTACGGCCCCAACGGTGTCGCCGTGCTCATCGAGTGCCTCACCGACAACCGCAACCGTGCCGCCTCCGACGTCCGTGTCGCCATGACCCGCAACGGCGGCAACATGGCCGACCCCGGCTCGGTGTCGTACCTGTTCAACCGCAAGGGCGTCATCATCGTCCCCAAGGGCGAGCTGACCGAGGACGACGTGCTCGGCGCCGTCCTGGACGCCGGTGCCGAGGAGGTCAACGACCTCGGTGAGTCCTTCGAGGTGCTCAGCGAGGCCACCGACCTGGTAGCGGTCCGCACCGCCCTCCAGGAGGCCGGCATCGACTACGACTCCGCCGACTCCAACTTCGTCCCGACCATGCAGGTCGAGCTGGACGAGGACGGCGCCCGGAAGATCTTCAAGCTGATCGACGCCCTCGAGGACAGCGACGACGTCCAGAACGTCTTCGCCAACTTCGACGTGAGCGACGACGTCATGGAGAAGGTCGACGCGTAACTTCGCCGCGGGCTTCGCGGTGCGCTCGGGCCGACGGGACTTCCCGTCGGCCCGTCGCGTTGCCGGGGCCCGGTTGCGGGGCGTTGTCGGTGTCACCCGATAGCCTGCACAAACAGGTGATCGAAGGGTTGGGGGCGGCGTGCGGGTACTCGGGGTGGACCCCGGACTGACGCGGTGCGGTGTGGGCGTGGTCGACGGGGTCGCGGGGCGGCCGCTCACCATGGTCGGCGTCGGTGTCGTCCGTACGCCCCCCGACGCCGACCTGAGCCGCCGGCTGCTCGCCGTCGAGCAGGGCCTCGAACAGTGGCTGGAGGAGCACCGGCCCGAGTTCGTCGCCGTGGAGCGGGTCTTCAGCCAGCACAACGTCAGCACCGTGATGGGCACCGCCCAGGCCAGCGCCGTCGCCATGCTGTGCGCGGCCCGGCGCGGCATCCCGGTCGCCCTGCACACCCCCAGCGAGGTCAAGGCCGCCGTCACCGGCACCGGCCGCGCCGACAAGGCCCAGGTCGGCGCCATGGTCACCCGGCTGCTCCGGCTCAGCGCGCCGCCCAGGCCCGCCGACGCCGCCGACGCCCTCGCGCTCGCCATCTGCCACATCTGGCGCGCCCCCGCCCAGAACCGGCTCCAGCAGGCGGTCGACCAGCACACGGCCCGGCGCACCGCCCACGCAACGAAAGGCCGAACGGCATGATCGCCTTCGTCAGCGGCACCGTCGCCGCCCTCGCCCCCGACTCGGCGGTCGTCGAGGTCGGCGGGGTCGGCATGGCCGTCCAGTGCACCCCCGACACCCTCGCGAAGCTCCGCGTCGGCCAGGACGCCCGGCTGCACACCTCCCTCGTCGTCCGCGAGGACTCGCTCACCCTGTACGGCTTCGCCGACGACGACGAGCGCCAGGTCTTCGAACTGCTCCAGACCGCCAGCGGCGTCGGCCCCCGCCTCGCCCAGGCCATGCTCGCCACCCACCGCCCCGACGCGCTGCGCCGCGCCGTCGCCACCGCCGACGAGAAGGCCCTCACCGCCGTGCCCGGCATCGGCAAGAAGGGTGCGCAGAAACTGCTGCTGGAGCTGAAGGACCGCCTCGGCGCCCCCACCGGCGCCCCTGCGGTCGGCGCGCCCGCCGGCCAGGGCTGGCGCGACCAGCTGCACGCGGCCCTCATCGGCCTGGGCTATGCCACCCGCGAGGCCGACGAGGCCGTCACCGCCGTGACCCCCCAGGCCGAGGCGGCGGGCGGTACTCCCCAGGTCGGCCAGTTGCTCAAGGCCGCCCTCCAGACCCTGAACCGCGCCCGCTGACGCGCGCGCATCCCGCTAGGAGCACCTGAAGTGAACTGGGACGACACGACGGACGGGGCCGCCGCGGAACGGCTGGTGGACACCGCCGCCGACCGGGAGGACCAGGCCGTCGAAGCCGCCCTGCGCCCCAAGGACCTCGGCGAGTTCATCGGCCAGGAGAAGGTGCGCGAGCAGCTCGACCTCGTACTGCGCGCCGCCCGCGCGCGCGGCGCCACCGCCGACCACGTGCTGCTCTCCGGCGCCCCCGGCCTCGGCAAGACCACCCTGTCGATGATCATCGCCGCCGAGATGGGCGCCCCGATCCGCATCACCTCCGGCCCCGCCATCCAGCACGCCGGCGACCTCGCCGCGATCCTCTCCTCCCTCCAGGAGGGCGAGGTCCTCTTCCTGGACGAGATCCACCGCATGTCCCGGCCCGCCGAGGAGATGCTGTACATGGCGATGGAGGACTTCCGGGTCGACGTCATCGTCGGCAAGGGCCCCGGCGCCACCGCCATCCCGCTGGAGCTGCCCCCGTTCACCCTGGTCGGCGCCACCACCCGCGCGGGCCTGCTGCCACCCCCGCTGCGCGACCGCTTCGGCTTCACCGCGCACATGGAGTTCTACGAGCCGCGCGAACTCCAGCGGGTCGTGCACCGCTCGGCCGCCCTGCTGGACGTGGAGATCGACCCGTCCGGCGCCGCCGAGATCGCCGGCCGCTCGCGCGGCACGCCCCGGATCGCCAACCGGCTGCTGCGCCGGGTGCGGGACTACGCCCAGGTCAAGGCGGACGGCCTGATCACCGAGGACATCGCCGCCGCCGCCCTCGCCGTCTACGAGGTGGACGAGCGCGGCCTCGACCGGCTCGACCGGGGCGTGCTGGAGGCGCTGCTGAAACTGTTCGGCGGCGGCCCGGTGGGCCTGTCCACCCTGGCCGTCGCGGTGGGGGAGGAACGGGAGACGGTGGAGGAGGTCGCCGAGCCGTTCCTGGTGCGCGAGGGCCTGCTCGCCCGCACCCCGCGCGGGCGCGTGGCCACCCCGGCCGCCTGGGCGCACCTGGGTCTCACCCCGCCGCAGCGACCCGCCACGGGGAACGGGCAACAGGACCTGTTCGGGACATGAGAGCGGCGTATTGGCACCAGGAGGAACCCAGGTGCCATGCTGAGCGTTGTTCCATGCACGCGGACTCGCTTAGACTCCGCCGATGCCGCCCTTGCGGGCGACGGCGACCAGCCCCCTCCAACAGGCCGCTCACCGCGCGGTCACGCGAAGGAAACCCCGTCTCGTGAATGTCTATACCCTTCTCCCCTTCATCGTGCTCATCGGGCTCATGTTCGTGATGACGCGCTCGGCCAAGAAGAAGCAGCAGCAGGCCGCCAACATGCGGAACGAGATGCAGCCCGGTTCGGGCGTGCGCACGATCGGGGGAATGTACGCGACGGTCAAGGAGGTCACGGAGGACACCGTCCTCCTCGACGCCGGGCCTGGCGTCGAGCTGATCTTCGCGAAGAACGCGATCGGCGCCGTCCTCTCCGACGACGAGTACAACCGCATCGTCCACGGCATCGAGCACGACCTGAAGTCGGACACCGAGGTCGTCCCGGACGACGCCTCCTCCCTCACCGCGGCCGACGCCGAGCACAAGGCCGTCGACTTCGGCAAGAAGGACGCCGCCGAGGAGACCGCCGTGGCCGAGGACAGGACGCTCGCCGACAAGGCCGGGACCGTCGAGCCCGCCGCCAAGGACGACACCGTCGTGAACAAGGCGGAAGCCGCCGAGCCGGCCGAGGCGCCGAAGAAGACCGACGGCGACACCGACGCGAAGTAGCGACGTCCCCGGGGTGTCCCGGCGCCCCGCACCGGGCGCGCGGTCCGCCCCGGACGGCTCGGTTTCCCGCACGGAATCCCGACACCATGTCATGGCCACCGGCGCCCACGGCGCACCGGGCGGCCCGAGAGGGAGTACGAGAAGGTGGCAGCACCTAAGAAGGGCCGGGGCGCGAGCACCCAGAGCAAGCCAGGGCGCTCGCTGGTCCTCATCCTGATCGCCATCGTGGCGATGACCGGGGGAATGTTCCTCTCCGGGCACACCACTCCGCGTCTCGGCATCGACCTTGCCGGCGGTACGAGCATCACGCTCAAGGCGAAGGCCGACCAGGGGTCGGCGATCAACAAGGCCAACATGGACACCGCGGTCGACATCATGAACCGCCGTGTCAACGGCCTTGGTGTCTCCGAGGCCGAGGTGCAAACCCAGGGCGACGATCACATCATCGTCAACATCCCCAAGGGCACCAACTCCAAGGAGGCCCAGCAGCAGGTCGGCACCACCGCCAAGCTGTACTTCCGCCCGGTCCTGGCCAGCGAGCCCAGCGGCGGCGCGACCCCCAAGCCGTCGCCGAGCACCTCCTCCGGCGCCAGCGGCTCCCCGAGCCCGGCCGCCAGCCCCTCCGGCGACCAGAAGGCGAGCTCGCCCTCCAACGCCCCCTCGCCGAACGCCACGGCCACCTCGCAGGGCCGTGCCGTCAGTGACGCCCTGAAGGCCGACGCCACCCCGTCGCCCACAGGTTCCGCGAGCGCCAAGTCCTCCGGCGCCCCGGCGAGCCCCTCGCCGAAGCCCAGCGCCAACGCGGACGCCACGAAGCTCCAGGCCCAGTACGCGGCCCTGGACTGCACCAAGCCCGCCGAGCGGGCCAAGGTCGGCCAGGCAGGCAAGCCCGGTGAGCCCACCGTGGCCTGCGGTGAGATCAACAAGGTCTGGTACAAGTACGTCCTCGGCCCTGCCGCCGTCGACGGCACCGAGGTGAAGAACGCGAAGGCGGTCTTCGACACCCAGGGCGCGTCCGGGTGGCAGGTGCAGATGAACTTCACCGGCTCCGGCGCCAAGAAGTTCGCCGACATCACCGGTGAGCTGGCCAAGAACCAGCAGCCGCAGAACGAGTTCGGCATCGTCCTCGACGGCGACGTGGTCTCCAGCCCCTACGTGCAGCAGGCCATCACCGGCGGCCAGGCCGAGATCTCCGGCCGGTTCACGCAGGAGGAGGCCCAGAGCCTCGCCAACATGCTGTCCTACGGCGCGCTCCCGCTGTCCTTCCAGGAGGAGACCGTCACGACGGTCACCGCGGCCCTCGGCGGCGAGCAGCTCAAGGCCGGCCTCCTCGCGGGCGCCATCGGCCTCGTGCTGGTCGTGATCTACCTGGTGGCCTACTACCGCGGTCTGTCGCTGGTGGCCATGGCCTCCCTGCTGGTCTCCGCGATCCTCACCTACGTGATCATGTCGCTGCTCGGCCCGGCCATCGGCTTCGCGCTGAACCTGCCCGCGGTCTGCGGCGCCATCGTCGCGATCGGCATCACGGCGGACTCGTTCATCGTGTACTTCGAGCGCATCCGGGACGAGATCCGCGAGGGCCGCACGCTGCGCCCCGCCGTGGAGCGAGCCTGGCCGCGTGCCCGGCGCACCATCCTGGTCTCCGACTTCGTGTCGTTCCTCGCCGCCGCCGTGCTGTTCATCGTCACCGTCGGCAAGGTCCAGGGCTTCGCGTTCACGCTCGGCCTGACCACCGTCCTCGACGTCGTGGTGGTCTTCTTCTTCACCAAGCCGCTGATGACGCTGCTGGCCCGCCGCAGGTTCTTCGCCGACGGCCACAAGTGGTCCGGCCTCGACCCGCGGAGCCTGGGCGCCAAGCCCCCGCTGCGCCGTACCCGCCGTCCCTCCGGTCCGGCCACGGGCCCCGTCGACCCCAAGGGGGCGTGAGCGATGTCGAAACTCGGTAACCTCGGCGCGCGGCTGCACCGCGGCGAAGTCAGCTACGACTTCATCGGCAAGCGCAAGATCTGGTACGGCGTCTCCATCCTGATCACCATCACGGCCATCCTGGGCCTGGCGGTGCGCGGGCTGAACATGGGCATCGACTTCCAGGGCGGCGCCGTCTTCACCACCCCGACCAAGATGAGCGCCTCGGTCGCCCAGGTCGAGGAGTACGCCCGCGACGCCTCCGGCCACGAGGCCGTGGTGCAGAAGCTCGGCAACGGCAGCCTGCGCGTCCAGATCGCCGGCCTCGACACCGCCAAGTCCGACCAGGTCAAGCAGACCCTTGCGAAGGACCTGCAGCTCGACCCCGAGCGGCTCAACGCCGACCTCGTCGGCCCGAGCTGGGGCGAGCAGATCGCCAACAAGGCGTGGCAGGGCCTGGCGATCTTCATGGTGCTCGTGGTGATCTACCTGGCGATCGCCTTCGAGTGGCGCATGGCCATCGCGGCCCTCGTCGCGCTGGTCCACGACATCACCATCACCGTCGGCATCTACGCCCTCGTCGGCTTCGAGGTCACGCCCGGCACGGTCATCGGTCTGCTGACCATCCTCGGTTACTCGCTCTACGACACGGTCGTCGTCTTCGACAGCCTCAAGGAGCAGACCAAGGACATCACCAAGCAGACCCGGTTCACCTACAGCGACATCGCCAACCACTCGATCAACAGCACCCTGGTGCGCTCCATCAACACCACGGTGGTCGCCCTCCTCCCGGTGGCGGGCCTGCTGTTCATCGGCGGCGGTTTCCTCGGAGCGGGCACCCTCAACGACATCTCCCTGTCGCTGTTCGTCGGCCTCGCGGCCGGCGCGTACTCCTCGATCTTCATCGCCACGCCGCTCGTCGCCGACCTCAAGGAGCGCGAGCCGGCGATGCAGGCCCTCAGGAAGCGGGTCCTGGCCAAGCGTGCCCAGGCCGCAGCCGCGGAGGCCCAGGGGGACTCCCGGTCCGCCACCGGAGAACCGTCCGACGGCGCGGCGCCCGCTGTGGTGGGCCCGCGCGACCAGTCCGCGACCCGTAACCGGGGCCGCGGCCGACCCTCTGGAAAGCGCCGATGACCTCCATCCAGGAGCTGCTGCTCAGCCGTATCCGCGACGTGGCCGACTACCCGGAGCCGGGGGTGATGTTCAAGGACATCACCCCGCTCCTGGCCGACCCCGCCGCGTTCACGGCCCTCACCGACACGCTGGCCGAACTCACCACGGCCACCGGGGCCACCAAGATCGTCGGTCTGGAGGCGCGGGGCTTCATCCTGGGCGCGCCGGTCGCCGTCCGCGCGGGTCTCGGCTTCATCCCCGTCCGCAAGGCCGGCAAGCTCCCCGGAGCGACGCTGCGCCAGGCGTACGACCTGGAGTACGGCTCCGCCGAGATCGAGGTGCACGCCGAGGACCTGTCCGAGGGTGACCGCGTGTTCATCGTGGACGACGTGCTCGCCACCGGCGGCACCGCCGAGGCCGCGATCAAGCTGATCGAGCGCGCCGGCGCACGCGTCTCCGGCGTCGCCGTCCTCATGGAGTTGGGCTTCCTCCAGGGCCGCGCCCGCTTGGAGCCCGCCCTGGGCGGAGCGCCCCTGGAGGCGCTGCTCCAGGTCTGACCGAGCCGGGCGGACCACGAGCGGCCGCGAGCGCACCGGGACTTTCCCGGCCCGCGCTCGCGGCCGCTCCGCGTTCCGCGCCCGCCGGGACCCGACCGTGGAATCCCTCACCCGTCCCACGCGTTCCCCTGGTGGACCGTTCTCCCCGCGGCCTGAAGGCGATGGCGGGCCGCGGGATCGCTACCATGGGGTTTCCGGAGCCTGACCGGGGGACCCGGATCGCGCACTAGGAGTCCTCTTGCCAGACGAGGCCCAGCCACTGACCGCCGCCAAGCCGGAGTCCGCCTCGGCGCCCGCGGTGAAGCCCGCGCCGAACGCGTCCGACGCGACGAACGACCGGCGCGGCTCGGTCGAGCACGCCCAGTCGGCGCCGGTGGAGAAGACCGCCGACACCGCGCGCCCCAAGCCCGCCCCCGTGCGCCCCGCGGCCGGTCAGACCGCGTCCCGCTCCGGCTCCTCCAACCGCGTCCGCGCCCGCCTTGCTCGCCTCGGCGTGCAGCGCGCGAACCCGTACAACCCGGTGCTGGAGCCGCTGCTGCGGATAGTGCGCAGCAACGATCCCAAGATCGAGAACGCGACGCTCCGCCAGATCGAGCGCGCCTACCAGGTGGCCGAGCGCTGGCACCGGGGCCAGAAGCGCAAGAGCGGCGATCCGTACATCACGCACCCGCTGGCCGTCACCACCATCCTGGCCGAGCTGGGCATGGACCCGGCGACCCTGATGGCCGGGCTGCTGCACGACACCGTCGAGGACACCGAGTACGGCCTGGACGACCTGCGCCGGGACTTCGGCGACGTGGTCGCGCTGCTGGTGGACGGCGTCACCAAGCTGGACAAGGTGAAGTTCGGCGAGGCGGCGCAGGCCGAGACCGTGCGCAAGATGGTCGTCGCCATGGCCAAGGACCCCCGTGTCCTGGTCATCAAGCTCGCCGACCGCCTGCACAACATGCGCACCATGCGCTACCTCAAGCGCGAGAAGCAGGAGAAGAAGGCGCGCGAGACCCTGGAGATCTACGCGCCGCTCGCCCACCGCCTCGGCATGAACACCATCAAGTGGGAGCTGGAGGACCTGGCCTTCGCCATCCTCTACCCCAAGATGTACGACGAGATCGTGCGGCTGGTGGCCGAACGCGCCCCCAAGCGCGACGAGTACCTGGCCATAGTCACCGACGAGGTGCAGGCCGACCTGCGCGCGGCCCGTATCAAGGCGACCGTCACCGGCCGGCCCAAGCACTACTACAGCGTCTACCAGAAGATGATCGTCCGCGGCCGGGACTTCGCGGAGATCTACGACCTGGTCGGCATCCGCGTCCTGGTGGAGACCGTCCGGGACTGCTACGCGGCGCTCGGCACGATCCACGCGCGATGGAACCCGGTCCCCGGCCGGTTCAAGGACTACATCGCGATGCCCAAGTTCAACATGTACCAGTCGCTGCACACGACGGTCATCGGACCCAACGGCAAGCCGGTCGAGCTGCAGATCCGCACCTTCGACATGCACCGGCGCGCCGAGTACGGCATCGCCGCGCACTGGAAGTACAAGCAGGAGGCCGTGGCCGGCGCCTCCAAGGTGCGCACCGACGCGCCGAAGTCGTCCGGCAAGGGCAAGGACGACCATCTCAACGACATGGCGTGGCTGCGCCAGTTGCTGGACTGGCAGAAGGAGACCGAGGACCCCGGCGAGTTCCTGGAGTCCCTGCGCTTCGACCTGTCCCGCAACGAGGTCTTCGTGTTCACGCCCAAGGGGGACGTGATAGCGCTCCCGGCCGGGGCCACCCCGGTCGACTTCGCCTACGCGGTGCACACCGAGGTCGGCCACCGGACCATAGGGGCACGGGTCAACGGACGCCTCGTGCCGCTGGAGTCCACCCTGGACAACGGCGACCTGGTGGAGGTCTTCACCTCCAAGGCGCCCGGCGCCGGGCCCTCCCGCGACTGGCTGGGCTTCGTCAAGTCGCCCCGCGCCCGCAACAAGATCCGCGCCTGGTTCTCCAAGGAGCGCCGGGACGAGGCGATCGAGCAGGGCAAGGACGCGATCGTCCGCGCGATGCGCAAGCAGAACCTGCCGATCCAGCGCATCCTGACCGGCGACTCCCTGGTCACGCTGGCCCACGAGATGCGGTACTCCGACATCTCCGCGCTGTACGCGGCGATCGGGGAGGGCCATGTCTCGGCGCAGAACATCGTGCAGAAGCTCGTCCAGGCGCTCGGAGGCGAGGAGGCGGCCACCGAGGAGATCGAG
Organism: Streptomyces sp. NPDC001781; assembly: GCF_053596035.1. Classification (NCBI taxonomy): domain Bacteria; kingdom Bacillati; phylum Actinomycetota; class Actinomycetes; order Kitasatosporales; family Streptomycetaceae; genus Streptomyces; species Streptomyces sp. NPDC001781. Next base: position 21,351 of record NZ_JBSFFI010000023.1, on the reverse strand, counting down.
GAGCCGGTCCCGCCGACCCGGCGCAGCCGCAAGCGCCGCTCCAGCGCCGACCCCGGCGTCATCGTCAAGGGCGTCGACGACGTGTGGGTGAAGCTGGCCCGCTGCTGCACCCCGGTCCCGGGCGACCCGATCATCGGGTTCGTCACGCGCGGCAGCGGGGTCTCGGTGCACCGCAGCGACTGCGTCAACGTGGACTCGCTCTCCCGCGAGCCCGAGCGCATCCTCGACGTCGAGTGGGCGCCCACCCAGTCCTCGGTCTTCCTGGTCGCCATCCAGGTCGAGGCGCTCGACCGCTCCCGGCTGCTCTCGGACGTCACCCGCGTCCTGTCCGACCAGCACGTCAACATCCTGTCCGCGGCCGTGCAGACCTCCCGCGACCGCGTCGCCACCTCCCGCTTCACCTTCGAGATGGGCGACCCCAAGCACCTGGGCCACGTCCTGAAGGCGGTCCGGGGCGTGGAGGGCGTCTACGACGTCTACCGCGTCACCTCGGCCCGCAACCGCGGCTGACGACACGTACGCCGAGGGGCTCCGTACGGTGTGTACGGAGCCCCTCGGCGTACGCGGCGGGGGAAGTGTCAGCCCCCGAACTCCTCGAGGCCCTTCAGGGCCTGGTCGAGAAGCGCCTGACGGCCCTCCAGCTCACGCTCCAGCTTCTCGGCGCGGGAGGTGTTGCCCTGGGCGCGCGCCTGCTCGGCCTGGCCGCGGAGCTTGTCCACGGCGGCCTGGAGCTGACCGGTCAGACCCTCGGCACGCGCACGCGCCTCCGGGTTGGTCCGACGCCACTCGGCCTCCTCGGCCTCCTGGATCGCCCGCTCCACGGCGTGCATCCGGCCCTCGACCTTGCCCCGCGCGTCGCGCGGCACATGACCGATGGCCTCCCACCGCTCGTTGACCGAACGGAACGCGGCACGCGCGGCCTTGAGATCCCGCACCGGCAGGATCTGTTCGGCCTCCTCGGCCAGCGCCTCCTTCAGCTTCAGGTTCTCGCCCTGCTCCGCGTCCCGCTCGGCGAACACCGAACTGCGCGCGGCGAAGAACACGTCCTGCGCGCCCCGGAAGCGGTTCCACAGGTCGTCCTCGTGCTCGCGCTGAGCGCGGCCCGCGGCCTTCCAGTCCGCCATCAGCTCGCGGTAGCGGGCCGCCGTGGCACCCCAGTCCGTCGAACCCGACAGCGCCTCCGCCTCCGCGACCAGCCGCTCCTTCACGCGCCGGGCATCCTCGCGCTGCGAGTCGAGCTGCGCGAAGTGCGCCTTGCGGCGCTTGGAGAACGCCGACCGGGCGTGCGAGAAGCGGTGCCACAGTTCGTCGTCCGACTTGCGGTCGAGCCGGGGCAGGCCCTTCCACGTGTCCACCAGGGCGCGCAGCCGCTCACCGGCCACCCGCCACTGGTCGGACGCCGCGAGCTGCTCGGCCTCCGCGACCAGGTCCTCCTTGGCCTTGCGGGCCTCGTCGGACTGCTTGGCCCGCTGTGCCTTGCGCTCCTCGCGGCGCGACTCGACCCTCTCGGCGAGCTTGTCCAGCCGGGTCCGCAGCGCCTCCAGGTCGCCCACCGCGTGGTGCGCGTCCACCTGCTCACGGATGTGGCCGATCGCGGTCTGGGCGTCCTTCGCGGACAGATCGGTGGTCTGCACGCGCTTTTCGAGGAGGCCGATCTCGACGACCAGGCCCTCGTACTTGCGCTCGAAGTAGGCAAGCGCCTCCTCGGGGGAGCCGGCCGCCCACGATCCCACGACCTGCTCACCGTCGGCCGTACGCACGTACACGGTCCCCGTCTCGTCGACGCGGCCCCACGGGTCGCTGCTCACAGCGCCTCCTCCACATGATGCCTGCGAAAGGCCTCCCGGCCTCCTGGCATCGTCCACAGTTTCGTCATCGCCAACATAGGCGACCGGCAGGGGGCCTGTCCGCATCCGGCGGCACCCAATTCCGCAGGCGACCGGCCCGCGAGAGCGGACCGGAACACCCCGGCGGGGTCAGGACTTCGTGACCGCCGCCTTGTCGATCACGACCGTCGCGTTCGGGGCGCCGTCGCCCTGGCCGGTGTTCTCGCCCGCCTTGGCGATCTTGTCCAGCACCTTGAGCCCGGCCTTGTCGATCGTGCCGAAGGGGGTGTACGACGGCGGCAGCGGGCTGTCCTTGTAGACCAGGAAGAACTGGCTGCCGCCGGTGTGCGGCTGACCGGTGTTGGCCATCGCCACCGTGCCCGCCGGGTAGGTGTTCTTCTTGAGGCTCTTGTCCTTCAGATTCTCGTCCGGGATCGTGTAGCCCGGCCCGCCGGTGCCGGTGCCCGTCGGGTCACCGCACTGCAGGACGTAGATCCCGTTCGTGGTCAGCCGGTGGCACTTGGTGTGGTCGAAGAAGCCCTTGTCCGCGAGATAGGAGAAGGAGTTCACCGTGTGCGGGGCTGCCGACGCCTTCAGCGCGATGCCGATGTCGCCGCACGTGGTGGCCAGCTTCATCGAGTAGTCGGCCGACGTGTCGATCGACATCGCCGGCTCCTTCTTCCACGACTGCTTCTTCACCGAGCCCTCGGCCGGCTTCTCGCAGGGGTCCGGCGCCTTGCCGGGGCTCGTGGCCGCGCTCGGCGAGGACCCGGCGGCGTCCACCTTCTTGTCGCCGTCGTCCTTCATCACGCCCGTCGTGTACAGGGCCACACTGCCGATCACGATCACGCCGAGCACCGACGCGATCACCGAGTTGCGCATGCGCGCCTTGCGTCGCGAGTCCGTGCGCCGCTGCTGCTGCCGCAAGAACTTCTCCCGTGCGAGCTGACGCCGTCGCTGCTCCTGGCTGACCACCGGGTTTCTCCCTCATGCGAGTCGTGTGCCGACCGGTACGTGTGCGTCCTGTGATCCGACAGGCGCGTGTAGCCCCGTACCGTATATGGGTTCGCTGAGGAAACGGCAGCGCCGGTAGGCTCAAGGGGCTTCTTGCCACCACGGGCCGCCCGCGCGCGAGCCCTCCCGTACCGACACAACGAAGGACGATCGTGCTCATTGCCGGGTTCCCCGCCGGGGCCTGGGGGACGAACTGTTATCTCGTCGCCCCCGCCGCCGGTGAGGAGTGCGTGATCATCGACCCCGGCCATCAGGCCGCCCCCGGCGTCGAGGAAGCGCTGAGGAAGCATCGCCTCAAGCCGACCGCCGTCGTCCTCACCCACGGCCACATCGACCACGTCGCCTCCGTCGTCCCCGTGTGCGGCGCGCACGACGTGCCCGCGTGGATCCACCCCGACGACCGCTACATGCTGAGCGATCCCGAGAAGGCGCTCGGCCGGTCCATCGGGATGCCGCTCATGGGCGAACTGACCGTGGGGGAGCCGGACGACGTCCGGGAGCTGACCGACGGGGCGAAGCTGGACCTCGCCGGGATGGAGTTCTCCGTCGCCCACGCGCCGGGCCATACCAAGGGGTCGGTGACCTTCCGGATGCCCGAGAGCGCCGACGTCCCGTCGGTCTTCTTCTCCGGGGATCTGCTGTTCGCCGGCTCCGTGGGACGCACCGATCTGCCCGGCGGATCGATGGAGGAGATGCTCGGGTCGCTGGCACGCGTGTGCCTGCCCCTCGACGACTCCACCGTGGTCCTGTCCGGCCACGGCCCCCAGACCACCATCGGCCAGGAACGCGCCACCAACCCGTATCTGCGGCAGGTGGCCGCCGGCCAGGGAACCGACCCGGCTCCCCGACGAGGAATGTGACGAGAGAGCTTCCGTGAGCACCTTCAAGGCCCCCAAGGGCACGTACGACCTGATCCCGCCGCAGTCCGCCCGGTACCTCGCCGTGCGCGAGGCCATCGCCGCCCCCCTGCGCAACTCCGGGTACGGCTACATCGAGACGCCGGGCTTCGAGAACGTCGAGCTGTTCGCGCGCGGTGTCGGCGAGTCCACCGACATCGTCACCAAGGAGATGTACGCCTTCGAGACCAAGGGCGGCGACCGGCTCGCCCTGCGCCCCGAAGGCACCGCCTCCGTGCTCCGCGCCGCCCTGGAGGCCAACCTGCACAAGACGGGCAACCTCCCGGTCAAACTCTGGTACTCCGGCTCCTACTACCGCTACGAGCGCCCGCAGAAGGGCCGTTACCGCCACTTCTCCCAGGTCGGCGCCGAGGCGATCGGTGCCGAGGACCCCGCGCTGGACGCCGAGCTGATCATCCTGGCCGACCAGGCGTACCGCTCGCTGGGCCTGCGCCAGTTCCGCATCCTGCTCAACAGCCTGGGCGACTCCGAGTGCCGTCCGGTGTACCGGGCCGCGCTCCAGGACTTCCTGCGCGGACTCGACCTCGACGAGGACACCCTGCGCCGCGCCGAGATCAACCCGCTGCGCGTCCTGGACGACAAGCGCGAGTCGGTGCAGAAGCAGCTCACCGGCGCCCCCCTGCTGCGCGACCACCTGTGCGACGCCTGCAAGGCGTACCACGAGGAGGTCCGCGAGCTGATCACCGCGGCCGGCGTCGCCTTCGAGGACGACCCCAAGCTGGTCCGCGGCCTGGACTACTACACCCGCACCACCTTCGAGTTCGTCCACGACGGTCTCGGCTCCCAGTCCGCCGTCGGCGGCGGCGGCCGCTACGACGGCCTGTCCGAGATGATCGGCGGCCCCGCGCTGCCCTCGGTCGGCTGGGCACTCGGCGTGGACCGCACCGTCCTCGCCCTGGAGGCGGAGGGCGTGGAGCTGGACCTGCCGTCCACCACCAGCGTCTTCGCCGTCCCGCTCGGCGAGGAGGCCCGGCGGGTGCTCTTCGCCAAGGTCACCGAGTTGCGCAAGGTCGGCGTCGCGGCCGACTTCTCCTACGGCGGCAAGGGGCTGAAGGCCGCGATGAAGGCCGCCAACCGCTCCGGCGCCCGCTACGCGCTGGTGCTCGGCGAACGCGACCTCGCCGAGGGCCTGGTCCAGGTCAAGGACATGGAGTCCGGCGAGCAGACCGCGGTCGGCCTGAACGAGGTCGTCGCGGAGCTGGAGTCCCGGCTCTGACCGTCCGAAGCAGGACGACGGGCCGGACGGACAACCGTCCGGCCCGTCACCGTTCGATCGCCTGTGCTGCCGTCCGGCCCGAACCGGCCGAAAATGGAGGGACCGTGCCCGGCCCGCCTCGAACTTATGCACAGCGAACGGTGCGCGAGGGCGGCTGTGCGGCACAATGACCGATGCCCGAAGCAGGCCCGATCTAGCGAGTGACGGAATCGGCGTGATGAGCAAGACGACAGTCAACGACGTCTCCACCCAGTCCGGGCCCGAGCGTGCTCGTGGCACGGCCCGCGTCGAGGGCGGCAGCCGGGCCCTCGCCCTGATGCTGGTGATCACCGGCGCGGCCGGACTCCTCGCCGCCTGGGTCATCACGCTCGACAAGTTCAAGCTGCTTCAGGCCAAGGTCGAGGGCAAGACCTTCGTCCCCGGCTGCAGCCTCAACCCCGTGGTCTCCTGCGGCAGCGTCATGGAGAGCAAGCAGGCCGCCGCCTTCGGCTTCCCCAACCCCATGCTGGGCCTGGTCGCCTACGGCATCGTGATCTGCGTCGGGGTGAGCCTCCTCGTCCGCGCCCGCTTCCCCCGCTGGTACTGGCTGACCTTCAACGCCGGCACGCTGTTCGGCGTCGGCTTCTGCACCTGGCTCCAGTTCCAGTCCCTGTACCGGATCAACGCCCTGTGCCTGTGGTGCTCGCTGGCCTGGGTCGCCACGATCATCATGTTCTGGTACGTCACCTCCTTCAACGTGCGCCAGGGTTTCCTCCCCGCCCCGCGCCCGCTGCGCTCCTTCTTCGGCGAGTTCACCTGGGTCCTGCCCGTGCTGCACATCGGGAGCATCGGCATGCTGATCCTGACCCGCTGGTGGAGCTTCTGGACGAGCTGACGGTCCGCGCCGGCGTCCCGCGGCGTTGTCGGCGGCGTGATTTAGGGTTTCCGGTGTGGAAGCCGACCTGTTCACCGCCGCAGCCGAAGAACGCCAGGAGAAGGAGCCCGCGAGCAGTCCCCTGGCGGCACGCATGCGCCCGCGCACCCTGGACGAGGTGGTGGGCCAGCGCCATCTGCTCAAGCCCGGCTCGCCGCTGCGCAGACTGGTCGGAGAGGGCGGCAAAGGTCCCGCCGGACCCTCGTCGGTGATCCTCTGGGGCCCGCCCGGCACCGGCAAGACCACCCTCGCCCATGTCGTCTCCCGCGCCACCGACCAGCGTTTCGTGGAGCTGAGCGCCATCAGCGCAGGCGTCAAGGAGGTCCGCGCGGTCATCGACGGCGCCCGCCGCGCCACCGGTGGCTTCGGCAAGGAGACCGTCCTCTTCCTCGACGAGATCCACCGCTTCAGCAAGGCCCAGCAGGACTCCCTGCTCCCGGCCGTGGAGAACCGCTGGGTCACCCTGATCGCGGCCACCACCGAGAACCCGCACTTCTCGGTCAACTCCCCGCTGCTCTCCCGCTCCCTGCTCCTGACCCTCGAACCGCTCACCGACGACGACGTACGCGACCTCGTGCGCCGCGCCCTCGCCGACGAGCGGGGCCTCGGCGGGGCGCTGACCCTCCCCGAGGAGTCCGAGGAGCACATCGTGCGGGTGGCCGGCGGCGACGCCCGCCGCGCCCTCACCGTGCTGGAGGCCGCAGCGGGCGCCTCCCTCGACAAGGGCGACGGCGAGCTCACCCTGACCACGCTGGAGGAGACCGTCGACCGCGCGGCGGTGAAGTACGACCGCGACGGCGACCAGCACTACGACGTGGCCAGCGCCCTGATCAAGTCCATCCGGGGCTCCGACGTGGACGCCGCCCTGCACTACCTGGCCCGGATGATCGAGGCCGGCGAGGACCCCCGCTTCATCGCCCGGCGCCTGATGATCTCCGCCAGCGAGGACATCGGCGTCGCCGATCCGGGCGCGCTGCCCATAGCCGTCGCGGCCGCGCAGGCCGTCGCCATGATCGGCTTCCCCGAGGCCGCGCTCACCCTCAGCCACGCCACCATCGCGCTCGCGCTGGCCCCCAAGTCCAACTCCGCGACCACCGCGATCGGCGAGGCCATGGCCGACGTGCGCAAGGGCCACGCGGGCCCGGTCCCCGCCCACCTGCGGGACGGCCACTACCAGGGCGCCAGAAAACTGGGCCACGCCACGGGCTACGTCTACCCGCACGACCAGCCCGACGGCATCGCCGCCCAGCAGTACGCCCCGGACACTCTCAAGGACCGCGAGTACTACACCCCGAGCCGGCACGGCGCCGAGGCGCGGTACGCGGACGCGGTGGAATGGACCAGGAAGCACCTGGGTCGTAAGCGGTCCTGAGCGCCCTGTAGACTGCCCCGAAGTGCTGAGTCCCGTGTCCGGGCCCCCGAAAAGGGGGAACGGCTCACCAGAGCGGGACACCCAGCCGGAGAGCCAGGCCCCCGGGCGGGGCTCTCCAGGAGCGTCGCGCACCGTCGAAGGTGTCGCGGGCAGCCCACCACCCTCCGGCAGCGGCCGGAACCGGTCGGTGGGCCACTCGCGTGCTGCACGTATGTGCCCAGTTCGGGGAACGGCTGCCCGGCCCGTCCGCAAGGACAGGCAGGGTCTCCCCGGCTGCGGATGCGACCTCCCCTAACCCTGGTGAAGCCGTATTCGCATAAGAAACACGAGGTGTCGGTTCCATGGCGAACCAGTCCCGCCCCAAGGTCAAGAAGTCGCGTGCCCTCGGCATCGCGCTGACCCCGAAGGCCGTCAAGTACTTCGAGGCCCGCCCCTACCCGCCGGGCGAGCACGGCCGCGGCCGCAAGCAGAACTCGGACTACAAGGTCCGTCTGCTCGAGAAGCAGCGTCTGCGCGCGCAGTACGACGTGTCCGAGCGCCAGCTCGTCCGCGCCTACGAGCGTGCCTCCAAGGTCCAGGGCAAGACCGGTGAGGCCCTGATCATCGAGCTCGAGCGCCGCCTCGACGCGCTGGTCCTGCGTTCGGGCATCGCCCGCACGATCTACCAGGCCCGCCAGATGGTCGTCCACGGCCACATCCAGGTCAACGGCCAGAAGGTCGACAAGCCGTCCTTCCGTGTCCGCCCGGACGACGTCGTGCAGGTCCGCGACCGCTCCAAGGACAAGACGCTCTTCCAGGTCGCGCGTGAGGGTGGCTTCGCCGCCGACGGTGAGACCCCGCGTTACCTCCAGGTGAACCTCAAGGCCCTGGCGTTCCGCCTGGACCGCGAGCCGAACCGCAAGGAGATCCCGGTGATCTGCGACGAGCAGCTCGTCGTCGAGTACTACGCCCGCTGATCCCAGCCCCGGCGCAGCACCACGGCCCGTCGTCCCCCCGCCCTCCGGCGGACGGGACGGCGGGCTCGCGCGTTCCCGGCACCCCCGCCGGCGCCCGGTAATCCGGTACGGAGCCCCGCCGGTGGCGCGATAGGCTCGGTCCACGACTTTTTCGATGCTCAAGCACGTTTCAGGGAGCTGGTGCGCACAGTGTCCGGTGGAGAGGTTGCCGGGATCCTGGTGGCCGTCTTCTGGGCGATCCTGGTCTCCTTCCTCGCCGTAGCGCTGGCGAGGCTGGCCCAGACGCTCAAGGCGACCACCAAGCTCGTGGCGGACGTGACCGACCAGGCCGTCCCGCTGCTGGCGGACGCCTCGACGGCGGTGCGCTCGGCGCAGACCCAGATCGAGCGGGTCGACGCCATCGCCTCCGACGTGCAGGAGGTGACGTCGAACGCCTCCGCGCTCTCCTCCACCGTCGCCTCCACCTTCGGCGGCCCCCTGGTCAAGGTCGCCGCCTTCGGCTACGGCGTCCGCCGTGCCCTCGGCGGCCGCGACGAGGCCAAGCCCGCGAAGACGCCGCGCCGTACGGTGATCGTGGGCCGGACGGTCCCGGCCGCACGGCGGGGCAAGCGAAAGAAGGACTGAGGACCGCGATGTTCCGCCGTACGTTCTGGTTCGGCACCGGCGTCGCCGCCGGTGTGTGGGCCACCACCAAGGTCAACCGCAAGCTGAGGCAGCTCACCCCCGAGAGCCTCGCCGTCACCGCGGCCAACAAGGCGCTGGAGACCGGGCACCGGCTCAAGGACGCGGCGGTCGGCTTCGCGCTCGACGTCCGCGACAACATGGTCCAGCGCGAGGCGGAGCTGGAGGAGGCACTCGGCATCCACGAGAGCCCCGCCCTGCCGGAACCCCGGCGGATCACCGCCATCGAGAACGACAGCAGCACACTGAAGTACATCGAGAACACGACGTACTCGTACAACCGGAATGAGGACCACTGATGGAGTCGGCCGAGATTCGCCGCCGCTGGCTGAGCTTCTTCGAGGAGCGCGGGCACACCGTCGTCCCTTCGGCGTCGCTCATCGCGGACGACCCGACTCTGCTCCTCGTCCCGGCCGGCATGGTGCCCTTCAAGCCCTACTTCCTGGGTGAGGTCAAGCCGCCCTTCCAGCGCGCCACCAGCGTGCAGAAGTGCGTGCGCACGCCCGACATCGAAGAGGTCGGCAAGACCACCCGCCACGGCACGTTCTTCCAGATGTGCGGCAACTTCTCCTTCGGCGACTACTTCAAGGAAGGCGCCGTCCAGTTCGCCTGGGAGCTGCTCACCAGCCCCCAGGACAAGGGCGGTTACGGCCTCGACCCCGAGCGTCTTTGGATCACCGTCTACAAGGACGACGACGAGGCCGAGCGCATCTGGCACGAGGTCGTCGGCGTGCCCAAGGAGCGCATCCAGCGCCTTGGCATGAAGGACAACTACTGGTCCATGGGCGTCCCCGGCCCCTGCGGCCCCTGCTCCGAGATCAACTACGACCGCGGCCCCGAGTTCGGCGTCGAGGGCGGCCCCGCCGTCAACGACGAGCGGTACGTCGAGATCTGGAACCTCGTCTTCATGCAGTACGAGCGGGGCGAGGGCATCGGTAAGGACGACTTCGAGATCCTCGGGGACCTGCCGAGCCAGAACATCGACACGGGCCTCGGCCTGGAGCGACTCGCCATGATTCTGCAGGGCGTGCAGAACATGTACGAGATCGACACCTCGATGGCCGTCATCGAGAAGGCCACCGAGCTGACCGGTGTGGCCTACGGCGACGCCCACGCGTCGGACGTCTCGCTGCGCGTGGTCACGGACCACATGCGCACCGCCGTCATGCTCGTCGGCGACGGCGTCACCCCCGGCAACGAGGGCCGCGGCTACGTGCTGCGCCGCATCATGCGCCGCGCCATCCGCAACATGCGCCTGCTGGGAGCCGAGGGCCCGGTGGTCAAGCCGCTGATCGACGTCGTGATCGGCATGATGGGCCAGCAGTACCCCGAGCTGATCACCGACCGCGAGCGCATCGAGAAGGTCGCCGTCGCCGAGGAGAACGCCTTCCTCAAGACGCTCAAGGCCGGCACCAACATCCTCGACACCGCCGTCAGCGAGACCAAGCAGTCCGGTGGCAGCGTGCTCTCCGGCGACAAGGCGTTCCTGCTCCACGACACCTGGGGCTTCCCGATCGACCTCACCCTGGAGATGGCCGCCGAGCAGGGCCTCTCCGTGGACGAGACCGGCTTCCGCCGCCTGATGACGGAGCAGCGGGAGCGCGCCAAGGCCGACGCCCGCGCCAAGAAGACCGGCCACGCCGACCTCGGCGCCTACCGGGAGATCGCGGACGCCTCCGGCGCCACCGACTTCATCGGCTACAGCGACACCGAGAGCGAGACCACGATCGTCGGCATCCTCGTCGACGGCGTCTCCTCGCCGGCCGCCACCGAGGGCGACGAGGTCGAGATCGTGCTCGACCGCACCCCGTTCTACGCCGAGGGCGGCGGCCAGATCGGTGACACCGGCCGCATCAGGGTCGACACCGGCGCCGTCATCGAGGTCCGCGACACCCAGAAGCCCGTGCCCGGCGTCTACGTCCACAAGGGCGTCGTCCAGGTCGGCGAGGTCACGGTCGGCGCCAAGGCCCAGGCGTCCATCGACGCCCGCCGCCGCAAGGCCATCGCCCGCGCCCACTCGGCCACCCACCTGACCCACCAGGCGCTGCGCGACGCCCTCGGCCCGACGGCCGCCCAGGCCGGTTCGGAGAACCAGCCCGGCCGCTTCCGCTTCGACTTCGGCTCGCCGGCCGCCGTCCCGACGGCCGTGATGACCGACGTCGAGCAGAAGATCAACGAGGTGCTCTCCCGCGACCTGGACGTGCACGCCGAGGTCATGGGCATCGACGAGGCCAAGAAGCAGGGCGCCATCGCCGAGTTCGGCGAGAAGTACGGCGAGCGGGTCCGCGTGGTCACCATCGGCGACTTCTCCAAGGAGCTGTGCGGCGGCACGCACGTGCACAACACCGCCCAGCTCGGCCTGGTGAAGCTGCTCGGCGAGTCCTCCATCGGCTCCGGTGTACGCCGGATCGAGGCGCTGGTCGGCATGGACGCCTACAACTTCCTCGCCCGCGAGCACACGGTCGTCAACCAGCTCAGCGAGCTGATCAAGGGACGCCCGGAGGAGCTGCCGGAGAAGGTCTCGGCGATGCTCGGCAAGCTGAAGGACGCCGAGAAGGAGATCGAGAAGTTCCGTGCCGAGAAGGTCCTCCAGGCCGCCGCCGGTCTCGCCGGGTCCGCCAAGGACGTGCGCGGTGTCGCCCTGGTCGCCGGGCAGGTCCCCGACGGCACCACCCCGGACGACCTGCGCAAGCTGGTGCTGGACGTGCGCGGGCGCATCCAGGGCGGCCGGGCCGCCGTGGTCGCCCTGTTCACGGTGAACAACGGCAAGCCGCTCACCGTGATCGCCACCAACGACGCGGCCCGCGAACGCGGGCTCAAGGCCGGTGACCTGGTCCGTACCGCCGCCAAGACGCTCGGCGGCGGCGGTGGCGGCAAGCCGGACGTCGCCCAGGGCGGCGGCCAGAACCCCGCCGCCGTCGGCGAGGCCGTCGACGCCGTCGAGCGCCTCGTCGCCGACACCGCGAAGTAGGCCGGGCCGTCATGCGCAGAGGACGCCGGCTCGCCATCGACGTCGGGGACGCCCGGATCGGGGTCGCCTCGTGCGACCCCGACGGGATCCTCGCCACACCGGTGGAGACGGTTCCCGGCCGGGACATCCCGGCCGCGCACCGCAGGCTGCGGCAACTGGTCGAGGAGTACGAGCCGATCGAGGTCGTCGTCGGGCTCCCTCGCTCCCTCAAGGGCGGCGAGGGCCCGGCGGCGGTCAAGGTGCGCGCGTTCACCGAGGAGCTGGCACGGGGCATCGCGCCGGTGCCGGTCAGGCTGGTGGACGAGCGGATGACCACGGTGACGGCCAGTCAGGGACTGCGCGCCTCGGGCGTGAAGTCCAAGAAGGGACGCTCCGTGATCGACCAGGCGGCCGCGGTGATCATCCTCCAGCAGGCACTGGAATCCGAACGGGTGTCAGGTGCGCCACCCGGTGAGGGCGTCGAAGTGGTCATCTGATCGCGGTGCGGTAACGTTCCGCGCGATGCGGCGGTGTTCGAACAGCCACCGCACAGCAAGAGGCGGAACGGAAGCCGGTCCTGGAGCCGGGCGACCCTCGGCCTCGCGGCTCTAGGGGATCGATGACTGAGTATGGCCGGGGCCCAGGCACCGAACCGTGGCATCCGGATGACCCGCTGTACGGGGACGCCGGGTGGGGAGCGCACACGGCCCACGCGGGACAGCAGTACCCCTACGGCGGCCAGCCGCAGCACCCGCAGTACGACGGCTGGTCCCAGGACCAGCAGCCGCACTACGGCGGTCAGCAGTACCCGCAGTACGACGGTCACGGCCAGCACCACTTCGATCCCCAGCACACCGGGCAGTACCCGCATCCCCAGCAGCACCAGGGCGGCTGGGACGCCACGGGCACGCACGGCCATGTCCCCTACGCCGCGGACCCGGGCGACCCCTACGGGCAGCACCCCGTTGCCTACGGCGCCGAGCAGCCCGACCTCTACGGCACCGAGGACGCCTACCCGCCGCCCCAGCCGCCCGGTCACCGGGACCCGGAGCCGGACCACGAGCCCGGCTGGGATCCCCGGGGCGAGGACGAGCACCCCACGCCCCCCGGGGACGACGACACCCCGGCGGAGCCCGCCGAGCGGCGCGGCAAGGGCCGCAAGCCCGTCAAGAGCAAGAAGGGCCGCACCGGCTGCGCCCTGATGGTCGTCGTCCTCGTCTTCGGCGGCGGCCTCGGCGGCGTCGCCTACTTCGGCTACCAGTTCTACAAAAATCGTTTCGCCCCCGCCCCGGACTACGCGGGCAGCGGCAACGGCGAGACGGTGACGGTCGAGATCCCCAAGGGTGCGGTCGGTGCCGCCATCGGCCGCAAGCTGAAGGAGGCCGGCGTCGTCGAGAGCGTCGACGCCTTCGTCTCGGCACAGCTCGCCAACCCCAACGGCAAGTCCCTCCAGGACGGCGTCTACACCCTCCAGAAGCACATGTCCGCCGCCAGCGCGGTGGAGCTGATGCTGAGCCCGAAGAGCCGTGACAACCTCGTCATTCCCGAGGGGAAGCGCAACATCTGGGTGTACGAGGCGATCGACACCCGCCTGAAGCTCGCCAAGGGCACCACGGCGAAGGTCGCCAAGAAGGACTGGAAGGACCTCGGGCTGCCCTCCTGGGCGAACAGCAACAAGGACGTCAAGGACCCCCTGGAGGGCTTCCTCTACCCGTCCAGCTACGCGGTGGCCAAGGGCATGAAGCCCAAGGACGTCCTGAAGAGCATGGTCGAGCGCTCCAACGAGCAGTACAAGCAGTACGACCTCGCGGGCAAGGCGCAGGAACTGGGGCTGAACAGCCCGCTCCAGGTGCTCACGGTGGCGAGCCTCGTGCAGGTCGAGGGCAAGTACAAGCACGACTTCGGCAAGGTCGCCCGCGTCGTGTACAACCGCCTCAAGCCGGACAACGTCGAGACGGCGGGCCGGCTGGAGTTCGACTCCACGGTCAACTACCTGAAGGGCCAGAGCACCCTGGACGTCGGTTCGGTCGCCGGTCTGCGGAAGATCGCCGATCCGTACAACACCTATGGCATCAAGGGACTTCCGCCGGGCCCCATCAGCAACCCCGGCAGCGAGGCGATCGAGTCCGCGCTGAAGCCCACTCCCGGTCCTTGGTACTACTTCGTCTCGATCAACGAGAACGAGACGGTGTTCGCCGTCACCAACGAGGAGCACAACCGCAACGTGGAGAAGTACCAGGAGGCCCGGAAGCAGGCGGGCAACTGATGACTCCGGGAGCCGTCGGCACCCGCCGGGCCGCCGTGCTCGGCAAGCCCATCGGGCATTCGCTCTCGCCGGTGCTGCACCGCGCCGCGTACGCCGAACTCGGACTCGGCGACTGGTCCTACGACCGGTTCGAGGTGGACGAGGCGGGGCTGGCGGGGTTCCTCGCGGGGCTGGGGCCGGAGTGGGCCGGGCTGTCGCTGACCATGCCGCTCAAGCGGGCCGTGATGCCGCTGCTGGACGAGGTCAGCGAGACGGCGGCCTCCGTGGACGCGGTCAACACCGTGGTGTTCACGGAGGACGGCCGCAAGGTCGGGGACAACACCGACATCCCCGGCATGGTGGCCGCACTGCGCGAGCACGGGATCGAGGAGGTGGAGTCCGCCGCCGTCCTCGGAGCCGGCGCCACCGCATCCTCCGCGCTCGCCGCGCTCGCCCGGATCTGCCCCGGCGAGGTCGTGGTGTACGTCCGCAGCGCCGCCCGCGCCGCGGAGATGCGGGAGTGGGGCGAGCGGCTCGACGTCGAGGTCCGCACCGCCGACTGGGCGGACGCGGCCGAGGCCCTGCACGCCCCCCTGGTGATCGCCACCACCCCCGCCGGCACCGCCGACGCCCTGGCCACCGCCGTACCCGAGCGCCCCGCCACCCTCTTCGACGTGCTCTACGACCCCTGGCCCACCGAGCTGGCGGCCCGCTGGTCCATGTTCGGCGGAGCCGTCGTCGGCGGCCTGGACCTGCTGGTCCACCAGGCCGTGCTCCAGGTGGAGCGGATGACCGGCCGCACCCCGGCCCCGCTGGAGGCCATGCGCCGGGCGGGCGAACGGGGCCTCGCCGCCCGCTGACCCGCCGCTTCCCGCTTCGCACCGGGGTCCCGAAATCCGGACCGAGGCCCGGATAACGGGCCCGGCGTGGGAGGATCGGAGGTGGCGGGCCGGGATCGCGCACCCGGTCGGGCCGCCGCCGTACGCGCGGACACGCGTAAGCGGGGCAGTACCGGGCGCGAAAACTGAGGAGCACCGTTGAGCAGGCTGCGTTGGCTGACCGCGGGGGAGTCCCACGGTCCCGCACTCGTCGCGACGCTGGAGGGACTTCCCGCCGGCGTGCCGATCACCACGGAGATGGTGGCGGATCATCTCGCGCGGCGGCGGCTCGGCTACGGGCGCGGCGCACGGATGAAGTTCGAGCGCGACGAGGTCACGTTCCTCGGCGGTGTGCGGCACGGGCTCACCCTCGGCTCCCCGGTCGCGGTCATGGTGGGCAACACCGAGTGGCCGAAGTGGGAGCAGGTCATGGCGGCCGACCCGGTGGACGAGGAGGTGCTGGCCGGCCTCGCGCGCAACGCCCCGCTGACCCGCCCGCGCCCCGGCCACGCGGACCTCGCGGGCATGCAGAAGTACGGCTTCGACGAGGCCCGGCCGATCCTGGAGCGGGCCTCCGCGCGGGAGACGGCGGCCCGGGTCGCGCTGGGCGCGGTGGCGCGGTCGTACCTGAAGGAGACCGCCGGGATCGAGATCGTCAGCCACGTCGTGGAGCTGGCCGCCGCGAAGGCGCCCTACGGGGTGTACCCGACCCCGGCCGACGTCGAACGGCTGGACGAGGACCCGGTGCGCTGCCTGGACGCGGACGCCTCCAAGGCGATGGTCGCGGAGATCGACCAGGCCCACAAGGACGGCGACACCCTCGGCGGCGTGGTCGAGGTGCTGGCGTACGGAGTCCCGGTCGGCCTCGGCTCGCACGTGCACTGGGACCGCCGGCTGGACGCCCGGCTCGCGGCCGCCCTCATGGGCATCCAGGCGATCAAGGGCGTCGAGGTCGGCGACGGCTTCGACCTGGCCCGCGTGCCCGGCTCCAAGGCGCACGACGAGATCCTCACCACCCCCGAGGGCATCAGGCGCGCCACCGGCCGCTCCGGTGGCACCGAGGGCGGTCTGACCACCGGTGAGCTGCTGCGGGTGCGGGCGGCGATGAAGCCGATCGCCACCGTGCCGCGCGCGCTGGCCACGGTCGACGTCGCCACCGGCGAGGCCGCGCAGGCCCACCACCAGCGCTCCGACGTGTGCGCGGTTCCGGCCGCCGGCATCGTGGCCGAGGCGATGGTGGCCCTGGTCCTCGCGGACGCGGTCGCGGAGAAGTTCGGCGGCGACAGCGTGGCCGAGACCCGCCGCAACGTCCGCTCCTACCTCGACAACCTGGCGTTCGGATGAGCGCCGTGCCCATGGTCGTGCTGGTCGGGCCGATGGGCGTGGGCAAGTCCACCGTCGGACGGCTGCTCGCCGACCGGCTGGGCGCCGCGTTCCGCGACACCGACGACGACATCGTGGCCGCCGAGGGCCGCACCGTCGCCGAGATCTTCGTGGACGACGGCGAGGACGCCTTCCGCGCGCTGGAGAAGCGCGCGGTGGCCGAGGCGGTCGCCGGGCACACGGGCGTCCTCGCGCTGGGCGGCGGCGCCGTCCTCGACGCGGACACCCGTGCGCTGCTGAGCGGGCAGCGGGTGGTCTACCTCTCGATGGACGTCGAGGAGGCCGTGCGCCGCACCGGGCTGAACGCGGCCCGGCCGCTGCTCGCCGTCAACCCGCGCCAGCAGTGGCGCGCGCTGATGGAGGCCCGCCGCCATCTGTACGAAGAGGTCGCCACCGCCGTCGTGCCGACGGACGGACGCGGTCCCGAGGACGTCGCCCGAGCCGTCCTGGACGCACTGGAGTTGAAGGAAGCATGAGCGAGGCAGTCACCCGCATCCAGATCGCCGGGACGGCGGGTACCGACCCCTACGAGGTCCTGGTGGGCCGCCAGTTGCTGGGCGAGCTGGCCGGACTGATCGGCCAGAAGGCCAAGCGGGTCGCCGTCATCCACCCCGAGGCGCTCGCCGAGACCGGCGACGCGCTCCGCGCCGATCTGGCGGGCCAGGGGTACGAGGCGGTCGCCATCCAGGTGCCCAACGCCGAGGAGGCGAAGACCGCGGAGGTCGCCGCCTACTGCTGGAAGGCGCTCGGCCAGTCCGGCTTCACCCGCACCGACGTGGTCGTGGGCGTCGGCGGCGGCGCCACCACCGACCTCGCCGGGTTCGTCGCGGCGACCTGGCTGCGCGGCGTGCGCTGGATCGCCGTCCCCACCACCGTGCTGGCCATGGTGGACGCGGCGGTCGGCGGGAAGACCGGCATCAACACCGCCGAGGGCAAGAACCTCGTCGGGGCCTTCCACCCCCCGGCCGGCGTCCTGTGCGACCTGGCCGCGCTGGACTCCCTCCCGGTGCACGACTACGTCTCCGGGCTCGCGGAGGTCATCAAGGCCGGCTTCATCGCCGACCCGGTGATCCTCGACCTGATCGAGTCCGACCCGGAGGCCGCCCGCACCCCGGCCGGACCGCACACCGCCGAGCTGATCGAGCGGTCGATCCGGGTCAAGGCCGACGTGGTCTCCTCCGACCTCAAGGAGACCGGCCGCCGGGAGATCCTCAACTACGGCCACACGCTCGGCCACGCCATCGAGAAGAACGAGCGGTACAAGTGGCGGCACGGCGCGGCCGTCGCCGTCGGCATGCACTTCGCCGCCGAACTCGGCCGCCTGGCGGGCCGGCTGGACGACGCGACCGCCGACCGGCACCGCGCCGTCCTGGAGTCCGTCGGTCTGCCGCTGCACTACCGCTACGACCAGTGGCCCAAGCTGGTGGAGGCGATGAAGGTGGACAAGAAGTCGCGCGGCGACCTGCTCCGCTTCATCGTGCTGGACGGCCTCGCCCGGCCGACCGTGCTGGAGGGCCCCGACCCGGCCGTGCTGCTCGCCGCCTACGGCGAGGTCGGCCAGTAGGTCGCGTACCGCCCGGTGTGCCCCGATTCCCACTCAGGGGCGGGCACTTCGCACCGCCCCCGGCCGTTTCACCGAATGACGGCCGGGGGCGGTACCGTTCGGTGGGGTGCGGGCTCCGTACCCCACCTTCCGGCGCCGAGCGCGTGTACGAGATGGAGTGGCAACGGATGCAGCACGCAGTGGGATCTCCGCTGCCGCCGCCCCACCAGCCGGGGCACGGGCCGCACACCACCTGGGCCGCGGGAGCGCCACAGGGTCCGGGCGTGCCACCACCGGGCTTCTCGGGTGCCGTGCCCCCCGCGCCCCCGACGCCTCCGGCCCCGCCCGCGCAGGCCCCGGCCCCGCAGCGCCCCGCTGCCCAGCCTCCGGTGGCCGCGCCGCCCGCGCCCGACGCCTCCGGGCACGTGAGGCTGCCGCCCGGCGGTCCCGTGGGCGTTCCCGCCGCGCCGCCCCCCATGACCGCGCCCGACTCCTCGTCCACCACGCTCGCGGTGCTGCTGATCGGTCCGGCGGGCGCCGGCAAGACGAGCGTGGCCAGGTACTGGGCCGACCACCGCCGGGTGCCCACCGCCCACATCAGCCTGGACGACGTCCGCGAGTGGGTCCGCTCCGGCTTCGCCGACCCGCAGACCGGATGGAACGACCACTCCGAGGCCCAGTACCGCCTGGCCCGCCGCACCTGCGGCTTCTCCGCCCGCAACTTCCTGGCCAACGGGATCTCCTGCATCCTCGACGACGCCGTCTTCCCGGACCGCCCGGTCGTGGGGCTCGGCGGCTGGAAGCGCCATGTCGGTCCCGGCCTGCTCCCGGTGGTGCTGCTGCCGGGTCTGGACGTCGTCCTGGAGCGCAACGCCGAGCGCTCGGGCAACCGCCGCCTCACCGACGAGGAGGTGGCCCGCATCCACGGCCGCATGGCCGGCTGGTACGGCTCCGGGCTGCCCATCATCGACAACTCCCAGTTGGACGTGCCCGGCACCGCACGGGTGCTGGACGAGGTGCTGGCGCGGGCGATCGCGAGCCCGCCGAACTGGTAGGGACACCGGCCGCACCCCACTCGGCCCTCGCCGACCGGCACAAACCGGGCGCAACTTCTACGCTCGTCTCATGTCAGAGGTGTACGCGACCCGTCGATCCCGGCTGAGGGAACGCTGCAACGCGGCCGGTACCGCGGCAGCGCTCATCTCCCGCCCCGCCAACGTGCGCTACCTGGCGGGCGCGGCCCCCCAGGGTGCCGTCCTGCTGCTCGGCCCGGACCAGGACCGCCTGGTGTGCCCCGTTCCGCCGGAGGACCGGCCGGCGGACGGGCGCCCCGACGAGTCCCTGGTCCTGCACATCCTGTCCACGCCCGGCCGGGACCCGGCGGTGACCGCGGCCGACCTGGCCGGGAGCCGGGGCGCCGAGGCCCTCGCCGTGGAGGAGCACCACCTCACCGTGGCCCGGTACCGCGCCCTGGACGCCGCCGCGCCCGGGCTGCGGCTCGCCGGGCTCGGCACGGCCGTGGAGCAGCTCAGGCTGATCAAGGACGAGGAGGAGATCTCCTGTCTGCGCATAGGTGCCGAGATCGCCGACCAGGCCCTCGGTGAGCTGCTGGAGTCGATCCTGGTCGGCCGCACCGAGCGGCATCTCGCGCTGGAGCTGGAGCGCCGGCTGGTCGACCACGGCGCCGAGGGCCCGGCCTTCCCGACCTCGGTCGCCACCGGCCCCAACTCCGGCCGCGCGGGCCACCGTCCCACCGACCGGCGGGTGGAGGAGGGCGACTTCCTCTCCGTCTGCCTGGGTGCCGCCTACCGGGGCTACCGGTGCGAGATCGGCCGGACCTTCGTCATCGGCACCTCGCCGGCCGACTGGCAGGTCGAGCTGTACGACCTGGTCTTCGCCGCCCAGCGGGCCGGCCGTGAGGCCCTCGCGCCGGGCGCGGCCTGCCGTGACGTGGACCGTGCCGCGCGTCAGGTGCTGGACTCCGCCGGGCACGGCGGGGCCCTCCAGCCGGCCACCGGGCACGGGGTCGGGCTCGAAATCGACGAGGACCCGCAGCTCGCCCCCGCGGCCATGGGTAAACTTGACGCTTGCGTGCCGGTCACCGTCGAGCCGGGGGTCCACCTTCCGGGCCGGGGCGGAGTCCGGATCGATGACACGCTCGTCGTCCGCCCCGAGGCGGACGGCGGACCCGAGCTACTCACCATCACGACCAAGGAACTGCTCGCCCTGTAGGCAGGTGCGGGCGCCGGGGTCGTACGTCAGTCCAGGAGATTCCGCAACCGTGGCTTCCACGAACGACCTCAAGAACGGCATGGTGCTCAAGCTCGACGGGGGCCAGCTTTGGTCCGTCGTCGAGTTCCAGCACGTCAAGCCCGGCAAGGGCCCGGCCTTCGTGCGCACCAAGCTCAAGAACGTCCTCTCCGGCAAGGTGGTCGACAAGACCTTCAACGCCGGTGTCAAGGTCGAGACGGCCACCGTCGACAAGCGCGACATGCAGTACTCGTACAAGGACGGCGAGTACTTCGTCTTCATGGACATGGAGACGTACGACCAGCTCCACATCGACCCGAAGGCCGTCGGCGACGCCGCGAACTTCCTGATCGAGGGCTTCACCGCGGTCGTCGCCCAGCACGAGGGCGAGGTGCTCTTCGTGGAGCTGCCGGCCGCCGTCGAGCTGGTCATCCAGGAGACCGAGCCGGGCGTCCAGGGCGACCGCTCCACCGGTGGCACCAAGCCCGCCGTCCTGGAGACCGGCCACCAGATCCAGGTCCCGCTGTTCATCACCACCGGCGAGAAGATCAAGGTCGACACCCGCACGAGCGACTACCTCGGCCGGGTGAACAGCTAACCGTGGCCGCCCGCAACACGGCCCGCAAGCGCGCCTTCCAGATCCTCTTCGAGGGTGACCAGCGCGGCACCGATGTCATCACGGTCCTCGCCGACTGGGTCCGGCTCTCCCGGAGCGACACCCGGCAGCCCCCCGTGAGCGAGTACACGATGCAGCTCGTCGAGGGGTACGCCGAGCGCGCCCGCCGCATCGACGACCTGATCGCCCAGTACGCGGTGGGCTGGACGCTCGACCGGATGCCGGTCGTCGACCGCAACCTGCTGCGTCTCGGCGCGTACGAGCTGATCTGGGAGGACGAGACCCCGGACGCGGTCGTCCTCGACGAGATGGTGCAGCTCGCGAAGGAGTTCTCGACGGACGAGTCGCCGGCCTTCGTGAACGGCCTCCTCGGCCGCTTCAAGGAGCTCAAGCCCGGCCTGCGCCGGGACGAGGCGTAAACCGGCAGGACAAGACGCCGGAGGGCCCGCAGCACGCCTGCTGCGGGCCCTCCGGCGTCCCACGTGGCGCAACAAGAACCGCCGGGGTGGGGGGGGGGGGGAGACCCCCCCCCCCCCCCCCCCCGATAAGGGGGGGGAAACCCCGGCGAGGGTTGAAGAGGAGAAGAAGAGA
>NZ_JBSFFI010000022.1:0-102707 GCF_053596035.1 Streptomyces sp. NPDC001781 | reverse complement strand
GTCGAAGCCTCCATGTCCTCGCCGTCCAGCCTGCTGCACTGGACCCGCCGCATGATCGAGATCCGCAAGCAGAACCCCGCCTTCGGACTCGGCTCATACACCGAACTCCCCTCGTCCAACCCGGCGGTGCTGGCCTTCCTGCGCGAGTACGGCGACGACCTGGTGCTGTGCGTGCACAACTTCTCCCGGTTCGCGCAGCCGACCGAGCTCGACCTGCGAGCCTTCGACGGGCGGCACCCGGTGGAGCTGATCGGCGGGGTGAAGTTCCCGGCCGTCGGCGAACTGCCGTACCTGCTGACGCTGGCGGGCCACGGCTTCTACTGGTTCCGGCTCACCCGACCCGCATCCCGCATCGGCCGCCGCCGCTGAGCGCCCGGCGCCGAGGAAAGGACGCGTCATCATGCCGAAGACCATCACCCTCAGCCCCCCGGCGGCGACCGGTACCGACGGGCTCCTGGCCTCGCTCGGCGGCCTGCTGCGCGATTGGCTGCCGCGGCAGCGCTGGTTCGCGGGCAAGGACCGCCCGGCCACCGACCTGTCGGTGCTGTCCGTCACCGAGCTGTTCCCGGGCTGCCTGCACCTGCTGGTGAACGCCTCGCACGCACCCGTGCCCACGCCCGGCGGCGCTCACCCGCCCGGCGACTGCTACCAGCTGCTGCTCGGCCTGCGCGAGCGGCCGGCGCCGAGCCTGGACGGCGCCTGCATCGGGCGCGCCGAGCAGGGTCCGCTGGCCGGGTTCGCCGTGTACGACGCGCTGCACGACCCGCGCTGCGCGCACCTGCTGCTGGAGCGGCTGCGGCAGCCCGGCAGGGCGGGGCCGCTGCGCTTCGAGGTGGACGAGGCCGCCCGGGTGCCCGGCGGTCTCGCGCCCCGGCTGCTGACCAGTGAGCAGTCCAACACGTCCATCGTGTACGGAGACGCGTACATCCTGAAGCTGTTCCGCCGTATCCAGCCGGGCGTCAACCCGGATCTGGAGGTGCCGCAGGCTCTGGCCGCGCAAGGATGCGCGCGGGTGCCCGCGCCGGTCGCCTGGTTCTGCACCACCGCGCCGCGCCCGGCCACGCTGGGCGTGCTCCAGCCGTTCCTGCCGGACGCGGTCGACGGCTGGGAGCTGGCACTGGGCGCGCTCGCCCGGGGTGACGACTTCACCGCCGAGGCGAGCGAGCTGGGCGGCGCCATGGCCGAGGTGCACCTCGCGCTGGCCGGAGCGTTCCCGGCGGGCGGAGGGGACGAAAACGTTGTCACGGCCGACGCGATGTGCGGTCGGCTGGACGCGGCGGCACGCGCGGTACCGGGACTGCGGCCCTATGTGCCGGGCCTCAGGGCCGCGTTCGGGGCGCTGGCCGCCCGCGAATCGGGTCCGGCGGCCCAGCGGGTGCACGGCGATCTGCATCTGGGACAGGTGCTGCGCGCCGGGTCCGACTGGTTCGTCATCGACTTCGAGGGCGAGCCCTCCCGTCCGCTCGCCGAGCGGCGGACCGCGCAGTCCCCGGTGCGTGACATCGCCGGGATGCTGCGCTCCTTCGACTACGCGGCCCGGCAGCGCCGCCCCTGGCGGCCCGAGTGGGCGAGCCGCTGCCGGGAGGCGTTCTGCGCGGGCTACGCGGCCCGCGCCGGCTGGGATCCACGCAAGGAGCACGCGCTGCTGCGCGCGCACGAGACGGACAGGGCGGTGTACGAGGTGCTGTACGAGGCGAGACACCGGCCGGACTGGCTTCCGGTCCCGATGGCGGCCATCGAGCGGCTCGCCGAGTGGAGAGGCTGAACCATGGCACTGCGCGACACTTCGCTGCCCGAGACCTCGGGCCCCGTCCGCACGTCGGGCACCGCCCTGAGGGGCGAGGAGCGCGACCGTCTGCTCGGCGGCGCGCATCACGACCCGCACTCCCTGCTGGGCGCCCACCCGGTACCGGGCGGCGTGCTGTTCCGGACCCTGCGCCCGAACGCGCTGGAGGTGAGCGTCCTGGCCGACGGGGTGCGCTCGACCCTGGCCCCGGAGGGCGACGGTCTCTTCTCGGCCGTCCTGCCGTACCCGGAGATCCCCGCCTACGAGCTGGTGGTGGCCTACGAGGACGGCGAGCGGACGGTGCACGACCCGTACCGTTTCGCGCCCGCGCTCGGTGAGCTGGATCTGCACCTGATCCGCGAGGGCCGGCACGAGGAGCTGTGGAAGGCGCTGGGTGCCGAGCCGATGACCCACGAGGGGGTCGGGGGCACCCGGTTCACCGTCTGGGCGCCGAACGCCCAGGGGGTGCGGCTGGCCGGGGAGTTCACCTTCTGGGACGGCACGCAGTACCCGATGCGCTCGCTGGGCGCGGCCGGGGTGTGGGAGGTGTTCCTGCCGGGGATCGGGGAGGGCGCCAGGTACAAGTTCGAGATCACCTCGCGGTACGGGCACCGGTTCCTGAAGGCGGACCCGATGGCCCGGCTCACCGAGGTTCCGCCGGACACCGCCTCCGTCGTCACCTCCTCCCGTTACGCGTGGGAGGACGCCGAGTGGATGGCGCACCGGGGCGACACCCCCGTGCACCGGGCGCCGATGTCGGTGTACGAGGTGCATCTGCCGTCCTGGCGGCCGGGTCTGACATATCGCGAGCTGGCGGAGGAACTGCCCGCCTACGTCAGGGACCTGGGCTTCACGCACGTGGAGCTGATGCCGGTGGCCGGGCACCCGTTCAGCGGCTCGTGGGGCTACCAGGTCACCTCTTACTACGCGCCCACCCCGCGTCTGGGGTCGCCGGACGACTTCAAGTTCCTGGTGGACGCGCTGCACCGGGCGGGCATCGGCGTGATCATGGACTGGGTGCCCGCCCACTTCCCCAAGGACGACTGGGCGCTGGCCAGGTTCGACGGGGACCCGCTGTACGAGCCCGGGGACTCCCGGCGCGCGGAGCACCCGGACTGGGGCACGTACGAGTTCGACTTCGGCCGGACCGAGGTGCGCAACTTCCTGGTCGCCAACGCGGTGTACTGGTGCGAGGAGTTCCACATCGACGGGCTCCGCGTGGACGCGGTCGCCTCGATGCTCTACCTCGACTACTCGCGGGACTCCGGGCAGTGGGCGCCGAACGTCTTCGGCGGGCGCGAGGACCTCGACGCGGTGGCCTTCCTCCAGGAGATGAACGCGACCGTGTACCGGCGCTGCCCGGGTGTGGTGACCATCGCCGAGGAGTCGACGGCGTGGGAGGGCGTGACCCGGCCGACCGACAGCGGCGGTCTCGGCTTCGGGCTGAAGTGGAACATGGGCTGGATGCACGACTCGCTGGAGTACGTGCAGAAGGAGCCGGTGCACCGCAAGTACCACCACCACGACATGACGTTCTCGATGGTGTACGCGTACAGCGAGAACTACGTGCTGCCCATCTCGCACGACGAGGTCGTGCACGGCAAGCAGGCGCTGGTGTCGAAGATGCCCGGCGACTGGTGGCAGCGGCGTGCGAACCACCGGGCGTACCTGGGTTTCATGTGGGCCCACCCCGGCAAGCAGCTCCTCTTCATGGGACAGGAGTTCGCGCAAGGAGCCGAGTGGTCGGAGAAGCACGGGCCCGAATGGTGGCTGCTGGCGGACGACTACCACTCGGCGGCCGACCACCGCGGCATGCGGGACCTGGTGCGGGACCTGAACACGGTGTACCGGGACGCCCCGGCGCTGTGGCAGCGGGACACCGATCCCGGCGGCTTCCAGTGGTCGGTGTGCGACGCGGCCGACGACAACGTCTTCGCCTTCGTCCGGTACGCCGAGGACGGCACTCCCCTGCTGGCCGTTTCCAACTTCTCGCCCGTGGTGCGGGAGGACTACCGGCTCTGGGCGCCCGAGCAGGTATCCGCCTGGCAGGAGTCGCTCAACACCGACGCGGCGCGCTACGGCGGCAGCGGTGTCCAGGTGGGTGACGGGGGCAAGCTCTGCCCGCAGGACGGCCGGCTGCGCCTGACGCTGCCGCCGCTCGCCACGGTCTGGCTCACGCCCGCCCGCTGAGCCCGCCGCGGCCGGCGTCCGGCGAGGGGCGGCCGGGGGACGACCCCCCGGCCGCCCCTCCTGGCGCGCCCGGGCGGCCGCGCCGATACCCGCACGGATCGGCGGCACCCCGGACCCTCCGGACGCCCGCAGGTCATCGGGGGATCACGACTTTCTCCTTCCCGGCACCGAATCCGCTCCGCCGCGCTACATTCGTGCACCGCCGACACAGAGCCGATCGGCGGTGTCACCCTCCGTACTTCCAGGAGCAGCGCATGCGCGACGTCGCCTCCGCTCCGGCAGTGTTCCCGCCGCTCACCGGCGGGCTCGCCGACACCGTCTTCGACAGAGCCGGGGAGAACCCCGGACTCCCGCTGCTCGCCCGGCACGCGCGGGGAGCCTCCGGCGACTGGGAGACCATCACGGCCGGCCGTCTCAGGGACGAGGTGCTCGGGCTGGCCAAGGGACTGGTGGCCGCCGGGATCTCGCCGGGCCACCGGGTCGCTGTGATGGCCCGCAACCGCTACGAGTGGACGGCGCTGGCGCACGCGCTGTGGACGGTGGGCGCGGAGCTCGTCCCGATCCATCCGATGTCCTCGCGGGACCAGGTGGAGTGGATTCTGCGGGACGCCGGCTGTGTGGCCGTCGCGGTGGAGGACGAGCTGGGCGTGATGACCGTCGGCACGGTGTGCGCGGCGCTCCCCCGGCTCAGGCACGTCTGGCAACTGGACGCGGGCGCGCTGCCCGAGCTCGCCGAGCGGGGCGCGAGGATCCCGCTGGCCACCGTGGAGTCGCTGCGCCGGATCGTGCTGCCGGACTCCACCGCTGCCGTCACCTACACCTCCGGCGCCACCGGCCGCCCGATGGGCTGCGCGCTGAGCCACCGCGGTCTCGCCTACCCGTGCGACGTCCTGCTGGCCGGCTGGGGCCACACGGCGGCGCAGCCGGGCGAACAGCCCTCGGTGCTGGCGTTCCTGCCGTTCTCGCACGTGTACGGGATCATGGTCCAGACGATGTGCCTGCGCGGCGGCATCCTGATGGCGCACGAGCCGGAGATGTCCGAGGAGGCGCTCGCCTCGGCGCTGAGCACCTTCCGGCCCACGTATCTCTACGGAGTGCCGTCGGTGTTCGAGAAGCTGTACAAGACGTTCCTGAGGACGGCTCACCAGGCGGGCCGGGGCGCGCTGTTCGAACGTGCGGCGCAGACCGCGCGGGACTTCGCGGAGGCCGAGGAACGCGCCCGGCTGGGCGTCGGCACCGGTCCCGGCCTGGATCTGCGGCTCCAGCACGCCCTGTACGAGCGGACGGTGTACCGCAGGCTGCGCTCCGCGCTCGGCGGGCGGGCCCGGCGGGGCACCTCGGGCGGGTCCTCGCTGAGCCGCGAACTGTCGCTGTTCTTCGAGGGCATCGGGCTGTACATCCACGACGGGTACGGGCTGACGGAGACCTCGGGCGGGATCACCATGCAGCCGCTGGGCCGGGAGAAGTCGGGCACGGTGGGCGTGCCGCTGCCGGGCACCGAGGTCCGGGTGGCCGGGGACGGGGAGATCCTGGTGCACGGCCCGTCGGTGTTCCAGGGCTACATCGGCGACGAGGCGCGTACCCGGAGCGTGCTGCGCGGGGGCTGGCTGTCGACGGGGGACATCGGGCGGCTGGACCGGGAGGGGTATCTGACCATCACCGGCCGCAAGAAGGACCTCATCGTCACCTCCAGCGGCAAGAGCGTGGCGCCCGCCCCGCTGGAGCAGCGGCTGCGGATGCACCCGCTGATCCATCAGGCGGTGGTCGTCGGCGAGGACCGGCCCTGCATGGGCGCGCTGATCACGCTGGACCCGGAGTACCTCTCGCACTGGCGGACCGCCCTGGCGCTGCAGGGCGACTTCGGGGGGCGGGAGAGCCGGGAGGAGAGCGCGCTGCGCGAGGAGCTGGCACGTGCCGTCGCGTCGGCCAACAGTATGGTGTCGCGCGCCGAGTCCATCCGGGTCTACCGGGTCGTGCAGGAGCCGTTCGCCCCGGACAACGGCCTTCTGACGCCGTCGCTGAAGCTGCGCCGGGACGTCATCGCGCGGCACTACGCGGCCGAGATCGACGCGATGTACAAGGCGCGTTCACGTGCCGCGCGGGGCGGACGGACCCCGGAACCGGCGGACTGGGACGAGGCCGACGACGTGTTCCGCTGACCCCTCCCGCCCGTCGGGTGGCGCGGCCACGCGTAATCCGCGGCGCGCTGGGAACCCGCCCTGGTGAACTGACCAGCGACGATGACCGCCCCGGACCGCGGGCCCGTACTCCCGGGCCCGCTCCGGGAGACCGGGCCGGGGAATGCGAGATGGCGACAGAGCGGCGTTGGGACGGCACGCCCCCCTCCAAGAGGGCGCACGAGCGTGCCTACAGCTTTCCCGGTGAACTTCCGAACGTGACGGGCGCACGGCTGGCGGCGGAGGAATTCCTGCGCGGGCTCGCCCGGGACGCGCCGCCCAGTGCGCCGGAGTACTGGGACGACATCCTGCTGGTGGTGACGGAGCTGGCGGCCAACGCGATCCAGTTCGCGCCGGGCCCGTTCGCTCTGCGGATGCGGCGCACCTTCGACGGGGTGCACGTCATCATGCACGACACCAGCACGGTGGTGCCCGAGCCACGCCCGTTCAGGCCGAGTTCGGGAGGCGGGGGGATCGGCTGGCATCTGGTGCACACCCTGTGCGACCAGGTCAGCGTGGTGGTGGTCGGGGACGGCAAGGACATCCACGCCTTCCTGCCCTGGTGAGGGCGCCAGGAGGTGTACCGGCGCGGAATCGGGTTACTCCGGTGCGTGGAGGCGCGGGCCGCCGCCCGCGCGTTGCCGCCGGGCGCCTCCGACTGGCGGAACGGCTCCGGGCGCGGTGGGATCGGGGTGTGGTGGCAGTGGTCCCGGGCATGCGAACGGCGTCCATCCGGACCGACGGGAGCCGCAGAAGGGAACAACACCGTGACACGACGACCCAGGATTCTGGTGATCGGCGCAGGCTTCGCCGGAGTCGAGTGCGTCCGCCGGCTGGAGCGCAAACTCGGCCCCGACGAGGCGGACGTCGCCCTGGTGACGCCGTTCTCCTACCAGCTCTACCTTCCGCTGCTGCCCCAGGTCGCCTCCGGCGTGCTGACGCCGCAGTCGATCGCCGTCTCGCTGCGCCGCAGCAAGAAGTACCGCACCCGGATCATCCCGGGCGGGGCGATCGGGGTGGACCTGGCGGCGAAGGTGTGCGTCATCCGCACCATCACCGACGAGATCGTCAACGAACCCTACGACTACCTGGTGCTGGCCCCGGGCAGCGTGACCCGCACCTTCGACATCCCCGGCCTCGCCGAGCACGCCTTCGGGATGAAGACGCTCGCGGAGGCGGCCTACATCCGTGACCACGTCATCTCGCAGCTCGACCTCGCGGACGCCAGCGACGACCCCGAGGAGCGGGCGGCGCGGCTGCAGTTCGTGGTGGTCGGCGGCGGATACGCGGGCACGGAGACGGCGGCCTGCCTGCAGCGTCTCACGCACGCGGCGGTCCGCCGCTATCCGCGGCTGGACCCGGGCCTGATCCGCTGGCACCTGATCGACATCGCGCCCAAGCTGATGCCGGAGCTGGGCGACCGGCTCGGCAAGCAGGCGCTGAAGATCCTGCGCGACCGGGGCATCGACGTCTCCCTCGGGGTGTCGGTCGCCAAGGTGACCGAGGACGAGGTCACCTTCACCGACGGCCGGGTGATCCCGTCGCACACCCTGATCTGGACGGCCGGTGTGGTCGCGAGCCCGCTGATCGGCACGATGGAGGCCGAGACGGTGCGCGGCCGGCTCGCGGTGACCCCGGAGATGACCGTGCCGGGGCACGACGGGGTGTTCGCGCTCGGCGACGCGGCGGCCGTGCCGGACCTCGCCAAGGGCGAGAAGGACGCCATCTGCCCGCCCACCGCGCAGCACGCCATGCGGCAGGGCCCCAAGGTGGCGGACAACATCATCCACTCGCTGCGCGGCGAGCCGCTGGAGCCGTACGTCCACAAGGATCTCGGTCTCGTGGTGGATCTCGGCGGCAAGGACGCGGTGTCCCGGCCGCTCGGCATCGAGCTGCACGGCATCCTCGCCCAGGTCGTGGCGCGCGGCTACCACTGGTCCGCGCTGCGCACCGGGGTCGCCAAGGCGCGGGTGATGGTGAACTGGCTGCTGAACGCCGTCGCCGGCGACGACTTCGTCCGTACGGGCTTCCAGGCCCGCAAGCCCGCCCAGCTCAAGGACTTCGAGTACACGGACTCCTATCTGACGCCGGACCAGATCCGTGAAGAGGTGGGGAAGGCCGAGGCGGAGGGCAGGGCGCGGGGGAAGGTGACCGGGGGCTGAACCGGGTGAGCCGGGGTACCGGAGGCCGCCGTCCCGTCGTGGGGAAGGCGGCCTCCGGCGGCTCGGGGCCGTTCGCACGGGGCGCGGGCGGGCCGGGCCCGTGTCCCCCGGCCGGGGGCGAGCTGGGCGGGGCCTCGTGACATCCTGGGTCGTAGATCATGGTCCGGCACGGGAGAGAGAGCGCGGCGGCGTGAAGGCAAGGGGACGGGCGCTTCTGGTACGGCTGTGGGACCGGCTCGCCGCGTCCGATCCGGGACTGCTGCGGCTGATCGCGGGGCTGCGCACAGTGGCCGCGATCGCCCTCACCCTGATCCTGCTGGCCTCGCTGCACTTCCCGGTCCCCCACCTGGTCGCGGGCGCGATGGCGGCCATGGCGGCGACCTTCGCCGTGCGGGAGACGGACCGCGGCAAGCAGGCCCTCACGGTGGCGCTGGCCCTGCCCGTGGCGCTGGCCTCGGTGTCTGCGGGGGCGGTGCTGAACCGCTGGCCGCTGGTCAGCGACCTCTCCTTCCTCCTGATCATCTTCGCGGCCGTCTACGGGCGCCGGTTCGGCGACCGGGCCACCGGGCTCGGGCTGATCGGCTTCCAGGTCTACTTCCTGTCACTGTTCGTAGGGGCGACGCCGGCGATGCTGCCCTCGCTGTACGTCGTGATCACGGTGGCGGTCGGGTGCGCCGCGTTCGCGCGGTTCGTGCTGATGCCGCAGACCGAGGCGGGCACGCTGGACCGGCTGCGGCGGGCCTTCCGTGCCCGGCTGGGGCAGTTGCTCGGCACGCAGATCGAGCTGCTGGACGCCGGGCCGGACGACGTGGACAAGGTCGTGGACGACCTGCGTACCGGCACGGCCCGGCTGCACGAGACGGCGCTGATGATCCAGGGCCGGCTGGAGAGCGGTGCGTCCGACGAGGCGATGGCCCGGCTGGTGCAGCGGCGTGTCGCGGACGCCGAGATCGCCGCCGAGCGCCTCGGCCTGATGCTGCTCACCGCGCGCAGCGCCGAACGGACCGACACCCTCACCCTGCATCTGCCGGGCGCGGCGGTGCCGTCCGGCCGGATGCTGCCGGTGCGGGATCCCGCGACGGCGACGATGCGCCGGGACCTGCGGGCGCTGCGGCTGCTGGTGCTGCGCCCGGTGGGCGAGACGTCGGGGACGGCTCTGGCCCATGTGCGCAACCGGCTGCTCGGCTACCGCGAGGAGGACGACCTTCCCGAGGCTTCCCCGGCCGTGCAGGACGTGTTCCGCGGCATCGGTGAGGCGGCGCGCGCGGTGCTGGGTCTGCGGACCGCGCTGGACGGCCCGCAGGACGAGTCCGACGACAGCCCGGCGACCAGCCGGTCCCGTGAGGAGCTGGACGCCGAGGACGCGGCGATCGAGATCAGCGAGGAGCCCGAAGCGGACAAGCCCGAGGAGACCGGGCTCCGGCGTCCCACGACGCGGGCGGCGATCCAGGTGGCGGTGGGGGCGTCACTGGCCATCGTGGGCGGTGAGCTGCTGTCCCACCAGCGCTGGTACTGGGCGGTGCTGACCTGCTGGATCGTGTTCATCAACACCACCTCCACCGGGGAGATCCTGGTGAAGGGCGGCCGGCGGCTGCTGGGCACGGTCCTCGGGGTGGTCGCCGGTATCGGGCTGGCCGGTGCGGTGGGACACCACACGTGGACGGCGTTCGCGCTGGTACTGGTCTGCGTGTTCGCCATGTTCTACACCGCTCCGCTGTCGTACACGCTGATGTCGTTCTTCGTGACGGCGGCGCTGGGGCTGCTCTACACCCTGCTGAACACGTACAGCATGTCCGTGCTGGTGCTGCGGGTGGAGGAGACGGCGCTGGGCGCGGCCTGCGGGGTGGTCACGGCGGCGGTCGTGCTGCCGGTGCGCACCGACCGGCGCACCGACGAGCTGCTGGCAAAGGTGCTGGACAAGCTGGCCGAGCTGACCCGGGCGGCCGTGGACCAGCTCAGCGGGCGTCCGCACACGGACCTGGTGGAACAGGCCCGTGAGCTGGACCAGGCGCTGGCGGATCTGCACACCGCGACCAAGCCGCTGACCCACCCGGTCACCCCGCTGCGCTCCCGCAGGGACACCGCGCGGTACGTGGTGGCGCTGCTGGAGACCTGCGCGTACCACGGGCGGGCGCTGGCGGCGACGGCGGAGCTGCTGCCGAGCAACCCGTCGATCGCGGCCGATCCCCGGCTGCGGGGGGTGTGCAGCCGGATCGTGCACAACATCGGGACGGTCGCCGACCACGTCCGTGACCCGCACTCCCCGGCCGCGCTGGAGACCGGGCCGAGCATCGCGTCCATGCTGGAGCCAGGCACCCTGGCAACTCCCCGCTGGGGGCGGGTCACCGACCGCGTCCTGCGCCACCTCCAGCGCCTCGACGAGGCGGCCTCCGGCCTCGCCCGCCCCCTGGGGGTCCCGGTGCAGGTGGAGGCGGCGAGGAAGTGACGGCCGAGGGCACCGCGGTGATCTCGGCGCACGGTCTGCTGCTGCGGGAGTGGACACGGGAGGAGCTGCCCAGTCCCGCGCGAGCCGTTCGACGATCTTGAGGTCGCCCACCGCACCCGCCGGCGGCGCCGTTCGACGCGGCGGCCGCACGGGCCCACCTGGACGGTGCGATCGGGGCGCTGCGGCGCTCCATCTGCTGGAGATCGAGCCGGACGACGCGGCCACTCGTCCCGCATCCGGGCGCAGATGCGCTGCGGGAGGCGGGTGGCTGTGCGGCTCCGCGAGAGGTCCTCGAAGAAGCGCATGGAGAGGATTTCCCGGTCGCGTTCGGGCAGGCGGCTCACAGGCTGTCGGTGAGCGCGCCGCCCTCTCCGGCCGGGTCGGCGTCCAGGAAGAGGTTGCTGTAGCTGTCCAGCGCCTCAGGCCCGGTGGTGACCTCCGACTCGGTGAGTCCGGTGTGCCCGGCGACGCCGGCGACGCCGGGCACCCGGCTGCCGGGCCGCTCGCGGAGCCCGCGGCGGGCGGCGCGGACCCGGTTGCGCGGCTTCCGCACCCGGCGCGGCACCCGCAGCGCGCGGGTGCGGTCGCGGAAGTGCCGTCTGGCCTCGCCGGTGATGCTCGGGACGGCGTCTCTCTCGAAGGCGCCGCGTTCCGGGTCGCAAGCGGTCGATGGCCTTGACCAGGCCGAGCGCGGCCACCTGGCGCAGGTCCTCCGCGTTGCGGTGGAGGGTGCGCGGCCGGGAAGCGGGCGTGTTCAGCGCAGGGGCACGACCGCGGTGACACGCTTGCCACCGCGCGGGAGTCCGGCGACCCGTACGTCACGGGCGAGGAGACTGACGATGGGCCAGCCCCGGCCGCCGGTGCGGACGCGGTCCGCCCCGGTGCCGGACAGTGCGGTGAAGTCCGGAAGTTCGTCGCTGCGGTCGCTCACCGAGAGCCGTACGCCGTGCGTGTCGACGTCGACCTCGAAGCGGGTGATGCCACCGCCGTGCAGGATGGCGTTGGTGGTCAGTTCGGAGGCGACCAGGAGGGCGTCCTCGAGGGTCTCGTCGGCGCAGGTGAGGGCACGGTCGCGACAGCGTTCGGTCACCGCGCGGCGTACGTCCCGGCGGGCGTCGGCCGGGCGGTACGCCGTGGTCCTGCGGCTCTGCCGGGGCATGGCCGGGGTGCTGGTCGCGTACTGGTCACGCATGTTGTCGTCGTCCCTCCCTGCGCGGTGCCCGGTCTCTCGTGGGCGTCGCCCGGACGGCCGGGGTCTCTTCTTGCGGCTGACCGCCGGCGGCGATGTCAAACACGGGACAGCCGTGCCTTTTCCGGGTCCAGGGCGGGTAGAAACCCCGCATGAGTGAAGTCGTGGACGCGGACGAACTGTTGCGGCGCATCCGGCGGGGCCGGGATCTGGCCGCCGAGGAGGAGCGGGTGTGGCTGGAGCGGGCGCAGACCCTGACGGCCACCGATCCGGACCGGGCCCGTGAGGCGACCGAGCGGGCGCTGACGTACCAGGTGGTGGCCGGAGTGCTGACGGAGATCATCGCGCCGGGCAGCCATGCGGCGGACGCCGGTGGGACGGGAGCGCCGGGAGTGAGGCACGTCACGTGATACCGGAACCCATACCGGTCGGACGCCCTGTGGTTTATCGTTCATACATATCGGGGCGCGATTCGGACCGGTACCCGTGTGTTCCGCGCGCTTCCGCCTTGACTGCCCTGGCTGGTTTCCCCCGTCCAGCCAGGGCTTTTCCCTGTCCTCGGCACGGCGGGCCCGTGACCGGCCGGTTCTTCGAGGTGCCCCGCGCGGCGGCAGCGGCTCCAATGGGCTTAGGGAAACCACCCGAACGGCCGCCGGTGAGGAGCCCGCATATGACCAAAGCCATCAAATTGCTCACCGCCCTGCCACAGGCCCAGCGGGAACGGCTGATGGAACTGGCCAGGGAGGTCTCCTTCCCGGAGGACACCCGCGTGTTCGAGGCGGGTGGCGTCGCGGACAGGTTCTGGGTGATCCGCTCGGGCGCCGTCTCCCTGGACCAGCAGGTGACCGCCCGGCAGTACATCACCGTGGCCACGCTCGGCGCCGGTGACCTGCTGGGGTGGTCCTGGCTCTTCCCCCCGTACGAGTGGGACTTCGGGGCGGTGGCCTTCAGCAACGTCCGCGCCTACGAGTTCGACGGGCCCTCCGTGCTCGCGCTGTGCGTGGAGGACCCGCTGCTCGGGCTGTCGCTGGTGCGCACGGTGGCCGAGGTCCTGGCCCACCGGCTGGAGACGACACGCGGCAAGCTGATGGACCAGTACGCGATCCGGCGGATCGCTCCCCTGTAGCCCCGGTTCAGATCCGGTAGCGGCGCAGCGCGGGCATGACGGCGGCCAGCGCCAGCATGACGACGACCACCAGCGCGCCACCGCCCGCGACGGCGGCGCGGGGGCCGAAGGCGGACCCGGCGGTGCCGTGCAGCACGTCGGCGAGGCGGGGTCCGCCCGCGACGACCACGGTGAAGACGCCCTGCATCCGGCCGCGCATCTCGTCGGTCGCGGCGGAGAGCAGGATGGCGCCCCGGAAGACCATGGAGACCATGTCGGCCACGCCTCCGGCGGCGAGGAAGGCGACGGCCACCCAGAGGTTGCCGCTCAGCCCGAACCCGACGACGGCGAGCCCCCAGCCGACCACCGAGCCGATGACCATCCAGCCGTGCCGCCGCGCCCGCGAGAACACGCCGGAGAACAGCCCGCCGAGCACCGAACCGACCGGGATGGCGGCGAAGAGCACGCCGAGCGCGAATCCCGCGCCCCAGCCGCCGTAGGTCTGCGCGGCCAGCTCCGGGAAGAGGGCGCGGGGCATGCCGAAGACCATGGCGACGATGTCCGCGAGGAAGGACAGCAGCAGCACCTTGTGACCGGCGATGTACCGGAACCCGGCTGCGATCTCCCGTACCCCGGCCCGGCGCGCCGCGGGTCCGCCCAGCGGGGGCAGGGCGGGCAGCCGGAAGACGGCCCACACGGTGAAGGTCAGCGCGACGGCGTCGATGAGGTAGAGCTCGGGCAGTCCGACGACCGGGATCAGCACGCCGGCGAGCAGGGGTCCGGCGACCAGGCCGGTCTGCATGACGGTGGTGCCGAGCGCGTTGGCGGCGGGCAGTTCCCCCGCCGGGACCAGCCGGGCGACGGAGGCGCTGCGGGCGGGCTGGTTGAGACCGAAGAACGCCTGCTGGGCGGCGAGCAGGACCATCAGAACCGGCACCGAGTCGAGGCCGGTGACGGCCTGGGCCCAGAACAGCAGCGAGGTCACCGCGATGCCGATGTTGGTCACCAGCAGCAGCTTGCGCCGGTCCACGGTGTCCGCGACGGCCCCGCCCCACAGCGCGAAGACCACCATGGGAACGAGCCCGGCGAGGCTGGCGTAACCGACCCAGGCGGAGGACCGGGTGATGTCGTAGATCTGCTTGGGCACGGCCACCGCGGTGAGCTGGCTGCCGACGGCGGTGACGATGGTCGACGACCACAGGCGCCGGTAGGCCGGGATGCGCAGGGGACGGGTGTCCATCGCCCAGCGGCGCCAGCCGCGTACGGGCCGGTCCCCTCCGGGCGTCCCGGCCGTGCCCGCGTCGGTGGTGCTGCTCTCGCTCGTGTCCACGGAGGTCCTGGTTGCTCGATACATCTTTCGATTTCGGGCCTCACTATCGCAGCAACTGCGCCGAACACCGAACCCTTTGCTCAGACGCCGGTCAGCAGCATCGCCCCGAGGCCCAGCATGGTGACGGCGACCAGGCCGTCGAGCACCCGCCAGGCGGCGGGCCGGGCCAGGACCCGGCCGAGCAGCCGGGCGCTTAGGCCGAGCGCGGCGAACCAGCACAGGCTGGCCAGTGCCGCGCCCAGCCCGAACGTCCAGCGCAGCGGGCCCCGGTCGGCGGCCAGGGAGCCGACCAGGAAGACGGTGTCCAGGTAGACGTGCGGGTTCAGCCAGGTCATCGCCAGGCAGGTCAGCACCGCGCGCCGGATCGACCCGGCCGCCTCGCCCTCGGTGCTCAGCCCGCCGGTGCCGGGGCGCAGCACGCGCCGGGCGGCGAGAGCTCCGTAGCAGAGCAGGAAGACGCCGCCGACGATGCCGACCGCCCGCACCGCGTCCGGCCGAGCCGCCACGATCGCGCCGACGCCGGCGACGCCGAGGGCGATGAGCACGGCGTCGGAGAGCGCGCAGATGCCCACCACGGCGAGGACGGCGTGCCGGCGGACCCCCTGGCGCAGGACGAAGGCGTTCTGGGCGCCGATGGCGACGATGAGGGAGAGGCCGGTGCCGAAGCCCGCGGCCGCGGTGGTGAGCGCGTGGTTCATGCGTTCGACGTTAGGCAACGAATCACCGCGCGTACAGCTGAAGATTCTTACGTAGCATTAGCCGACATGATGAACGAGCTTCCCCTGGACCAGGTGCGGACGCTGCTGACGGTGGTGGACGAGGGCACCTTCGACGCGGCCGCGGCGGCGCTGTGTGTGACGCCGTCGGCGGTGAGCCAGCGGGTGAAGGCACTGGAGCAGCGCACCGGCCGGGTACTGCTCCAGCGCACCAAGCCGGTCCGGCCGACGGACTCGGGCGCGGTCCTGGTGCGGTACGCCCGTCAGCTCGCCCGGCTGGAGCGGGACGCGCGGGACGAGCTGGGGATGAGCGGTGCCGGGGAGCCGACGCGGGTGTCGGTCGCGGTGAACGCCGACTCGCTGTCGACATGGTTCCTGGACGCGCTCACCGAGGTGCCGGGGCTCAGTTTCGAGCTGCGCCGGGAGGACGAGGACCATACGGCGGCGCTGCTGCGCGAGGGCGTGGTGATGGCGGCCGTCACGGGTTCGGCCCAGCCGGTGCCCGGTTGCTCGGTGCGTCCGCTGGGGCGGCTGCGGTACCTGCCGGTGGCGGCGCCGGAGCTGGCCGCGCGGCTGCCGGCCGGGCCGCTCGCCGGGGCGCTGGGCGCGTTGCCGGTGATGGTGTTCGACGACAAGGACGATCTCCAGGACGCCTTCGCCAGGGGGCTCGGCGGGACGGGCGCGGGCCCGGTGCGGCACTACGTGCCGACTTCGGAGGGGTTCGCGGAGTCGGTGGCGCGGGGGCTCGGCTGGGGCATGGTCCCCGAGTCGCAGGCGCAGCCGCTGCTGGCGGCGGGCCGGGTCGTGCCGCTGGCGCCGGAGCGGTGGCTGGACGTGGCGCTGTACTGGCAGCAGTGGCGGCTGGACTCCCCGGCGCTGGCGGCTCTGGCCGAGGCCGTCAGCGCGACGGCGGCGCGGGCGCTGCGCCGCTGAGCCGGGCGGCCGCGCTGTCCAGCAGCATCTCCAGCGCGGTCGGATAGGCACTGTGCACCATCTGGCGGGCGAGCAGCGGGGCGGCCTCGGCGATGCGCGGGTGGGTGGAGCGGGGCAGGCGGGCGTAGGTGGACTGCCACTGGTCCTCGTCGGCCCGCTGGGAGGCGCTGGGCAGGGCCAGGGTGGCGGCGTCCAGGGCGGCGAAGGCGAGGGTCTGGTCGATGAAGGCGTGGTAGACCCCTACCGCCTCGGGCAGCGCGAACCCGGCGCGGGCGAGGACGTCGAGCACGGCCTCGTCGGCGGCGAGTTCGTGGGCGCGGCCGGTGACCCGGCTGACGGTCAGCAGCGCGGCCTGGGGGTGGGCGACGTAGGCGGCGTGGATGCGGGTGCCGACGGCGCGCAGGTCGGTACGCCAGCGGCCGGTGCGGCGCCAGCCGTCGAGGGCCTGGCCGATGAGGGCGTCCCCGATGGCCAGGGTGAGGTCGTCCATGCCCCGGAAGTACCGGTAGAGCGTGCTGGGATCGCAGTCCAGGGCGAGGCCGAGGCGGCGCGCGGTGAGTCCGGCGCTGCCGTGCTCGCGCAGCAGCCGCAGCGCGGTGGTGACGATCAGCTCCTCGGAGAGCACGGTGCCGCTGCGGGTGGGCCGGCGCCGGCGGCGCTTCTCCTCGGGGACGACGGGTTTGGGCACGGCGAGGCCCTCTCTTCGGTCCTTATGCCAACGCCATTGACCTTAACGCGGCGCGGGGCGTTGGATTCAGGGCAAGGCGCGCCTGTCCCGTTCTCGTTTCCCGTCCGTGTCAGGCAGGGAGTTTCCGTCATGCGTGTACTGCTCGTGGGCGCCGGTGGTGTGGGCACCGCCGTCACCCGGATCGCGGCCCGCCGTCCGTTCTTCGACCTGATGGTGGTGGCCGACTACGACCCCGCCCGCGCGGAGGCGGCCGTCGCGGCCCTCGGCGCGGACGCCGGCAGGTTCCGGGCGGAGCGGGTCGACGCGGCCGACGAGGCGGCGGTCGCCGGGCTGCTCGCCCGGCACGGCTGCGACGTGCTGCTGAACGCCACCGACCCCAGATTCGTGATGCCGCTGTTCCGGGCCGCCCGTGAGGCCGGGGCGACCTATGTCGACATGGCGATGTCGCTGTCCCGGCCGCACCCGGAGCGCCCGTACGAGGAGTGCGGGGTGAAGCTCGGCGACGAGCAGTTCGCGCTCGCCGCCGACTGGGAGCGCGCGGGGGCGCTGGCGCTGGTCGGCATGGGCGTGGAGCCGGGCCTGTCGGACGTGTTCGCCCGGTACGCGGCGGACGAGCTCTTCGACTCCGTCGAGGAGATCGGCGTCCGTGACGGCGCCGACCTCACCGTGGACGGCTACGACTTCGCACCCTCGTTCAGCATCTGGACCACGATCGAGGAGTGCCTGAACCCGCCCGTGGTCTACGAGGAGGGGCGCGGCTGGTTCACCACCGAGCCGTTCAGCGAGCCGGAGGTGTTCGACTTCCCCGAGGGCATCGGCCCGGTGGAGTGCGTGAACGTCGAACACGAGGAGGTGCTGTTGATGCCGCGCTGGACGGACGCCCGGCGCGTCACCTTCAAGTACGGGCTGGGCCGGGAGTTCACCGACACGCTGCGCACGCTGCACCAGCTGGGCCTGGACCGCACCGCGCCGGTGACCGTGCCGGGCCCGGACGGTCCGGTCGCGGTCTCGCCGCGCGACGTGGTGGCCGCCGGGCTGCCCGACCCGGCGACGCTGGGCGACCGGATGCGCGGCAAGACCTGCGCGGGTACCTGGGTGCGGGGCACCAAGGACGGGGCGCCGCGCGAGGTGTACCTCTACCACGTGGTCGACAACGAGTGGTCGATGGCCGAGTACGGCTCCCAGGCCGTGGTCTGGCAGACGGCCGTGAATCCGGTCGTCGCCCTCGAACTCCTGGCCACCGGGGCCTGGTCGGGCGCGGGCGTGCTGGGCCCGGAGGCCTTCCCCGCCCGTCCCTTCCTCGACCTGCTGACCGCGTACGGCTCCCCGTGGGGGATGCGCGAGCAGTGACCGTCAGGCGCTCTTCGGCTTTCCCTTGGTGTACAGCCAGGTGTGCAGGACCGGGGCGATCTTCCTGCCGGACTCCTTCTCGGCCAGGCGGGTGAACTGCTCGGTCGTG
Source organism: Streptomyces sp. NPDC001781 (assembly GCF_053596035.1). NCBI lineage: Bacteria > Bacillati > Actinomycetota > Actinomycetes > Kitasatosporales > Streptomycetaceae > Streptomyces > Streptomyces sp. NPDC001781. Next base: position 84,526 of record NZ_JBSFFI010000022.1, on the reverse strand, counting down.
CCGTGGCCGTCGCGGTGCTGGGTGGCCCAGGCGCGCAGGATGCGGAGGAAGGCGCGGTCGCCGACTGTCCTGCGCACCTGGTGCAGGGCCATCGCGCCCCGGTCGTAGACGGGGTCGCCGAAGATCTTGCTGCCGTCGCCGGGGTCGCCGGGCGGGTAGGCCCACAGGCCGTCCTTGGCGGGGCGGGCGTACAGGCCGTCGAAGGTCTTCTGTGCGCTGTCGCCGCCGTGCTGCTCCTCGTAGAGCCATTCGGTGTAGCTGGCGAAGCCCTCGTTGAGCCAGATGTCCTGCCACTTGGTCAGCGAGACGGAGTCGCCGAACCACTGGTGGGCGCTCTCGTGGACGAGCGTGTCCAGGTCGGGCGCGGAGTCGTACACCGGCCGGGTCTGGGTCTCCAGGGCGTAGCCGACGTCCGGGGCGTGGTCGACGATCGAGCCGGCCGCGCGGTAGGGGTACGGGCCGAACAGTCCCGCCTCCCACTTCAGCACCGAGGGCAGCTTCTTCATCACCGGGTCGGCGGCGCGGGCCTCCCGGGGGTCGACGGCGTCGTAGAGCTGGACGCCGCCGGGCAGGGTGCTGCGCCGGACCGTGAAGGTGCCGACGGTGGCGGTGGCGAGGTAGGCGGCCATCGGCTCGGCCTGGTGCCAGCGGAAGGTGGTGCGGCCGTGCTCGGTGCGCTGCCCGCGCAGCACGCCGTTGGCCACGGCGGTGCGGCCCTCGGGGACGGTGATGGTGAAGTCGTAGGAGGCCTTGTCCAGCGGGTGGTTGTTGGCCGGGTACCAGGTCATGGCGCCCTGCGGCTGACCCGCGACGAAGGCCCCGTCGTCGGTGGGGATCCAGCCGTCGGTCGAGCCGTCCGGGTCGGTGACCGGATTCGGCCGGCCCTTGTAGCGGACGGTGACCTTGAACTCCTGGCCCTCGCGCAGGGTGCTCTTCGGGGTGACGACGAGTTCCTGGCCCTTGCGGGTGAAGCGGGCGTCGTCGCGGCCGACGCGCACGGAGGTCACGGTGAGGCCGCTCAGATCCAGGTCGAACCGGCTGAGGCGCTGGGTGGCGCGGGCCGTGAGCACGGCGGTGCCGTCGAGGTGCCGCGAGGCGGTGTCGTAGCCGAGCGTGAGGTCGTAGTGGCGTACGTCGTAGCCGCCGTTGCCGCTCAGCGGGAAGTACGGATCGCCCGCGCCGGCGGCTCCGACGGTCTCGTGCGTCCCGGAGCCGAGCGGGGCGGAGGCGCCGAGGAGTGCGGCGACCGCGAGGGGCACCGTGGCGAGGACCGTCTCGCGGCGCAGGAGGGCGGTGAGGCGTCGTGCGGCGGGACGGCGGGAGGACGTCACGTGCGCTCCTTCGGGTACGGCGATGATCGCTCCGCACAGATTAGGGCGCCGGACCCCCGCTTGTCCTGTGCTCCGGGGTACCTCGGCGGGGAGCCGGCCGCCCCGGGCCCTCGGCACCCTGCCGGAGCAGGACGCCGGGGCCCGGTGCCGCCGCCTCAGCCGGTCTGCCGGGCCGCCGCCCTGCCCGCGGCGCGGCCGGAGAACAGGCAGCCGCCGAGGAAAGTGCCCTCCAGGGCGTTGTAGCCGTGCACTCCTCCCCCGCCGAAACCGGCCACCTCACCGGCCGCGTAGAGCCCGTCGACCGGGCTGCCGTCCGGGCCGAGGGCGCGGGAGTCGAGGTCGGTCTGGATGCCGCCGAGCGTCTTGCGGGTCAGCACGCGCAGCCGGACGCCGATCAGCGGACCCGCCTCGGGATCGAGGATGCGGTGCGGAGCGGCGACCCTGCCGAGCCGGTCGCCGATGAAGCGGCGGGCGTTGCGGATGCCCTGGACCTGGGAGTCCTTGCTGTACGGGTTGGCCATCTGGAGGTCGCGCGCCTCGATCTGGCGCCGCACCTCGGCCGGGTCGAGCAGAGCCTTGCCGGTGAGGGCGTTCATCTTGCGGACCAGTTCCTCCAGCGTGCCGGCGGTGACGAAGTCCTCGCCCTTGTCGAGGAACGCCTGCACCGGCCCGGGGGCGCCCTTGCCCAGCACCCGGTCGCGGAGCACGGCCCTACGGTCCTTGGCGGTGATGTCGGGGTTCTGCTCGGAGCCGGAGAGCGCGAACTCCTTCTCGATGATCTTCCGGGTGAGGACGAACCAGGAGTGGTCGTGGCCGGCGATGTCCTCGGTGGTGCGCAGATGACGCAGGGTGCTCATCGTGTCGTAGCCGGGCAGGCAGGGGTCGGGCAGACGGCGGCCGCGGGCGTCGAGCCAGACGGAGGACGGGCCGGGCAGGACGCGGATGCCGTGGCCGGCCCAGACCGGGTCCCAGTTGGCGAGGCCCTCGGTGTAGTGCCACATGCGGTCCCGGTTGACCAGGCGCACGCCGGCCTCCGCGCTGATGTCGAGCATGCGGCCGTCGACGTGGGCGGGGACGCCGGTGACCATGTCGGCCGGGGGCGTGCCGAGCCGCTCGGGCCAGTGGCGGCGGACGATGTCGTGGTTGGCGCCGATACCGCCGGTGGTGAGGACGACGGCCTGCGCGGTCAGCTCGAACCCGCCCACCGTGTCACGGCTGGAGGCGACGCCGCGCGGGGAGTCGTCGGGGGCGAGCAGGGTGCCGCGCACCCCGCGCGCGGTCTCGCCGTCGATGAGCAGTTCGTCGACGCGGTGCCGGTGGTGGAAGGTCAGCAGACCGTCCCGCGCGGCCTGCCGGGCGTACCGCACGAAGGGCTCGACCACGCCGGTGCCGGTGCCCCAGGCGACGTGGAAGCGGGGTACCGAGTTGCCGTGGCCGTCGGCGCGCAGGTCGCCGCGCTCGGCCCAGCCGACGGTGGGCAGCAGCTCGATGCCGTGGCCGCGCAGCCAGGACCGCTTCTCCCCCGCCGCGAACTCGACGTACGCGCGGGCCCAGCGCACCGCCCAGGAGTCCTCGTCGTCCAGGCGGTCGAAGCCCGCGCTGCCCTGCCAGTCGTTCCAGGCGAGGTCGAGGGAGTCCTTGACGCCGAGGCGGCGCTGTTCGGGCGAGTCGACCAGGAAGAGGCCGCCGAAGGACCAGAACGCCTGGCCGCCGAGGTTGGCGGCGTTCTCCTGGTCCAGCAGGGCAACCTTCCGGCCACGGCTGGTGAGTTCGTGCGCCGCGACCAGGCCGGCCAGGCCCGCTCCCACGACTATGACGTCCGCGTCCATGGAGTCCTCGTCCTTCCTTCCAGGGTTCACCGCGGGTCGCCGCTGCCGGACAGCAGCGGCGTGAGCAGGTGCTTCAGCCAGTCGCGGGCGGCGTCCACGTCCTTGTCCAGCAGGAGCTGGACGGTGACGCCGTCGTAGGCGGCGACGACCGCCCGGGCGGCGGCGTCCACTCCGCCGGGCGGCGTGGCGGTGGCCTCGGCCCGGCGCAGCCGGTCCGCGACGGCCTCGCGGAGCCGGGCCCGGTGGGCGAGCAGGGTCTCGGCGACGGCCGGGTCGCGGGCGGCGTGGACCAGGAAGTCGGTCTTGACCAGCAGCCAGTCCACGTCGAGGAGGAGCACGTCGGCGACCCGGTCCACCGAAGCGGCCACGTCCAGCGCGGGACCGTCCTCGGCGAGCGCCTCGGCGACCTGGGAGGCGATGAGGTCGGCGCGCTCCCGGTACAGGGCGAAGAACAGCTCGTCGAGCGTGGCGAAGTTGGAGTAGAAGGCTCCCCGGCTGTACCCGGCGGCCTCGCAGACCTCCTCGATGGAGACCCGCCCGAAGCCCTTGGCCGCGAACACCGCGAAGGCGGCGGCGAGCAGTTCGGCCCGCGTCCGCGCCCGCCGCCTGGTCACCCGCGGCGCCTTCTCCCCGGCCGTCATCGCCCGCACCTCGCTTTCGATACAGAAACGTATCCGATACATCCATGTATGAAAAGACCCGCGCGCGTGGATCTCCGGGCCGTGGCGCCGAGCGCGGTTGCCGGGCCCTGAGTGCGGTGATCTACTCGAAGCAGTGGGTCCGGCCGCAGGGAGCGACCCGCCCGACATCAGACGAGGCACGGTCGGCCCCCGAGGGAAGAGCCGGGATCGCTCGCCGGCGGCGGTCTGCCGTGCGGCCGGAGGATGCGGGGCTCCGTGCTGGAAAGGAGCGCCGCATGGCCTCTCCAGCCACGAACAACCGTCCCGGGCAGCGACTGCGCCACCAGGTCACCGAGGTCGCGTCGACGATCGGCAAGGCCGCGGTGGTGACAGGCAGGGCCACGGCGGAAGCCGTGCGTCATCCGGGCGTCGCGGCCGAGCGCGCCCGCAGGACGTCGCAGGCACTGCCCCTGATGTGGGAGTCGGTCAGGCCGGTGCTGACCGGCCACGTCACGGACTGGCGCCGGGAGTACGCCTACACGCTCGGGGAGCAGGCCTTCGTCTACGGGTTCCCCTACATCTACAACGCCGGGCTCCGCCACCGGTGGGTGACCCCGGAGTCCGGCACCGACACGACGCCGTACGCCCCCGTCAACCACTTCTGGCACGCCCGGAAGCTCTTCGACGCCTCCGACCGGCAGGGGCTGTGTCCCAACAACGACACGCTGTACTCGTTCGCCTGGGTGGATCTGAGCGAGGGACCCGTCGTCCTCTCGCACCCGGACATGGGGGATCGGTACTTCACCTTCGAACTGGTGGGCGTGACCTCCGACAACTACGACTACGTCGGCGCACGCACCACTGGCCCGGACGCCGGTGACTTCGCCCTCGTCGGACCGGGCTGGAGCGGGGACCTCCCCGACGGGGTACGGCGCACGGCCACCGCGCCCAGCCCCTGGATCCTCATCGTCGGCCGGACGCTCGTCGAGGGCGAGCAGGACCTCTCGAAGGTGCACGCGCTCCAGGACCGGTACCGGCTGGTTCCGCTCCACCTGTTCGGAAGCAAGGGGGCGCAGATCCCGGCGCGGCACGACGTACTGGAACCGATCGACGCGGCCAGGGACCCCCTGGGACCGTGGAAGACCCTGAACGCGATGCTGGCCGAGAACCCGCCGCCACCGCACCATGAGGTCCTGCTCAAGCAGTTCGCGGAGATCGGCATCGGGCCCGGGATCGACGTCGAGGCCCAGCCCGAAGCCGTCAAGCAGAGCCTGATCCGGGCCGCGGCCACGGGGGCGCCCATGCTCGAACAGCAACTGCTCAGCGGCGAATGGGCCCATGTCGTCAACGGCTGGCGCTACCCGCCACCGCAGATGGGACGCTTCGGGGACGACTTCCTGCGGCGGGCCGCGGAGCAGTCCCTGGTCGGTGTCGCCGCCAACGACCCCGAGGAAGCGGTGTACCTGGCCGCCTTCCACGACGGGGACGGCGCCAGGCTGTCCACCGGCCGCTACGAACTGCGCTTCGACCCGGGAAGCCTCCCTCCCGTCGACGCGTTCTGGTCCCTCACCGTCTACGGCGAGGACAGGAACCTGGTCCCCAACCCGATCGGCCGGTACTCCATCGGTGACCGGACCCGGGGACTGGTCATGGACGCGGAGGGAAGCCTGACCATCCGCCTGCAGCCTGATTCCCCGGGAGCTGCCGAGGAGTCCAACTGGCTGCCCACACCGGCGCGGGGCATCTGGTTCGCCGCACTGCGGATGTACCTCCCGCGTCCCGAGGTCATCGACGCACGCTGGGAGTGCCCACCGATCAGCCCCGTCGCCTGACGGCACCGCCGGACGACCGTGGCGCCGCCTGGAGTCCGCCCGGCGCCACGGTCGGTGTGCGCGGTGACAGGCCGCCTCGGCTCCGTACGTCCGTTCCCGCACTGTGCGGCCCCGCGCCGAGGCCGGCGTCCGCCGTGGCAGCGGCGAGCGCTACGCGCGGGGCCCTTCCCGGCGGGGCATGAGCCAGAGGGCCATCGCAGCCACGACGAGCGGCACGATGCTGACCGCGAGCATGGTGAGCCGCAGACCCCCGGCGAAGTCCAGCGCGAGATCCAGTCCCGATGCCTGTCGCAACAGGTTCGGGTCGTATCCGCTGCCACCCGGATTCTGCGCCATCGCACCGCGTACGGCGTCCACGGCCTGTTCGGCCTCTCTCACCGACAGATCGCGTGACTTCGCGTCGGCCAGCCACTGCCGCTTGAAGAAGACGTCGAAGAGGAGGAGGTAGACGGTGGGCCCGAACGCGGAGCCGGTCATCGCGAAGGCCATCTGGACGGAGGCCACCGTGCCGGAATGCCCGGGCGGTGCCTGGGAGAGGACCGTCTCGGACACCGAGGTGGAGGTGACCAGCGAGCCGAGGTTGCACAGCCACGTTGCCAGTACGAGCAGCCACACCGCCATCGCCGGGCCCGCCGTGCCCGCCAGCAGCAGCCCGCTCGCCGCCATCAGCACCAGTCCGGTGACCATCACCGGCCGCGGGGTGTACTTGCCCACCAGGCGCCCGGCCAGGACGACGGCACCGGCGACCAGCAGTGTGCCGGGCAGGTACAGCAGGCCGATGGTCTCTGGGGACAGCGACAGGACGATGCTCCCGAACTGTCCCAGAACGATGCCGAGTCCGGCCGCGAGGAAGTTCAGCGTGAGGGTCGCGGCCAAGGCCACACGGAAGGGTCTGCTGCAGAACAGCGCCAGATCCAGGGCGGGCTCAGCGGTGCGACGCTCGTGGAGCACGAAGAGCACGGCGACGACCGTGCTGATCACCAGCGGCACCCAGGTCTCGGGCCGGGAGATGCCGTTCTGCGCCGCCGCGAGACCGAGGACGAGGGCCAGCAGGGCGGCGCCGATCATCGCCACACCGAGGACGTCCAGGCGGCGGCCCCGCTGGACGGGTGACTCCGGGACGCGGCGGGCCGTCAGCCAGAGCGAGACGAGGCACAGGACGGGGGCGATCAGGAACAGGGACCGCCAGCCGACGGCCGCCACCATCCACCCCGCGAACGCGGGGGCCGCTCCGCAGAGGATCATCGTGATCGCCATCAGGACGCCGATACTCATCGGCCGTCTCTCCGGCGGCACCACCACTTTCAGCAGGGCGAGGGGTACTCCCAGCAGCGCGGTCATCCCCAGCCCGTCCAGGAAGCGCATCGCCAGCAGGAAGCCGTAGCCGGGGGAGAACACGGAGAGCAGGTCTGCGACCACGACGACGACAAGTCCCAGCATCAGCAGCCGCCTGAGGCCGAACATGTCCCCGAGGCTGCCCGCGGCGAGGACGGCGGCGGCCATCACGAGGGTCGCCGCTCCGCTCAGCAGCCCGAGGGCCTGCGGCGGCACATGAAGGGCCCGGCTCACCTCGGGCAGGTTCAGGCTGAGCACCAGCGGGTCGACGACCGTGACCGCGAAAGCGAGGGCGAGGGCGAGGACGATCGGCAGGGTCGTGGCGTCCGCGTGTGGCCTGACCGTCGGCACCGCGATACCTCCCGTGCGCCGGCGTGCCATGCCGGTCGACGCTAACCCGGGTCACCGCGTACCACCGGGCTGCCCCGGACCGACACGCGCGGAAGTCCGGCGTTCGGGTCGGCCGAGGGCCTGTCCGGCGGATCGAGGCGCGGGGAAGCAGCGGTGCCGATCGATCCCGGTGAGCGGGGTCTGGTGCGTCCAGGCTCGTCACCAGCCTGGACGAACCCAACGACGGACCGTTTCCCCGGCACGTCGCGGTCGTGCGTCCCCTGGGCCACGGAGGCCGCCCGGCCCGACGGCTTCGGGTTGCGCGAGCGGGACATCAGGAGCCACCCGGGCCGCTGACAGGGGCCCACGTTCCGTGTCGGGCCGTCGTGCCGCCCTCGGCGCCGGTTCGGGCAGCCGCCGGTTCTCCGCTCACCGGGTGACGTACAGCTCCGTGTACATGCCGGACGCGTAGTGGCCCGGGATGTTGCACAGCAGCTCGTAGCGGCCCGGCTTCAGAGTCACCGTGGTCCAGCCCGCCGCACCCGAGGCGATGCCCTCGCCGGCCCCACTGCCACAGGTGCGGGACGCCTCGCCGAGACTGCCTGCCTCCGATACCCGGCCGTCGGAGCCGACGGCACGTTCCCCGGCTGCCCGGCCCGCCGCGAGCGGCAACACGATCACCTCGTGCGTGAGGTGTCCGGCGTTGACCACCCGCACCGTGACCCTTCCCGCCGGAACGGCCGCGGGGCGCGCCACCAGACGCATCATGCCCATGCCGTACCCACCGGGGTGGCCGTCGTTCGGCGCGGTCCGGTTCGGGCCTTTCATCATGCGTCCGGTGTCCCGGACGGTCACCTCGACCGCGCTGCCCCGCGCGGCCGGTGCGCCGCAGCGTGTGCTCTGCGCATGCCAGGCCGCGGACCCCGGCCTGTGAAAGGCGCCGGACGCGGCCATCAGACCCGTGGTAACGACGCCCAGGACCAAGGCCGCGGCGGCAATGGCGACCGACGGCCAGACCCCTCGGCGACGACGCGGGTTCACCGGTGTTCCCGGAGCACCGTGAGCCGGCGTCTGTACTCGTCCTCGTCGATCTCCCCACGCGCGAACCGCTCGGCGAGCAGGCTCTCGGCCCCTCGGTCCTGCCACCCGCCCTCACCGGGCGGCGGTGAGCCGGGCCGCTGCTGATGACGGGCACCGGCGAGGTAACGCACGAGTGCGATGACCCCGACGATCAGGACCGCCCAGAACAGCACCATGAACACCGTCATGATGATCCAGCCGCCCCAGCTCCATCCGCCGTCGTACCACATGCCGATCACTTCCCTCGGCTGACTGCTCCGCTACCAGGATCAACCGGTGAGGCCCCGAGCGATCTGGGCCACACTTCCCGGATGGGAGGGCCGGAGGACCCAACCCCTCCTGCGTCCCGCCCCCGCACGGCGTCCACGAGCCGGCGCGGGCCGCCGGGCGCCGGACAAGCGTCCGGTTCCGCCCTGGCGGGGTGCGCCGGCTCCGGCGTCTGATTGGCTGGGCCGGTCAGGTCACCGGCCGGAATCCGAGGGGAACATGCGGGCACGGACAGAGCAGGTCGAGGAGGGCGTTCACCTGGTGCGGGCCCACCACGTCAACTGGGTGATCCTGAAGGACGGCGAGGACGTCGCACTCATCGACACCGGATATCCGGGAGACCGGCAGTTGCTGCTCGACTCCCTTGCCGCCGTGGGCAGTTCACCCGAGGCGGTCACCGCGGTACTGATCACCCACGCGCACAACGACCACCTGGGCTCGGCCGAGTACCTGCGCGACGTCCACGGTACGCCGGTGCTGCTGCATCCGGCCGAAGTCCCGCACGCGCGAAGGGACTTCCTCCAGCAGTGCTCCCTCGGTGACGTGGCGCGCAACGCCTGGCGGCCCGGTGTGGTGCCGTGGGCGGTGCAGGTGGTCAAGGCGGGCGGCACCGGGCGCAACCCGGTGCTGAGGCCCGAGCCGTTCGCGGCCGGGGGTGCCCTCGACCTGCCGGGCCGCCCGGTGCCCGTGCACACGCCGGGCCACACCGACGGGCACTGTGTCTACCACCTGCCGGAGGCGGGCGTCGTGATCTCCGGGGACGCTCTGATCACCGGGCACGCGACCTCCCGCGTCCGGGGCCCGCAGATGCTGCACGGCTTCTTCCACCACGAGGGAGACCGGGCGGTGGCCTCGCTGGCGCTGATCGGCGCGCTGGAGGGCGACCTGCTGCTGCCGGGGCACGGTCCGCTGTACCGGGGCCCGGTGCGGGCCGCCGTCGAGCAGGCCCGCGACCGGGTGTCCTGACCGTCAGGCCGGACCGTCACCCGGCTCCGGGGCGGTGGGCCGGTCCTGCGGGACGACGGCGACAGGGCTGCCCGCGTGGTGCAGCACACCGTGCGCGACCGACCCGATCCGGGCGCCTACCGCCGTACGGCGGGCCCGGCGGCCCACCACGAGAAGCTGGGCCCGCGTGGCCTGGGAGACCAGGACCTGTCCGGCGCTGCCCATCTCGACGTGCTCCACGACCGGCACGCCGGGGAACCGCTCCCGCCAGGGCCGCAGCGCGTCGGCCAGCGCCCGCTTCTCGTACGGTTCGAGGCCGCCCGACTCGTCCAGCAGCTTGAGCGAGCCGGGGCTGTAGGCGAACACGGGCGGCAGGGTCCAGGCGCGCACCGCGCGGAGGGTGGCGCCGCGGGCGGACGCTGTCTCGAAGGCGAAGCGCAGCGCGGCGGCGCTGTCCTCCGGGGTGCCGTGCTGGCCGACGACGATCTCCCGCCCGGCGGACTCGGCCTCCGGGCGGTCCCCTGCGCGCACCAGGATCACCGGCCGGGTGGTCTCCGCGACGACCCGGAGGCCGACCGAGCCGAGCAGGAAGCCGACGACCGCGCCGTGTCCGCGGGTGCCGAGGACCAGCACCTCGGCGTCCGCGCCGGCCGCGAGGAGCGCGTCCACCGCGTCGTCCTCGGCCAGCTCCACGGTCACGTCCAGACCGGGGTGCCGTTCGGTGAGGGAGCCGGCGGCGCGGCCGACGCCCTCCTCGGCCCAGGCGCGCTGCGTGTCCCGGTCGGCGGGCAGCTCCCCGGCCTCCTTCCAGGCGTGCACCACGCGCAGCGTCCGCCCCCGGCGCACGGCCTCACGTGCCGCCCACTCCAGCGCCGCCAGGCTCTCCCCGGTACCGTCCACCCCTGCCGTGATCGGGCGTGTCATGCGTGCGGGTCTCCTCGTCGTCCGGCGTGTTCCGTCGTCGCCATGACCCTGCCACAGCGGACGGGTGCGTCCGCGATCCGACGCCAGGAGCACACCGGGGCGAAGCGGGAGAAACACACATACGATGGGCGGGACCGTCCCGTGCTCCCGACCGCCCGGGGTGAGAACGCATGGCAGAGCCGACCGACGGCGCACGGACCGTCCTGCTGACCGTGGACGACGACCCGAGCGTGTCCCGCGCGGTCGCCCGCGATCTGCGGCGCCGCTACGGCGCGTCGTACCGCGTGGTGCGCGCCGAGTCCGGCCAGTCGGCGCTGGAGGCGCTGCGCGAGCTGAAGCTGCGCGGGGACTGCGTGGCGGTGATGCTGGCGGACTACCGGATGCCGGTGATGAACGGCATCGAGTTCCTGGAACGCGCGATGGACGTCTATCCCGGTGCCCGGCGGGTGCTGCTGACGGCGTACGCGGACACGGGCGCGGCGATCGACGCGATCAACGTGGTCGACCTCGACCACTATCTGCTCAAGCCCTGGGACCCGCCGGAGGAGAAGCTGTACCCGGTGGTGGACGACCTGCTGGCCGCCTGGCGGACCGGGGACCACCGTCCGGTGCCGTTCATGAGGGTGGTGGGCCACCGCTGGTCGGCGCGCTCGTCGGACGTACGGGAGTTCCTGGCCCGCAACCAGGTGCCCTACCGCTGGTACTCGGTGGAGGACCCGGAGGGGCGGCGGCTGCTGGCGGCCGCCGGGCAGGACGGGCTGCGGCTGCCGCTGGTGATCACCCCGGACGGCGGGGTGCTGGTCGAGCCCGAGCCCCCGGAACTGGCCGCGCGGGTCGGCCTGGCGACGACGCCGACGTCCGACTTCTACGACCTGGTGGTCATCGGAGGCGGTCCGGCCGGGCTCGGCTCGGCGGTGTACGGGGCTTCGGAGGGGCTGCGCACGGTGCTGGTGGAGCGTTCGGCGACGGGCGGCCAGGCCGGGCAGAGCTCCCGTATCGAGAACTACCTCGGCTTCCCCGACGGCGTCTCCGGCGTCCAGCTCACCGACCGCGCCCGCCGCCAGGCGACCCGGTTCGGCGCGGAGCTCCTCACCGCGCGCGAGGTGACGGGACTCGAGGTCAACGGCGCGGCACGGATCGTCCGGTTCGCCGACGGCTCCGCGATCGGCGCCCACAGCGTGATCCTGGCGACGGGGGTGCAGTACCGGCGTCTCACGGCCGAGGGCTGTGCCGGGCTGACCGGCTGCGGGGTGTTCTACGGGTCGGCGCTGACCGAGGCGCCGTCCTGCCTCGGTCACGACGTGTTCGTCGTGGGCGGCGCCAACTCGGCCGGGCAGGCGGCGGTGTACCTGTCCAGGTTCGCCAGGTCGGTGACGCTGCTGGTGCGTGGGCCCGACCTGTCGGCGTCCATGTCGCACTACCTGGTCCAGCAGATCACCCAGGCACCGAACATCGCGGTGCGCGTCCGCACGGAGGTGGAGGCGGCGCACGGCTCGGACCGGCTGGAGCGGCTGACCCTGCGCCGGGTGGACACCGGTGAGGCCGACCAGGTCGAGGCCCGGTGGATGTTCGTGTTCATCGGCGCCGCCCCGCTGACCGGGTGGCTGGACGGGACCGTGCGCCTGGACGGGCGGGGGTTCATCCTGGCCGGCCCGGACCTGACTGTGGACGGGGAGCTGCCGGAGGGCTGGGAGCTGGACCGGCCGCCGTACCACCTGGAGACCAGTGTGCCCGGTGTGTTCGTGGCGGGCGACGCGCGCGCCGAGTCGGCCAAGCGGGTCGCGTCCGCCGTAGGAGAGGGAGCCATGGCCGTGATGCTCGTCCACCGTTATCTGGAGCAGTCGTGAGCGGGCGCCCGCTGCCGTGCGGCGCCGACGAGATCGGCAGTCTGTTCCTCTTCGAGCGGCTGTCGCCCGGTCAGCTGGGGCGGCTGTGCCGCGAGGGCCGGGTGGAGCTGTTCGAACCGGGCCCGGTGTACACCGAAGGCGACCCGGCGACCTGCTTCTACGTGCTGATCGAGGGCACGGTCGTGCTGTCGCGGCGGATCGGCGCCGAGGACGTGGAGGTGTCCCGGACCTCCCAGCGCGGGGTGTACGGCGGCGCGATGCAGGCGTATCTCGGCGACCGGATGCGGCAGTTGTACAACAACTCGATGCGGGTGACGGAGCCGACGCGGTTCTTCGTGCTGCCCGCCGCGGTGTTCGCGGAGGTCATGCGGGACTGGTTCCCGATGGCGGTGCATCTGCTGGAGGGGCTGTTCTTCGGCTCCAAGAGCACGCAGGCGGCCATCGGACAGCGCGAACGGCTGCTGGCACTGGGCTCGTTGTCGGCGGGGCTCACCCACGAGCTGAACAACCCCGCGGCGGCAGCGGTGCGCGCCACAGCCACCCTGCGGGAGCGGGTGGCGCGGATGCGGCACAAACTGGCGCTGATCGCCGAGGGGCCGTTCTCCCGCGACGCGCTGGCGACCCTGATCGAGATGCAGGAGCGCACCGCCGAGCAGGTCGCCAAGGCGCCGGCGCTCGGTCCGCTGGAGGCGGCCGACCGCGAGGACGCGCTGGCCGACTGGATGAGCGACCACGGCATCGAGGACGGGTGGCGGCTCGCCCCGGTCTTCGTGCAGGCCGGGCTGGACGCCGACTGGCTGGAGCGGGTGGCCTCCACGGTGGACCGGGAGATCCTGGGCGGTGCGGTGGGCTGGCTCAACTACACCATCGAGACCGAGCTGCTGATGAACGAGATCGAGGACGCCACCACCCGGGTCTCCCAGCTGGTCGACGCGGCCAAGCAGTACACCCAGCTCGACCGGGCACCGTTCCGCGAGGTGGACGTGCACGAACTCCTCGACAGCACGCTGCTGATGCTGTCGGGCAAGCTCGGCCCGCACATCGAGGTGGTGCGCTCCTACGACCGTACGCTGCCCTCGCTGCCGGGCTATCCGGCGGAGCTGAACCAGGTGTGGACCAACCTGATCGACAACGCGGTGTCCGCGATGACCCAGGACGGCGGCGGTGGCACGCTGACCGTGCGGACGGCTCGGGACGGGGAGCGGGCGCTGGTGGAGTTCGCGGACACCGGGCCCGGTGTGCCGCCGGAGATCCGGGAGCAGATCTTCGATCCGTTCTTCACCACCAAGCCGGTCGGCGCGGGCACCGGTCTCGGGCTGGACATCTCGCGGCGGATCGTCGTCGACAAGCACCACGGCACCCTGCGTCTGGAGTCGGTCCCGGGCGACACCCGCTTCCAGGTCCGTCTCCCCCTGAGTGCCGGCACCACGTCCGGCGGAACCGGCGAACCCCTGGAGGGCGCATGAGTGAGGACACCGCGATCGACCCGTCCGTGCCGCCGAGCGGTACGGGGTGCGAGGAGTGCGAGGAGGCGGGCGGCTGGTGGTTCCACCTGCGCCGCTGCGCGCGGTGCGGGCACATCGGGTGCTGTGACGACTCGCTGGGCAAGCACGCCACCGCGCACCACCGGAAGACCGGCCATCCGGTGCTGCGCAGCTTCGAGCCGGGCGAGGTCTGGTTCTGGAACTACGCCACGGAGGAGCTGTACGAGTCGGGCCCCGCCCTCGCCCCGCCGGAGAGCCACCCTGTCGACCAGCCGGTACCGGGCCCGGCCGGACGGGTCCCGGCCGACTGGGCACGGTTGCTGGGCTGAACCGGCGTCAGCGCCGGCAGTCCCGGCTCGGGCGGTCGACGGCCCCGGCGATGGCGCGCATGCCGTCGTCGTCGGGGTGGAGATGGTCGCCGCTGTCGAGGTCGGGGCGCAGCCGGGCCGGGTCACCTGGGTCGCGCAGCACGCGGTCGACGTCGGCGACGGCGTCGAAGCCGCCGTCGGTGCGCATCTGGCGGTTGACCTCGCGGCGTACCCTCTCGGCGGCCGGGTTCCACTGGAGCCAGCCCTTGAAGGGGGCGACGGTGGCGCCGACCACGCACAGGCCCGCCGCGTGGGCCCGCTCGCTGATCTTCCGGTAGCCGGCGACGATCTGGGCCGCGCTCGCGCCGCCCCGCGCCTTGAGGTCGTTGACGCCCTCGTAGAGGATCACCGTGCGCACGCCGGGCTGGGAGAGCACGTCGCGCTCCAGCCGGCGCCCGGCGCTCGGGCCGCCGTCGTTGTCGGTGAGGATCCGGTTGCCGGATATCCCCTCGTTGGCGATGCCCGTGCCGGCCGCGCGCAGCCGCCGGGCGAGGTCGTCGGGCCAGCGCCGGTCGAGACCGGGAGTGGACCCCCACCCGTCCGTGATGGAGTCCCCGAGCGCCACGACCGCGCCGGTACGGGGGCGTGCGGGGCGTACGGAGACGGCGTCGAGGTACCACCAGGATCCGGTGGCCGGCGTCCACCCGGTGCCGCCGTCCCCACCGGGGTCCGCGTGCCGGCCCAGGTAGGAGGTGGTGAGGGCCATCTCGTGGCCGGTGGCGGGTCCTCGCGCGCCCGGCGTGCGGAGGCTGACGGCGAGGCGGGCTCCGGCGGGGACCGGGCCGGGCAGCGGATCGCTCCAGACGGCGCCGCCCGCCGGGACGGTGACGGCGTGCCTGCCGCCGAAGGTGAGCGCCCGGTTGCTGCCCGGTTCCAGGGCCGCCCCGCCGGCCTGGAGGCCCGCGTGGGCGGAGTCGACGGTGAGCGGGCGGTCCCCGTAGGCGTTGGACAGCCGGACGCGCAGGTCGCTCCCGCCCGCGCTGACCTTCACGATCAGCCGGTAGGCCCGGTCGGCGCCCTGGCCGACGCGCTGGGCGCTCGCGGCCCAGGTGACCACGCCGGAGCCGCGCACGGTGACTCCGGCGGGCGGGGTCACCGCCAGGGCCGGCGTCGCCTGGCCCGTGAGGGTGAGCAGCAGGACGGCGGCCGCCCGGCACGCTCTCCCCCGGCCGTTCACCTGCCTGGTTCCTTCGTGTGGCCCATGCCTGCGATGGTCCCGCCGACATCCGCGCGCCGCACCTCGGTACGGTGCGTGTCCGCCCGCGTACCGGGTGGTGTCTCGTCCGTAGGACCGGATGGGTGCGCGGAACCGGACGCCGTGGGCAGGGCGCGGGCCTTCGCCGGCACGCCACGGGCCCCGCCCCGCCCGGAGGCGGGACGGGGCCCGGCCGGAGCCGGTGTACGTCAGCGGTTCGCCGGGGTGTTGGCGGCCTTGACGTTGACCGCGGCCCAGGCCCGGTCGACGGTCCGGTACTCGGTGCTCGTCGCGCCGTACAGGTCCCTGGCCGCGTTCAGCGTCGCCACGCGGGCGTCGTGGAAGTCGGTGGTGGAGACCATGTAGCGGGTCAGGGCGCGGTAGAAGATCGCCGTGGCCCTGGCCCGGCCGATGCCCTTGACGGCGCCGCCGTCGTAGGTCGGCGAGTCGTAGGACACGCCGCCGATCTTCTTCTTGCCGCTGCCCTCGGCCAGGAGGTAGTACGCGTGCGAGGAGACGCCGGAACCGGCGTGCACCTCGGTGTCGTACGTGGCCTTCGACCAGTAGTCGACGGTGCCCTCCAGCTTGTCCAGGGAGGGGCGGTCGAGGCGGCGCAGGAACTTCTGCTTCAGGCCAAGCTTCTCGCCCAGCAGGTAGTTCGGGGGGTTCTTCGCGTTGGCGGCGAAGAACTCCACGTTGGAGCCGAAGATGTCGGCGAGGGACTCGTTGAGCGAGCCCGGTTCGCCGTACTGGTTGCCGTCGCGGTCGACGTAGGTCGGCTCCAGCTTGGCGGTGGCGTCGACGACCCCGTGGGTCAGCTCGTGACCGGTGACGTCGAGGACGACCAGCGGCTTCTTGATCATGTCGTCGCCGTCGCCGTACAGCATGCAGCCGCACGCCGGGTCCCAGAAGGCGTTGCCGACCCCGCGGCCCCAGTGGACCATCGCGCGGGCGGCCTTGCCGTTGTTGGCGATGCCCGACCGGTTGAAGGTCTTCTTGTAGAAGTCCAGGGTCTTGGTGACGCCGTACTGGGCGTCGGCGGCCGCGCTGTTGCGGTTGCCCGTGCTGCCGTTGCCCCAGACGTTGCTGGTACCCGTGATCGCGGTGCCGCTGCCGAAGGACTCGGAGTACTTGCCCTTGGCATCCCGCGTCTCGGTGTTGTACCGGGTGGGGTCCTTGAGCTGGAAGTGGCCGCGCGAGGTCTGCGTGGTGGTCAGCGGGACGCTGCCCGCGAACAGGGTCTTGCCGGTGCCGCGGGCGGTCGCCGGGTAGCCCGAGGCGCCCGAGGTGATGCCCGTGAGGAGACCGGGCGCGCTCTGGGCGGAGGTGGACGGGGTGAGCGTCTCGCCGCGCGCCCGCAGCGTCTTGCGGAGCTTGGGCGAGAGGAACTCGTCCGCGTCCGGGGCGTTGCTGCGGACCTCGCCGGTGACGGCGTCCACGACGACCGTGCGGGTACCGCTCGCGCCGTCCAGGGCACTGCCGGTCACGGTGACCCGGTAGGCGAGAGCTGTCTCGCCGTCGCGCGCGTCGACGACGAGTTCGGCGGTGCCGGCGTCACCCTCGGCGGCGTCGGCCGCCTTGGCGGCTGCCTGCCTGGGGGTGATCCGGGCATCGGAGGCGGTGGCCTGCACGGCCCGGCCGGCCGCGGTGGTCACGCCGGTGTAGGCGAGCTGCCGGTTGAGGTGGACGACGAGGTCGCCGCCGAGCACCGGCATGCCGCTGTGGGCTCGCTGGAAGCGGACGTGACGGCCGCCCTCGGGGTCGAACATGACGTCCTGCACACGGAGTTCGTCACCGGTGCCGACCCCGGAGGCGTCGGCGTGGGCGACGGCGGCCGCGCGGGCGGCGTTCACCACGGGGGCGGTCCGTGCGGCGGTCCGGACGCCTTCGGCGGCCGTGCGGGCCTTCGAGGGCGCGGGGCGGGCGAAGGCCGTGCCGGCCAGGCCCGTGGCCGCCGTCGCCACCGCGACGGCGACGGCCACACTGCGTATGTGCGGTCTGCGCACCAGGGGTTGTTCCTTCGTTCGACGACGGCCGGACACGCCGGCCGTCGTGGCACATGGCGCCGTTGGGCGACCATCGGGGCAGGCGGGTCGCGCCCCGAAGGTTCACCCTTTCGGATGAGTCATGGCCACGTAAAGAAGGAATGATCTATTTCGCTGCACTCCGGGACAATCCTTTACCCAAAGGACACCCCGGAGTGATCACCACCTGGCCGACTGTGTGTCGACTGGGGAGACGGGCCGTCAATCCCCTAGGTTCCAGGCCGGAATGTGACGCACGTCGCATCAACGGCTGTGTGGACGGGAGTGGTGACCTGATGGTCTCGGCAACGGCGGGCAGGAGCGCGGTACTGGGAGCGGTGGCGCTGTCGCTGCTCGTCGTCCCGGCACGGGCGGCGACCGGGGAGAGGGGCGCGGCTGCCGCGCTTCCCGCACCCGACACGGCGGGGGTGGACGGGGTGCTGCGCGCGGTCCGCACCCAGGGCGCCCCGGCCGCGCTGGCCCGGATCGACGACCAGGGCCGCAGCCATCTGATCAGCCGGGGTGTCGCCGACCGGGGAACCGGCCGCGCGGCCAGCACCGCCGACCGGTTCCGCATCGGCAGCGTGACCAAGACCTTCTCCTCGGTCGTCCTGCTCCAACTCGCCGACGAGGGGCGGCTGGACCTCGACGCACCGGTCAACCGGTACCTGCCGGAGCTGCTGCCGGGCGACGCCATCACCGTGCGGCACGTGCTGAGCCACCGCAGCGGCCTGTACGACTACACCAACGACATGTTCGCCGAGAGCGTCTCCGGCTTCGAGGCCGTGCGGAAGAAGGTGTTCACCTACCCCCGGCTGATCGCGCTCTCCCTGAGGAAGCCGCGCGTCAACGCGCCCGGCGCGGCCTACTCGTACTCCAACACCAACTTCGTGGTGGCCGGCATGCTCATCGAGAAGCTCACCGGACGCCCGGTCAAGGAGGCGTACGAGAAGCGGATCACGGGCCCGCTGAAGCTGCGGGACACCTTCTACGTCCACCCCGACACCAGGATCCCCGGCCGGTTCGCGCGCGGCTATCTGACCCCGGACCGGTCCGGTGACCCACTGGTCGACGCGACCGAGCAGACCGTGTCCTGGGCGCAGAGCGCGGGCGCCGTCATCTCCACCGCCAAGGATCTGAACACGTTCTACGCGGCGCTGCTGGGCGGCAAGCTGCTCTCCGCCGCCCGGCTCGCCCAGATGGAGCGCTTCACCAAGGTCGACGCGACGACCGCGTACGGCCTCGGCCTGCGCCGCAGGGACCTGTCCTGCGGGGTGTCGGTGTACGGACACACGGGCGCCGTACAGGGCTACTACACCTACGCGTTCGCCACGAAGGACGGCAAGCGGGCGCTGACGGCGGTGGCCACCACCTCCAACAACGGCAAGGTGCTCAACACGCTGGCGGGCGCCCTGGAGCCGGCCTTCTGCGGCAAGGGCGCCGAGCAGCGGCGCGGGGCGGCCCTGGTGGAGCGCAACGCGGACGTCGCCCCGGCCCCGGCACGCTGAACTCCGCGTCCCGGCCGGCCCGTCAGTGCGGTGATCTTGGCGGAACGGTTCCGTCCGGGACACCATGCGCTCATGAAGGGCGAACTCTTTTCCAGTGGGCACATGGTGCGTCCGGCCGTCGAGCCGGGAATGACGATGCAGAACGGCAAGTGCGTCAGGTACGCGGTGGATGGTGAGATGCTCGCCCGTCAGGGCGCGATGATCGCCCACCGGGGCAGTCTCCAGTTCGAGCGCAAGGGCCAGGGCGTGGGCGGCATGCTCAAGCGCGCGGTGACCGGCGAGGGACTGCCGCTGATGTCGGTGCGCGGGCGGGGCGAGGCCTGGTTCGCGCACGAGGCGCAGAACTGCTTCGTCGTCGAGGTGGAGCCGGGTGACCAGTTCACCGTCAACGGCCGCAACGTGCTGTGTTTCGACGCATCGCTGTCGTACGAGATCAAGACGGTGAAGGGCTCCGGCATCGCGGGCGGCGGGCTGTTCAACAGCGTCTTCAGCGGGCACGGCAGACTCGGCCTGATCTGCGAGGGCGAACCGCTGGTGATACCGGTCTCCGAGCAGGCGCCGGTGTACGTCGACACGGACGCGGTGGTCGGCTGGACGGCGAACCTGCGCACCTCGCTGCACCGCTCGCAGTCCATAGGGTCGATGCTGCGGGGCGGTTCGGGCGAAGCCGTCCAGCTCATGCTCCAGGGCGAGGGCGTCGTGGTGGTCCGGCCCAGCGAGGCCACGCCGCAGAAGACCCAACAGCACTGATTCCATGCGGGGGTTGCCCGTGCCACCCGGAGTGATCCGCGTCGCACGGGCAACCCCCGTCGCCGTACCCGCGTCTTGCCCCACGACCGACCCCGCCCCGGACCCCCGGTGGACCGGGGCGATTCGCCCGCGTGGTATACGCGGCGCGTATACACGTGGTGTATAGAAGGGTTCACATGTACGGCAAGGCTTTCGCCCCGGAGTACCAGGGCGCCCTGACCACCCTGTCCGTCAATTCCTCGCTGACCGACGTGCTCGCCGAGGGGCTGGAGCGGCTGCGCGAGGCCGAGCGGGCCGGGCACGCCGCCGAGGTGGCCCGCTGCGGTCTCGCGGTGGCCGAGGCGAACCGCCGGCTCGGCAGCACGGTGGAGGCCGACCGCGCGTGGAAGGCGAGTTACCGCGCGGCCCGTACCGCCGGGGACACCGGGGCGATGGCCTGGGCGCTGTGGAGCGGGGGCACGCTGGCCCGCCAGCGCGGGGCGTTCCCGCTCGCCTGGCGGCTGCTGGGGCTGGCGGCCGAACTCGGCGAGCGCGGCGGCGACATCGTGGTCCGGGGCTACTCGCTGGCCGGGCTCGCGGAGACCGGCCGCATCCAGGGTGACTACGCGGCGGTCGGCCGGCTGCACGAACAACTGCTGGCCGAGGCCCGCCGTCGGGGAGAGGCCCGGCACACGGTGTGGGCTCTGGAGGGCATCGCCCAGATGCACCGCAACACCGGCGACTTCGACCGGGCGTGGGCGCTCTTCGAGGAGGCGGCCGGGATAGCGGAGCGCGCCGACGACAGGCGCGGGCACGCCTGGGCGCTGCGCGGGCTCGCCGACATCCTCTCGGCCCGCGACTCGGACACCGACCGGGCGCTGGAGCTGCTGTCGCGGGCGGAGGAGACGTGCCGGACGATGAACCTGTCCAGCGCGCTCGCCTACAACCACAAGATGCGCGGCAACGTCCTGTACCGCGCCGGGCGTCACGAGGAGGCGCGGGACCTGTACGTCCTTGCGCTGTCCGAGTTCCGCACGATGGACGAACCGCGCGGCGAGGCACTGTCCCGGCTGGGCCTGGCCAAGTCCCTGGCCCGCCTGGGCCGTGACCCTGAGGAGACGGCGGCCGAACTGGCCGAACTGGCGGTCGTGCTGGAGCGCTCGGGGCTGCGGCACGCACGGGAGATGGTGGCCCGCGCGCAGGCCGAGTTCGCGCCCGGGGCGGAGGGTGCCCGGTGACGGCGGTGTTCCGCGAGGAGCGGACCACGGCGGCCCACATCCTGTCCGGGACAAGGGAGTTGGTGCGTCCCGCGCTGCGGGAGGCGGTCGCCGGGCTGCATCCGTGGCTGGCCGAGATGGCCGCGTACTCCTTCGGCTGGCGCGAGGGCGCGGAGGCCGGCGGCAAGGGGGTGCGGCAGGCACTGGCGGTGCTCGGGGCGCGGGCGGCCGGCGCGGACGCCGGGGCGGGGGTGCCGGGTGCGGTCGCGGTGGAACTGGTCCACGCCTTCTCGCTGCTGCACGACGACATCATGGACGGCGACGCCGTGCGGCGCGGTCGCCCGGCGCTGTGGAAGGCGTACGGCACGGGTCCCGCCGTCCTCGCCGGGGACGCCCTGTTCGCGCTGGCCGTCGGTGTCCTGGCAGACGTTCCCGGCGGGGTGCGGCTGCTGTCGGGCGCGCTGGCCGACGTGCTGCGGGGGCAGGCCGACGACCTGCTGTTCGCCTCCCGGCCGTGGACCGGCCCGCAAGCGGTGACACCCGGGGAGTACCGGGTGATGGCGGAGGGCAAGACCGGTGCTCTGCTGGGCTGTTCGCTCGCGCTCGGCGCGATGCTGGGCGGGGCGCCGCGTCCGGTCGTCGCCGCGCTGGACCGGGCCGGGCGGCACGCCGGGGTCGCCTTCCAGCTCGCCGACGACGTGCTGGGCATATGGGGCCGCCCCGAGGTCACCGGCAAGCCGGTGGGGGGCGACCTGCGCGAGGGCAAGAGGACGTACCCGGTGGTGGCCGCCCTCGCCGCCCCCGAGGGAGCGTGCCTTCCCGATCTGCTCCGGCGGCACCGCACGTCGGAGGCGGCGGCGCTGATCGAGGCGGCGGGCGGCCGGCGAGCGGCCCTGTCAAAGGCCCGCTCGCACATGGCCGCCGCCCGTGAGCTGCTCGACGGGCTGCCGCTGGAGCCGGGTGCGGCGGCCGGGCTGCGTGTCCTGCTGGACGGGCTCGCGGACCGCGAGCGCTGAGGGAACCGGCCCCGGCGGGGGCCGAACATCACCTGTCGGGCCATACAGGCTGCCCCCCGGCGCGCGGCCCGCCGGGTGGCCGCACCATCGAGCCCCCGCAGACAGGAGAGTCATGCGTGACCCTGGCCGTCGAGCCCTCCGAGACGACCGCCGTCGCTCCGGCGCCCGTGTCCGACCTCGTGGCGCGTGACGCCCGCGAGTTCGGGGTGTACGCGCGCACCGGCGGCTGGGCGCCCGCGCTGATGGTGGCGCGCAGTGTACGGCCGGGCGGGCAGGCGGCCGGGGAGACCCCGAGGATCTCCGCGAAGGAGTTCGCGGAGCCGGCTGAGTGCTCCCCCGAGCGGGTCGTGCGCCACTACTGGGCATGAGTACCGGTACTCATGCCCCCGCGCGCCGGGTGGCCGGACGATGGGGCGACCGACACCGTCCAGCCTCTGGAGCCCGCCATGACCGCAGTCCACCCCGACCGGCCGATCGTCCGCCGCACGGTGCCGCCCGCCGTGTTCGCGGGCGTGTCCGCCGCGGGCCTGGCCGTCTCCGCGTGGGGCGCGCGGGACCGTACGACCTGGTTCCTGGAGACCTTCTGGGTGCTGATCGGGCTGCCCCTGGTGGTGCTCCTCCGGCGGCGCTTCCCGCTCACCGGCCTGCTGTGCGCTCTGCTCGCCGCGCACTCGCTGGTCCTGGCGGTCGGCGGCCACTACACGTACGCGCAGGTACCGGCGGGCGACTGGGTGCGGGACACCCTGCACCTGAGCCGCAATCCGTACGACCGGTTCGGGCATCTCATGCAGGGCTTCGTCCCGGCGATCCTGGTACGGGAGCTGCTCACCCGCACCTCGCCGCTGCGCGGCAGCCGCTGGCTGGCCCCGCTGACGGTCTGCGCCTGCCTCGCCTTCAGCGCCTGTTTCGAGATGCTGGAGTGGCTGGCCGCCGTGATCGGCGGGCACGGAGCCGACGCGTTCCTCGCGACCCAGGGCGACGTGTGGGACACCCAGTGGGACATGTTCTGCGCCCTGATCGGCTCCGTGCTCTCCCTGCTGCTGCTCAGCCGGGTCCACGACCGCTCGCTGGCGGTCCTCGCGAGCCCTAACGGGCGTCAGCGGTCCTCGGGGTCGGTGTGCCGGAAGCGGGCCCACATCGGCAGGCCGTACCAGCAGAGCAGGTACCAGAAGACGACGGAGCCGACCAGCCAGGGCACGTAGCCGTTGTGGGTGGCCACCCGCAGGATCAGGAGCAGCGAACAGGCCATGGTGGCCAGCAGCAGCACCAGACCGACGAAGGTCAGTCCCCCTGCCAGCCGTACCGCCTCCGGTTTCACCCGCCGTCCGGAGACCAGGCGGTGCAGTGAGACGGGCCCGATGAGGGCGCCGGTCGCACAGGCCCCCAGGACCACGGTGACGATGTAGATGATCTGGTCGGTGCTGGACAGTTGGGCGTACTTGGGCTGGAAGACCACCGTCAGCAGGAAGCCGAACAGGATCTGCACGCCGGTCTGCGCGACGCGTACCTCCTGGATCAGCTCCCCCCACTTGCGATCGGCCCGCTCTTCCCTGGTCTCGTCCCGCCCCCTGCGCGGTGCCTGCTCGGTCATGCGGTGCAATTAACCACGCAAACGTTCTTTCAAACCGCTCACTTGATCGGTCTTGCTGTGCGGGCTCACTCGAAGTGGTGATCCTCGTCCGGATCGGCCAGGAAACACGGCCCGGTGGGCCGCCGGCGGAGCCGTTCGCGGGTCGTGGCACCGGAGGTGGGGTTGTCCACCCCGCGAACACCGGCCGAGGAACCCGGAGTGCTCCCCCGCCCGCTCCGGCGGTCCACCCACCACGTGCAGGTCGGGGTACCGGCCGACGACCTCCCTGAGGTCCCGGAACGGCACGCTCTGGCCGGTGGCCGCGTGCCACCGGGGGCCGGCCCGGCGTGATCGACGAGACGCTCCCAGGGGTGAGTCAGGGCGTCAACTGAGCCTGCACCAGCGGCCCGTAGCGGTCGGCCACCTGGTCCGGTCCGCTCTCGCGCACATGCGGGCCGCGGGCGATGCCGTACATGACGCCGACCCCGATGAGCGCGGCGACGGCAAGTTCGGCGCGCAGGCCGGCGTCGGGGCCGGTGAGGCGGGCGGCGAGGCGATCGGTGACCTGGGCGCGGAAGTTGGCGCGCAGGATGTCGCCGTGGTCGCCGTGCAGCGGGGCGAAGGCGATGCGCAGCAGCGGGTCGGCGCCCCGCTCGCGCTGACTGGCGAGGACGTGGCGGACCATGTGCCGTCCGAGGCCGGCGAGGGGCGCGTCGAGGAGGTCGTCGGCGTCGGTGTCGAAGGACATGACACGGGCGAACAGGGCGTCCTTGTTGCCGAAGTACTTCACCACCAGCGGCGGGCTGACCCCGGCCCGCTCCGCGACGGCCCTGAGGGTGATGTCGGCGTGCGCGTGCCGGGCCAGGAGGTGCCGGGCGGCCTTGAGGATGGCCGCCTTGGTGGCCTCGGCGTCCCGGCGCGCGGGAGCGGGCGCGGTGCTCACGCCTCCTCCAGGGCGCGAGCCCCCGGGGTGGCGCCCTCGGCGCGGGGGGTGCCGCCGGGGGCGCTGTCGCCGGGGATGGTGAGCGCGGCCGCGCAGGCGGCGAGCGCGACGGCGCCGGCCATGGCGAAGGCGAGCAGATAGCCGTGCAGGGTGGGCACGGGCAGCCCGCCGGCGAGGCTGGTGTGGTGGACCAGCACGGCGGCGACGGCGGCGCTGGAGACGGCCTGGCCGATGGTCCGCATCAGGACGTTGACGCCGTTGGCGGACGCGGTCTGGGCGGCCGGTACGGCGCGCAGGATCAGGGTGGGCAGCGCGGAGTAGGCGAGGGTGGTGCCGGTGGCGACCACGGTCGCCCCGAGGATGATCATCCACAGGTCGCGGCTGTCGGCGATGCGCAGCGCGTAGCCGCAGGCGATGACGGCGGCGCCGAGCGCGAGGGTGATCCTGGGCCCGCGCCGGGCGGAGATCCGCGCGGACAGCGGCGAGAGGAGCAGCATGGTGACACCGCCGGGCAGCAGACACAGGCCGGTGGCGACGATGGACAGCCCGAGTCCGTAGCCGCTGGACTCGGGCGCCTGCACGAGCTGGGCGGTGACCAGGGAGTTGGCGTAGAAGGCGAAGCCGGTGAGCAGGGCCGCCACATGCGACAGGCCCACCCGCGGCCGGGTCACCAGCCGCAGGTCGACCAGCGGCCGGGCGGTCCGCAGCTGCTGGCGCCACCACAGGGCGAGCACCACCACGAAGGCGGCGAACAGCCCGAGGACGGCGGGACTCGTCCACCCCCACTGGCCGCCCTGGGAGACGGCGAGCAGCAGGGAGACCAGCGCGACGGCCAGGCCGAGCGCCCCGACGGCGTCGAACCGGCCGGACTCGCGCACCGGCGACTCCCGGACCGCCCACCAGGTGGCCGCGACCCCGAGCGCGCCGAGGGCGCTGGTCAGCCAGAACATGGTGTGCCAGTCGGCGTACTGCACGACGAGCGCGGCCAGCGGCAGACCGAGGGCGGCTCCGATGCCGACGGTGGAGCTCATCAGCGCGACCGCCGATCCCCGCCGCTGGTGAGGGAGTTCGTCGCGCAGGATGCTGATGGACAGCGGGACGACGGAGGCGGCGGCGCCCTGGAGGGCGCGGGCGGCGATGAGTACGGCGATGTCCGAGGACAGCGCGCACAGCACCGAGCCGACGGTCATCAGGGCGAGCGCGGAGGTCAGCACCCGGCGCTTGCCGTACATGTCACCCGCGCGACCGAGGACCGGGGTGAGCACGGCACCGGAGAGCAGCGTGGCGGTGACCGTCCAGGAGACGGCGGCCGGTGAGGACCCGGTGAGCCGGGGCAGGTCCGGCAGGAGCGGGACGACGACTGTCTGCATGACGGCCATGAGGATGCCGCCCGACGCCAGCACGGGGATGGTGAGGCGCTCCCGCAGCCGGGGCGGCGCCGCGAGGGTGCCGGACGGCTCGGGTATGGGGGCGGAGGGGTCCATGGACGCTCCTGCGGATGAATGTGCGTGGCTGGTGAATGGTCATTCACTCTATGCGGTGAATGGCCATTCACCAACAGGTGCCCTGCCCCGAGCCGGGGCGGCGGAGGTCAGCGGGAGCGGCCGGGGGTGCGCGCGGCGTGCAGGGCGCGGGCCGCGCGGGGGCCGAGCCAGCGCTTGAGCCGGCGCAGTGGTTCGAGCTGTCCGGCGGCCTTGTCGAGTCCGTAGTAGAGCTGGGGCGGCACATGGGGCAGCAGTGGGGAATGGCGCTGGCCGAGCAGGGCGAACATGCGGTGCGGGGGCAGTTCGATGTAGCGGGGCAGGCTCTCGTACCACCGGGCGCTGTAGCTGGCGGCGCTCTGCGCGGACAGCAGCTCGGCGCGGCGGCGCTTCTCGTAGGCGGCGAGGGCGTCGGGGAGGGCGGGATGCTCGCGCAGGGCGGTGGCCAGGCACATGGCGTCCTCCAGGGCGAGCGTGGTGCCGGCTCCGATGGAGTAGTGGGTGGTGTGGGCGGCGTCGCCCAGCAGGACGAGGCCGTCGTGGTGCCAGGTGCGGTTGGTGAGGGTGCGGAAGTTCAGCCAGGGGACGCCGGCGCCGTCGGACGCCCGGCCGATGAGGGGGTGGCCGTCGAGGAGGTCCGCGAAGAGGCGCTCCAGCACGGCGAGCCCGTCGCCCTCGCCGGCGGCGTGCAGGCCGAGTCCGGTGAGGGTCTCGGGCGAGCACTCGATGACGCAGGTGCTGTGCCCGGTGTCGTAGGGGTAGCCGTAGGCCCAGATCCAGCCGTGGGCGGTCTCGACGAAGGCGAAGGTGAAGGCGTCGAAGACCTTGGTGGTGCCGAGCCACAAAAAGTGGTTGCGGCCGTGGGTCACCCGGGTGCCGAACGTGTCCGCGTACCGGGTGCGCAGGGCGCTGCCGATGCCGTCGGCGGCCACCACCAGGTCGGCCCCCGCGGGGGGTTCGGTGATCTCGCTGTTGAACTCCAGCCGTACGCCCAGGGTCCGGGCGCGTTCGGCGAGCAGTGCGAGCAGGCGGTGGCGGCCGATGCCGAAGCCCTGGTCCCCGGGCTGACGGGTGGTCAGGTCCCGCACGTGGGCGACGCCTTCGGACCAGTGGACCGATTCGGCCGCGACGGCGTCCGCCGACTCGGGGTCGTGGGCGCGGAGGCGTTCCATCAGCCCCTGCCAGTAGGTGACGCCCCAGCCGTACGTGGAGCCCTCGGGGGCGCGTTCGTGGACGGTGACGTCGTGGGACGGGTTCTGCCGCTTGAGCAGGATGGCGAGGTACAGGCCGGCCGGCCCGCCCCCGACGCAGACGACCTTCACACGCACACCCCTGGAAGTCACCGGAAGTAGTCGATCGGCCTCGCAGGGTAGCAGCGATGACGTACGTCCGGGCCCGGAATCATCCGGCGGGGGTGGTCAGCCGGCAGCGGTACGGCACTCCGGGTGGCCCCAGCCCTGCCCGTTCTTGGCGATGGGCTCGCCCGCCGCGTAGGAGCGGCCGCACAGGCAGCGGCCGGCGAACTTGGCCTTGATGGTCCGCGCGGAGGCGGACCCGGAGGCACCGGTGGCACGCCGGGGCGACTTGCGGCGGGCGGACGCGGCCGGGGTGCCGGGCGAGGGCGGCGGCTCGGGCGAGCCGTGGGCGCTGCCCGCGGCCTGCTGCACCACGGCGGCCTGGCTGGCGGCGCGGTCGGCGAAGTCGTTCAGCGGGTCGCCGTCGACCTGGTGGGCGGGGACGTACCGGAACTCGACCGAGCGGCCGTCGAGCAGTGCGTCGATGCGGACCACGAGGTCCTGGTTGGCGACCGGCTTGCCGGCGGCGGTCTTCCAGCCGTTGCGCTTCCAGCCGGGCAGCCAGGTGGTGACGGCCTTCATGGCGTACTGGGAGTCCATCCGGACCTCCAGCGGCACGTCCGGCTCGACTGCGGTCAGCAGCCGTTCGAGCGCGGTGAGTTCGGCGACGTTGTTGGTGGCCCGGCCGAGCGGGCCCGACTCCCAGCGGGCCGGGGTCCGCTCGTCGTCGGAGACCACCCATGCCCATCCGGCCGGTCCGGGGTTTCCCTTCGAAGCCCCGTCGCACGCGGCCACCACACGTTCACGCATGCGCCCGATCATGCCATGGCCGCGCGGGGGGTCCGACCGGCCGGGTCAGGCGTCCTTGAATTCGGGCATGTCGCCCTCCGCCGTGGTGACGTCGATCACCGAGAAGGCGGCTCCCTGCGGGTCGGTGAGGGCGGCGAACCGGCCGAAGGGGCTGGTCATCGGGCCGAACCGGAGCACGGCACCCCGCTCGGCGGCGCGGGCCACGGCCGCGTCGCAGTCCTCGACGGTGAAGTAGACGTTGATGTGGGAGGGGACCTCGGGCGGGAACTCCTCCCCCATCCGCATCCGGCCGAGCACCGCGTCGGCGCCCAGGTCGAAGAGGCGGAAGTCGACGTGCCCGTCCGCCATGTCCTTCATCCGGTACGGGAAGACCGCCGCCAGGAAGGGGTCCGCCTTCCCGGGCTCGCGGGTGAACAGCTCCGCCCAGCAGTAGGCGCCGGGCTCGGCCACCGCCTCGAAGCCCTCGTGGGCGTCGCCCTGCCAGATGCCGAAGACGGCGCCGCTGGGCTCGCGGGCGATCGCCATCGTGCCGAAGTCACCGACCCGCATCGGCTCCATCAGCACCTCGCCGCCGTTCTCCTCGACCTTCGCGGCGGTGACGGCGGCGTCCGGCGAGGCGAAGTAGAGGCACCACTGCGAGGTGCTCTCCTGGCCGGGCATCGGCGGGACGACGGCGGCGACGGCCTTCCCGTCCGCGTACGCCTGGGTGTAGTCGCCGTACTCGGACGACGATTCGCCGAACGTCCAGCCGAGGACGTCGCCGTAGAACCGCTTGGCGCCCTCCAGGTCGGTGAACATCGCGTCGGCCCAGCAGGGCGTTCCTTCGGATTGCACGGCCATGGTCGGCCCTTTCGTGTTCGACGGTCGGTCCCGGATCGCCACGCCGGCGACGGGGCGGGCGGGGCGCCCGGGATGCGGTGTGTCTTCTCGGCCGGCCGCGAGGACGCGCCGGGTCCGTTCATTCGCCCGCGTACGCCGTCTCCAGGGCCGCGAGGTCGAGCTTGCCCATCTTCATCATGGCGCCGAAGGCACGGGCGGCCTTCTGCGGATCGGGGTCGTTGGTCATCTCCAGCAGCCGTTCGGGGCAGACCTGCCAGGAGACGCCGTACTTGTCCTTCAGCCAGCCGCAGGGTCCGCCCTCGCCGCCGTCCTCGGTCAGCCGGGTCCAGTAGTGGTCGACCTCCCGCTGGTCGGCGCAGAGGACCATGAACGAGACGGCCTCGCTGAACGTGAACTCGGGGCCGCCGTTGAGGCCGACGAACTTCTGTCCGTTGGCGGTGAACTCGACGCTGAGCACGGTCCCGGCCTCACCGGGGCCGGCCTCGCTCCAGTGGGTGATCCGGCCGATGCCGGAGTCCTTGAAGACGGAGACGTAGTAGTGCGCCGCCTCCTCGGCCTGGCCGTCGAACCAGAGACACGTGGTGAAACCACCGTGGGACATGGGGACCTCCTGTACGGGTCGCGGCGCCGGTCGCGCGCTCACCTGTACCGACCGCTGTCCGGCCCGGGACTCATCGGTGCCGGACAGATACGATCCAGCCGTTCAGTAAATTTTGAGCCACGTCGAAACTCGTCTGCATGCGTCGGGTGACCGGGGGTACCCGGCCCGTGAGAGAAGACGTGCATGGGGCGGGGATCTCGGGGTATCCGGGGACCACGCGGCAGCCGTGGCCCCGGGAGACCGGGCCGCGGAACAGTCGTCGAACCGTGACTTACGTGGGAGAGGTAATGGACACCGCCGTCGGCATCCGGTCGCAAGCAGAGGTCGCGGACAAGGCCGCGCAGGACAGGACGGACGAGGAGATCCTTCCTGGTATCGCGGACCCCGCAGCCGTCGCCCCGCGTGACGCGCGGGCGCTGTCCCGCCAGTTCTTCCGCCGGCTGGCGGAGCTGGAAGAAGGCACGCACGAATACCAGTACGCGCGCAACACCCTGATCGAGATGAACATGTCGCTCGTCCGCTTCGCCGCCGGGCGCTTCCGGGGCCGGGGCGACGACATGGAGGACATCGTCCAGACCGGCATGATCGGGCTGATCAAGGCGATCGACCGGTTCGAGATCTCGCGCGAGGTGGAGTTCACGTCCTTCGCGCTCCCCTACATCGTGGGCGAGATCAAGCGGTTCTTCCGCGACACCACCTGGGCGGTGCACGTGCCGCGCCGGCTCCAGGAGCTGCGCGTGGAGCTGGCCAAGGCCCGCGAGGAGCTGTCGAGCCGACTGGACCGCGACCCGACCGTGGCCGAGCTGGCCACGCTGATGAACATCACCGAGGAGCAGGTCGTCGAGGGCCAGCTCGCCTCCAACGGCTACAACTCCAGCTCGCTGGACGCCGCCCTCACCGGCGACGGCCGCGAGGACGGCGAGGCGGTCCTCGCGGACTTCATCGGCGTCGAGGAGGAGGGCCTGCGGCTGGTGGAGGACTTCCACGCCCTCGCCCCCCTGATGGCCGAGCTGAGCGACCGCGACCGGCAGATCATCCACATGCGCTTCGTGGAGGAGGCCACCCAGGCGGAGATCGGCGAGAAGCTCGGCTGCTCGCAGATGCACGTCTCCCGTCTCATCAAGCGCATCATCGCGCGGCTGCGCCAGGGCATGCTCGGCGAGCTGGGCTGCGCCTGAGCCCCACGTTCCGACATCTTGACCCGAGAGGGGCGGTCCGGCCGACTGGACCGCCCCTCTGTCATGCTCGCGCGACCGTCGTGCCGGGAGCCGCGTCACCGCATCCGGGTACACGAAGACGCCGACCGGATCTCGGTCGGCGTTCCTTGCCCGGGAGGGCCGTGGAGCGGTTCGCTCAGCCGTCCAGCCGGATCAGGGCGCGCACGCGCTTGCCCACCGGCACGCGGTCCACGGTGATCTCCGAGGCGACCGCGCGCACGATCTCCAGGCCGTGGTGCCCGATCCGCTCGGGGTTCCTGGGGAAGACGCGGGGAAGCGCCGCGCTGCTGTCGTACACCGAGACGCTCACCGCGCTGTCGGTGCCCTCCAGCTCCAGGATGTACGGACCCCCGCTGTGCCGGTCGGCGTTGGTGACCAGCTCGCTCACCACGAGCAGCAGCTCCCCGTCCGTGCGGCTGTCCACGGTGGCGCACCATTCGGTACGCAACTGCTCCAGGAAGCGCCTGGCGAAGGCCCGCGCGTCGGCGATGCACCCTGGTTCCCCGGTGTAGTGCGTCGCGCGCCGAAGGGGTTCCACGGGTACGTCGAAACCAGTCGGTATCACTGCCACTGCCACGCCCAGGTGTTCGGTCATGGTGTCTCTCTCGAAATGCCCATTACGGCCGGTCGCCTGTTACCACTGTTGCTGGTACCCCGACTCGGCCCACGCATTCCACCCGATGCGTCCCGCCGCGCGCGCACGCGTTCCGAGTCCTTCCCGGCGCGGGCCGGACCCGCGGTGTCGCGGTCAGGCCACGGGGACGACGAAGGCGGGGACGGTGCGCTGCATGCGCAGGGCGTCGACCGACTCGGCGAGGAGTTCGTACTCGGTGGTGTCGTCGCTCGCGGCGATCCGCACCAGGCGTCCGCCCGCCAGTTCGTCCGCGACCAGTTCCTGCCGGGCGTCGTCGGAACACCAGGCGCGCAGCAGGGTGGGGACGTCGGCCACGGTGTCCGGGACGGGGACGAGGGCGCCCGCCGGTATCTTCTCGCCCTCGGGACTGGGGTCCAGGCGTTCGGCGATCCAGGAGGCGCGGTCCCGCAGCCACCACAGGGCGAGTGCGAGGGTGGGCGCGCGGTAGGTGCCGAGCGGTACGCCTACCCGCCGGCCCCCGCAGCTCCCGTACGCGGTGACATGGCACAGGAATTCATCGTGCACGATCACTCCCCCGTAGCCTCGCCGGTGTGCCGACCGGTCCCTCTCTTCTACGTGCCGATCCTGTGCGGTGAAGCGCCCCTGGCATTTCGAGTATCGCCACATCGGAAACACTGTCACCATGTCTTTCCGGCCACTCTCCTGGCATATGCGATGCCCCGATTCCGGCCGGATCATGTAAGGCGGCGGACCGCCCCGCATTAGTTGGCGGATTATCGACCGTGGACGACGCTCCGAGGCCCTGCTCGCCTGCCCCCACAAGGCAGGAGCCCAGGGGCGGGGCTCCCCTGGGCTCTGCTGCGGTTCCGCTTCCGGGAGTGGCAGGAATTCAACGCCACGCGCGCCGGAATGCGCGAAGAAATTGTGAAGGCGGAAAAAACCTCCGCCTTCCACCGCCGTCGTTCCGGCGAGTTCAGGTCCGCACGGCGGCGTCGATTCGGGCCAGCTCGGCCGGGTCGAATTCCAGATTCCGCATGGCGCCGACGCTGTCTTCCAGCTGCCTGACGCTGCTCGCCCCGACAAGAGCGGAAGTGACTCGTCCGCCCCGCAGCACCCAGGCGAGGGCCATCTGGGCCAGGGTCTGTCCGCGCGAGCCGGCGATCTCGTCCAGCGCGCGGAGCCGGCCGACCAGGTCCTCGGTGACGGCGTCGGACTTCAGGAACGGGCTGTCGCTCGCGGCCCGGGAGTCCTCCGGGATGCCATCGAGGTAGCGGCCGGTGAGCAGACCCTGTTCCAGCGGGGAGTAGACGATCGAGCCGACCCGGAGTTCGTCCAGGGTGTCGAGCAGCCCCTCCTCCTCCGGGCGCCGGTCCAGGATGGAGTAGCGCGGCTGGTGAATGAGGAGCGGGGTGCCCAGCTCGCCCAGGATGCGCGCCGCCTCGCGGGTCTGCTCCGCGGAGTAGTTGGAGACGCCGACGTAGAGCGCCTTGCCCTGCTGGACCGCCGAGTGCAGCGCGCCCATGGTCTCCTCGAGCGGGGTCTCGGGGTCGAAGCGGTGCGAGTAGAAGATGTCGACGTGGTCCAGGCCCATCCGCGTGAGGCTCTGGTCGAGCGAGGCCAGTACGGACTTGCGCGACCCCCACTCCCCGTACGGGCCGGGCCACATGAGATAGCCGGCCTTCGTGGAGACGACGAGTTCGTCGCGGTAGGGCGTGAAGTCGGCCTTCAGCGCCTCGCCGAGCGCGGACTCGGCGGCGCCGGGCGGCGGGCCGTAGTTGTTGGCCAGGTCGAAGTGGGTGATCCCGAGGTCGAAGGCGCGGCGCAGGATGGCGCGCTGGGTCTCCACCGGCCGGTCGGGCCCGAAGTTGTGCCACAGGCCGAGCGACAGCGCGGGAAGCTTCAGTCCGCTGCGTCCGGAGCGCCGGTAGGGCAGATCGGCGTAGCGGTCGGGGTGTGCGGTGTACAACGCGACTCCATAAGGGGTTGGCACACGGTCTTCCCGGCGCCGGACACGGTGGTGTCCGGCAGCCTCGCCTCACTCTTTCCCGGAGCGCGGTCAGCGGTCCAACAGGAGAATCCGATGGATTTCAGCGGCTAGGCTTCTCAATCATGGAACTGCGTCATCTCCAGCACTTCGTCGCGGTCGCCGAGGACCAGCACTTCACCCGTGCCGCCGAGCGGCTGATGGTGTCCCAGTCGGGGCTCTCGGCGTCGATCCGGGCCCTGGAACGGGAGCTGCGTGCGCCGCTGTTCGTGCGCACCACCCGCCGGGTGACGCTGACGGAGGCCGGGCGGGCCCTGCTGGTGGAGGCGGAGCGCATCCTCGCCCAGGTGCGCTCCGCACACGAGGCGGTGGCCGCGGTGCAGGGCGTGCTGCGCGGCACGCTGGCGCTGGGCGCCGAGCAGTGCATCGCCGGGGTGCACGTGGCGGGGCTGCTGGCCGCCTTCCGGCGGGAGCACCCGGACGTGGAGATCCGGCTGCGGCAGAGCGGGTCGGGCGCGCTGGCGGAGGGGGTGTCCGCGGGCCGGCTGGACCTCGCCTTCGCCTACCGCGTCCCGGCCGACGGCGACCAGTTGCGCTCGGTGCCGCTGACCAGCGAGCCGATGACCGTGCTGTGCCACCCGGAGCACCGGCTGGCCGAACTGGGCGCGGTGCCGGACCCGGCCGCGCTGGCCGGCGAGGTGTTCGTGGACTTCCACCCGGACTGGGGGCCGCGCCGGGCCACGGACGCCGCGTTCGCCGGGGCCGGCGTGCGCCGCTCGGTCGCCCTGGAGGTCAACGACGTGCACAGCCTGCTGGACCTGGTGGACGAGAACCTCGGCATCGCGGTGGTCCCCCGGCACTTCCGGCACAAGCGGGCCTCACTCACCGCGCTCCCCCTCAAGGGCGTCGACGAGGCCGCGTACGAGACGGTGGCCCTGCTGCCCCCGGAGCGGGCCACGAGCCCGGCTGCCCGCGCCCTGATCGCCCTGCTCGGCACACCGGAGGCCGAACCCGGCGAACCGGGGTGATGTCACGCTCTCGCGCCGGGGGCGGGGATGCGCGAGGGTGGGAACATGTACGCGAAGGAGATCCTCATCGAGGGCTACGACCGTATCCGGGACGAAGTCCACACCGTGCTCGCCGGTCTCGGCGCGGACGACCTGGACCACTCCCCCGCTCCCGGCGCCAACTCCGTCGCCTGGCTGCTGTGGCATCTGAGCCGGGTCCAGGACGACCACGTCGCCGACGCCTTCGGGCTGGAGCAGGTGTGGCTGGCGCGGGACTGGGCCGACCGCTTCGACCTGGAGCTGCCGCACCACGACACCGGGTACGGCCACACCCCCGAGCAGGCCGCGAAGGTGCGGGTCCCCTCGACCGTGCTGCTGGCCGGCTACTACGACGCGGTGCACGACCAGACCCTCGGCGTGCTGCGGACACTGGCCGCCAAGGACCTGGAGCGGGTGGTGGACGAGCGCTGGGAGCCCCCGGTCACGCTGGGAGTGCGCCTGGTCAGCGTCCTGTCCGACGATCTCCAGCACGTCGGACAGGCCGCCTACGTCAAGGGACTGCTTCAGAGCGCTCGGGCGTAACCCGGCAGGATGACGTCCTCGATGAGCGCCTTGCGCTCATCGAACGGGATGAAGGCGCTCTTGACCGCGTTCACCGTGACCGTGCGCAGGTCCTCGGCCGTCCAGCCCGCCTCCTCGACCAGCAGCGCCATCTCACGGGTCATCGTGGTGCCGGAGACCAGGCGGTTGTCGGTGTTGAGGGTGACCCGGAAGCCGAGGTCCTTCAGCGCGGTGACCGGGTGCTCGGCGATGGAGGTGGCGCAGCCGGTCTGGAGGTTGGAGGTGGGGCACATCTCCAGCGCGATCCGCCGGTCGCGGACCCAGGCGGCCAGCCGGCCGAGCTTGCCGTCGACGATGTCCTCGGTGATGCGCACGCCGTGCCCCAGACGCTGGGCGCCGCACACCTGGACGGCCTGGTGGATGCTGGGCAGGCCGTACGCCTCGCCCGCGTGGATGGTGAAGGGCACGCTCTCGGCGCGCAGGCGCTCGAAGGCGGCCAGGTGGTCGGCGGGCGGGAAGCCGTCCTCGGCGCCGGCGATGTCGAAGCCGACGACACCGGCGTCGCGGTAGGCCACGGCAAGCTCGGCGGCCTCGCCGACCCGGTCGAACATCCGCATGCCGCACAGCAGGGTGCCGACGCGTACCGGCGTTCCCGCGGCGGCGGCCTTGGCCATGCCGGCCGCGAGGCCCTCCTGCACGGTCTCCACGACCTCGGCCAGGGTCAGCCCGGCGCGGGTGTTCAGCTCGGGGGCGTAGCGCACCTCGGCGTAGACGACGCCGTCGGCGGCGAGGTCGAGCACGTACTCCTCGGCCACGCGCAGCAGGCCCTCGCGGGTCTGCATCACGGCGAGGGTGTGCTCGAAGGTGCCTATGTAGCGGACCAGGTCGCCGGAGCCCGCGGCCTCGACGTACCAGGCGGCCAGTTCGCCGGGGTCGGTGGTGGGCAGGGTGTGGCCGACCGCGGCCGCGAGTTCGATGACGGTGGCGGGGCGCAGGCCGCCGTCGAGGTGGTCGTGCAGGACGGCCTTGGGGAGCCGGCGGAGGGTCTCGGTGTCGATGCGGGGCGCGGTCATGGCGTGCTTCCTCGGCGGATCGTTTCGGATGGAGGTTCAGGCGGCGGGCTGGAGCAGGTCCCAGCGGTTGCCGTAGAGGTCCTGGAAGACGGCGACCGTGCCGTACGGCTCGTGGCGGGGGTCCTCCAGGAACGTCACCCCGTGGGCGGTCATGCGGGCGTGGTCGCGGGCGAAGTCGTCGGTGTGCAGGAAGAAGCCGACGCGGCCGCCGGTCTGGTCGCCTACGCGGGCGCGCTGGCCGTCGTCCTTCGCGCGGGCGAGCAGGAGACCGGTGCCACTGCCCTCTTCGGCGCCGGGCTCCACCACGACCCACCGGGAGCCGTCCGGGCGGGGCTCGTCCTCGGCCAGCCGGAAACCCAGGGCCTCGGTGTAGAAGCGGATGGCGTCGTCGTAGTCGTCCACGACGAGGGTGACCAGGGCAACGCGGCGCATCGGAGCCTTCCGGTGGAGGTGGTTAGCGGGAGAGGTTATACGTAAAACTACCGCCACGCCAGTCTCCCCCCGCGAGGGGCCGCGCGGGGTGCTCCGCTACTGGTGGAAGGCGTTCAGGCGGCCCAGTTCGCCGTCGGTGAGCCGCAGTGCGCCCGCGGCGACGTTCTCCGGCAGATGGGCGGGGTCGCCGGTGCCGGGGATGGCGAGGACGTGCGGGCCCTGGTGGAGGGTCCAGGCGATGCGGACCTGGGTGGGGCCGGCGCCGTGCGCCTTCGCGATCTCCGCGACCACGCCGTCCGCGCCGGCCGCGACCCGCTCGCGTGCGCTCCGCTCCCCGGTCTCGCCGGCCACGGAGTAGAACGGTACGAAGGCGATGCCGCGCTCCCGGCACAGCCGGAGCACTTCCTTCCCCTCGGCGTCCTGGGTGTCGAGACCGTACCGGTTCTGCACCGCGACCACCGGTGCGATCGCCGATGCCTCCTCCAGGTGCCGGGGTTCGACCGCCGAGACGCCGAGGTGCCGGATAAGACCCTCCTCCCGCAACTCCGCGAGGGCACCGAAGTGTTCGGCGACGGAGTCCTGCCGCATCCGGCGCAGGTACACGAGGTCGAGATGGTCGCGGCCGAGCTGGCGGAGGTTCTCCTCCACGTGGCCGCGCAGCTGGTCGGGGCGGGCGGCGGTGCCCCAGGAGCCGTCCTGCTCGCGGAAGGGGCCGACCTTGGTGGCGATGACCAGGTCGTCGGCATAGGGGGCGAGGGCGGTGTTGATCAGTTCGTTGGCGGAACGCAGGGAGGAGAAGTAGAAGGCGGCGGTGTCGATGTGGTTCACCCCGAGCTCCACGGCCCGGCGCAGCACGGCCAGCGAGCGGGCCCGGTCGCTGGGGGTGCCCAGGTGGAAGGCGGCGTCGCCGGTCAGCCTCATCGCTCCGAGGCCGACACGGTGGACGGTGAGGTCGCCGAGGGTGAGGGATCCGGAGTCTGCCGCGGTGATCGTGTCGGGGATCATCGGCGGAGTCTGCCACAGGTGCGGGGCGGTACGGCCGGGGTAGGAAGGCACGCACGACGATCACCGATCACCCGCTCGTCGCCCGCGCCCGCCTGCTCGCCGCCGGGCTGCTGGAGCCCGAGGCGGAGCGGGTGGACCAGGAGGGCGTGCCGGTCAGTCACATCGAGGCCGTGAAGCGGTCCGGGCTGCTGGGCCTGACGGCACCGGCCGCGTACGGCGGCTCGGCGGCGCCGCCTACCGTGGTGCGGGAGGTCTCGGAGATCCTGGCGGGCGCGTGCGGCTCGACCTGGTTCGTCCAGTCGCAGCACCACACCCCGGTCCAGGTCCTCGCGCGGGGCGAAGCAGCTGCCCGCGACCGGCCGGGCCTGCGCCCCTCCGGCCCCGTGCGCCTGGCCGCCCTGACCGCCGCACGGACGGTGTCCCTGCGACTGGACGGCCTGCGCACCCCGACGACGCACTCGCGCTGCGCATCCCGTACGCCGACTGGGCCCCCACCGACCGGGCGGAGACCCTCAACGGCGGCCCGGCGGTCTTCGGCATCGCCTCGGCGGCACTGTCCCTGATGGACGAGAGGACGGCGGCTCCGCTGCGGGCCCGGTTGGCGGACGTCCCTCTACCCGGGTCTACGCCCTGGCCGATCATCCGTCCCCGCTGTAGCGGGTGACGGAACACCTGGCGGTACGGGCGGAGGCGTACGCGGTGCTGAACGACGCCACCACGGCGGCGGTCGTGGCGGGGGGTGGGCGTTCCATGGCTCTGATTCCAGGGCCCAGCGCCTCGCCCGCGAGGGCATGTTCCTGCCGATCCAGGGTCGGACGGCGGAGACCAGGAAGGCGCATCTGGAGGCGCTCACGCGGTAGTGCTCAGTCCTCGGCGTGGCCCTCGACCACGACCAGGAAGGCGTCCGACTTGAGGTCCATGACCACTGTCGCGGGTTCGCCCTCCGCGCGGCGCGCGGCGGCGTACTCCTCGGCGGGCCAGGAGCCGCGCGGCGAGCCTGCGGGGAAACGCTCCAGCACTGTCGAATTCACGGCGGCCACCTCCGGCGGAAGGTTCGGACGGGTCACTGGACCTCTACCACGTCGGCTGCCCGGCTATCGCGCGGACATGCCGTTGTACGCCGTCCGCCGCAACCGCATCCGCTTCCGGCTCCGGGCGGGAAGGGATCACGGGGAGCCCGTGGCGGACCACGGGCGGACACCGACGCCGAGGAGCCGGAGACGATGAACGACGACGAGCCCGAGGGCGGGCTGCGCTGCCTGGTGACCGGGGCCACCGGCTACATCGGGGGCAGGCTCGTGCCGGAGCTGCTCGCCGCCGGGCACCAGGTGCGCTGCCTGGCGCGTACGCCGGGCAAGCTGCGGGATCTGCCGTGGGCCGGTGACGTGGAGGTCGCACGGGGCGACGTGACGGACCCCGACACGCTGGCCGAGGCGTTGCGGGACGTCGACGTGGCGTACTACCTGGTGCACGCCCTGAACACCGGGGACGATTTCGAGGAGACCGACCGGCGCGCGGCGCGCTGCTTCGGGGAGCAGGCGAAGGCCGCCGGGGTGCGCCGCATCGTGTACCTCGGCGGGCTGACCCCGGCCGGGGTGCCGGAGCGGGAGCTGTCCCCGCATCTGCGCTCGCGCGCCGAGGTCGGGCACATCCTGCTGGAGTCCGGGGTGCCGACGGCCGTGCTGCGCGCGGCGGTGATCATCGGTTCCGGCTCGGCCTCCTTCGAGATGCTGCGCTACCTCACCGAGCGGCTTCCGGTGATGGTGACGCCGAGCTGGGTGCACACCCGTATCCAGCCGATCGGCGTCAAGGACGTGCTGCGGCTGCTGGTGGGCTCCGCGCGGCTGCCGGACGACGTGAACCGGACCTTCGACATCGGCGGGCCGGACATACTGACGTACCGGGAGATGATGCTGAGGTACGCCCAGCTCGCCCGTCTTCCGCGCCGGCTGATCGTGTCCGTGCCGATGCTCACGCCCGGTCTGTCGAGCCACTGGGTGGGCGTGGTGACCCCGGTGCCCGCCTCCATCGCCCGCCCGCTGACCGAGTCGCTGCGGTACGAGGTGGTGTGCCGGGAGCACGACATCACGCGCTATCTGCCCGACCCGCCGGGACATCCGTTCACCTTCGACGAGGCGGTCCGGCTGGCGCTGCGCCGGGTGCGGGAGGCGAAGGTGGTCACCCGCTGGTCGTCGGCGTCGGTACCGGGCGCGCCGAGCGATCCGCTGCCGACGGACCCGGACTGGGCGGGCGGCAGCCTCTACACCGACGAGCGCGAGACGGTGGTGGACGCGCCGGTGGACCGGCTGTGGCGGGTGATCGAGGGGGTCGGCGGCGACAACGGCTGGTACTCCTTCCCGCTCGCCTGGTCACTGCGCGGCTGGATGGACCGAGCCATGGGCGGCGTGGGCCTGCGCCGGGGCCGCCGGGACGCGGAGCGGCTGAGGGTGGGCGACTCGCTGGACTTCTGGCGGGTGGAGGAGATCGAGCCGGGCCATCTGCTGCGGTTGCGGGCCGAGATGCGGCTGCCGGGCCTGGCCTGGCTGGAGATGTACGCGGAGCCGGACGGCGAGGGCCGCAGCCGGTACCGCCAGCGCGCCCTGTTCCATCCGCGCGGGCTGCTCGGCCAGGCGTACTGGTGGGCGGTGTCTCCGTTCCACGCGATCGTGTTCGGCGGGATGTCCCGCAACATCGCGCGGGCGGCGGTCCACGGCCCGGTCCCGACGATGAAGAGCCGGGGGCTCCGGAAGCGGGGCATCAAGAACCTGGGACTCCAGCACCGGAGGCTGAAAAGGCGGGCACGCCGTTGACGACCGCGTCCGTTCGGGGTCCTCGCCCGGAAGAGTCCACCGTCCGCATCCCCTGTTCCGGAGCCGTTCGATGAACACCTCGGTCGTCCTCTTCACCGCCGATCTGCGTCTGCACGACCATCCGCCGCTGCGCGCGGCCCTGGACGGGGCCCGGCAGGTGGTGCCCCTGTTCGTGCGCGACGACGGCATCGACGGCGCGGGGTTCACCGCGCCCAACCGGCTGGCGTTCCTCGCCGACTGCCTCCGGGACCTGGACGCCGGGCTGCGCGAGCGCGGCGGCCGGCTGGTGCTGCGCTCGGGTGACGTGGTGGCCGAGGTGCTGAAGGTGGTGACGGAGGCGGACGCCGACGAGGTGCACATGGCCGCCGACGCCAGCGGCTACGCGCACCGCCGCGAGCAGGCCCTGCGCGCCGCGCTGGAGGCGGACGGCCGCAGGCTGCACGTCCACGACACGGTGACGGCCGCCGTGGAGCCGGGCGCGGTGACGCCGACGGCGTCGGACCACTTCGCCGTGTTCACCCCGTACTTCCGCCGCTGGTCCGGGCATGCGCAGCGGGACCCGCTCGGCGCGCCCCGGAAGGTCAGCGTGCCGGACGGCATCACGTCCGGGGAACTCCCCTCACGCGCCGCGGTGCCGGGCACCTCACCGGCGCTCGCGGAGGGAGGCGAGGCGCGGGGGCGCCGGATGGTGGCCGACTGGCTGCGCTCCGGGATCGGCGCTTACGAGGACCGGCACGACGACCTGGCCGGTGACGGCACCTCCCGGCTCTCCCCCCACCTCCACTTCGGCACCGTCTCGCCGGTGGAACTCGTCCACCGGGCGCGGCTGGAGGGCGGCGCGGGCGCGGAGGCGTTCGTCCGGCAGGTCGCCTGGCGGGACTTCAACCGGCAGTTGCTCGCGGTGCGCCCGGAGGCGTCCCGCGCCGACTACCGTACCCGGCGCGACCGTTGGCGCACCGGCTCGAAGGCCGAGGCGGACATCGAGGCGTGGCGGGAGGGCCGTACCGGCTATCCGATCGTGGACGCGGCGATGCGGCAGCTGCGGCACGAGGGCTGGATGCACAACCGGGGCCGGCTGCTCACCGCGAGCTTCCTGACCAAGACGCTGTACGTGGACTGGCGGGTGGGCGCACGGCACTTCCTGGACCTGCTGGTCGACGGGGACGTGGCCAACAACCAGCTCAACTGGCAGTGGACGGCCGGCACGGGCACCGACACCCGCCCCAACCGGGTGCTGAACCCGACGACCCAGGCCAAGCGGTACGACCCGGACGGCGCCTATGTCCGCCGGTGGGTGGAGGAGCTGGCGCACGTGGAGGGGGCGGCGGTTCACGAGCCCTGGAAGCTGGTCGGGTCGGACCGGGCGAGGACCGGGGACTACCCGGACCCGGTCATCGACCTCAGGGACGGGCTTGACCGGTTCAAGCACGCGCGCGGGCTGGAGTGAACTCCCGGCCCGGCGCGGCGCCGTAGGCGGCGGTC
The DNA here is from genome assembly GCF_053596035.1 of Streptomyces sp. NPDC001781. Classification (NCBI taxonomy): domain Bacteria; kingdom Bacillati; phylum Actinomycetota; class Actinomycetes; order Kitasatosporales; family Streptomycetaceae; genus Streptomyces; species Streptomyces sp. NPDC001781. The sequence goes on along the minus strand of NZ_JBSFFI010000022.1, from coordinate 42,939 downwards.
AGGGTGTCGAGGGCGTCGGCGAGTCCCGTCGGGCGGAGCATGCCGTGGCTGGGGCTGCCCGTCCAGCCGGGGCCGCCGAGCATCATCAGGGTCTGCCCGCGGGCGCCGCGTACGCCCCACTCGATGCCCGCGACGCGCCGGGCCAGCGGCAGGCTCGCGGTGGCGCGGGACTGGGACCACAGCACGACCGCTGCGGGGCCGAGGCGCTGTGCGGCGGCGGCGAGCGCGTCGGCGGGGACGGAGCTGCCGAACATCCGGGTGGGGACGCCGTGCCGCACCAGCGCGGCGTTCAACGCCTCGAGCGGAAGGGTGTGCTGTTCGCCGGGGGCGCAGGCGAGCAGCACGGGTCCGGTGCCGGGGGTGCCGGGCGGCCCGAGCCGGGGGGTGTGGCGGCGCAGCGCCGTGGAGACGTGCCAGGACAGCAGGTGCTCCACCTCGATGTACCGGTCCCCGGAGGAGACCCACTTGCGGCCCACGGCGTGCAGGGCGGGCGCCATCACGTCCTGCCAGGCGACGGTGATGCCGTAGTCGGCGACGACACCGTCCAGCTGCTCCTCCACGGCCGGGGCGTCCAGGCGGACGGCCGCGCGGGCAAGGCCCCGGCACTCCTGGCGCACGTCGCCCAGCGGCAGCGCTCCGGGGGCGCGGGAGCGGGACGCCGGGGCGGGGGTCCGGTCGGCGGGAGGGCGGGTGGCGTCGCGCGCGGTGCGGGCGGCCTCGGCGGGCGGTACGCCGGAGGAGGTCAGCCGGCACATGGCTTCGAGCACGGCCACGTCGGCCGGGCTCCAGCGGCGGTGCCTGCCGTCGGCGCGGGCGGCGGGGCCGAGGCCGTAGCGGCGGTCCCAGGAGCGCAGGGTGGTGGGCGAGACACCGAGCCTGCGGGCCAGGGCGCCGGTGGTCAGTCCGGCGCCGGGGGTTTCGTCGTCCATGCCTCGACTGTACGTCGGGAACGACGCAGAAACGATGCGAGTTGTCGGTGCCCGGCACCGGATCACACGATGACCTGACCGTCCCACCCGAGGAGCCAGGTCATGACCTCGCACGCGTCCCCGCCCGCCACCGCCGCGCCGCCCGTGGCGCCGGCCGGGGACGGGTTCGGCGACGAGGAGCTGGCACGGGGTCTGGCCGCGGGGGACGAGGACTGCCTCGCGGCCGTGTACCGGCGCTGGTCCTCGCTGGTCTACGCCCTCGCCCGCCGCGCGCTGGGAAACGCCGGCGAGGCGGAGGACGTGACCCAGCAGGTCTTCCTCGGGGTCTGGCGGGGCCGGGAGGGCTACCGGCCCGACCGGGGTCCGCTGGGCGGCTGGATCGTCGGCATCACCCGGCGCAAGATCTTCGACGCGCTCGCGGCACGCGCCCGGCGCGGCGAACTGGTCGCGGCGGCAGCCGCGTCGCTGTCCCGTACCGCACCCGGCGCGGAAGCCGCCGCCGACCCGGAGGCCGTGCTCGACCGGCTGCTGGTCCGCCGTGAACTGGGCCGGCTGCCGGCCGCGCAGCGCCGGGTGCTCTATCTGGCCTTCTACGAGGACCTCACCCAGCCGCAGATCGCGGCCCGCACGGGCTGGCCGCTCGGCACCGTGAAGAGCCACGCCCGCCGGGGCCTGCACCGTCTGCGGTCCGGCATCGAACGCCGGGAGCCGGTGGAGACGGCCGTCTGAGCGGGGTGCGATCTCGGTCGAAGAACCGCGCGGAAACCTCTACACATATGGGAGTAAAAGGTGCAAAATAGGGGTAACGCGACACGCGGCACGCCACCGCAGCCCACCGGACGCGGTCGGGGCCGCCCGGTTCGACGGAAGGAGGACCGTACGCAGACTCCCACCGACAACGAAGAACGCGAGGCCGGTCCGCCGGAGCGGATCGGCCTCCTCGTGCGCGCGGGCGGCGCGTCCCGGCCGGAGGTCTTTGACACGGTTCGCGGCACTTCCTAGCTTGAGCCGGGCCATAGCGTTCCGTGATCTCACGAGGCTGGAGACCGCCCTGTCCGCTCGCCCCGCTCCCGGCCGCCGCCTCGCCACGGCCGTGGCGCTCCTCGGCCTGATCGGCACCCTCACCACCACAGCCTGGGCGGGGCCCGAGGACCGCGCCCGGGCGCCGCGCCCGGCCCCCGCGCCGACCCGCGTCCCGGACACGGCGGGCTCCGCCACCGCGCTCACCTCCTTCGCCCTCCAGTCCACGGCCGAGGTCGACGACTCGGCGGCCGCCGTCTCCTCCCCCGGCTACCCCGCGCGCGGCTGGCACCGCGCCGGCCCCCGTTCCACGGTCCTCGCGGCCCTGCTGGCCGAAGGCCGCTACCCCGACCCGTTCCGCTCGGCCAACCTCGGCAGGATCCCTGAGGCCGCCTTCAAGGTCCCCTGGTGGTACCGCTCCGACTTCACCGTGGACGACACCGCGCGGCGGACCCGGCTCGACTTCAGCGGGGTGGTCCCGGCCGCCGAGGTGCACGTCAACGGCCACCGGGTGGCGACGGACGCAGAGGTCAAGGGCGCCTACACACGGCACGAGCTGGACATCACCGGGCTGGTGCGGCCGGGCCGGAACACGGTCGCCTTCCGGGTGCGGCCCAACGATCCGAACCGGGACCTCAGCATGGGCTGGCTCGACTGGCTCCAGCCGCCCCCGGACCAGAACATGGGCCTGGTCCGCGACGTCCTGGTCCGGCGCGGCGGGCCGGTCACGCTGGACGACGCCCACGTGGTGACGAAGCTGTCAGTGCCGTCGCCGGCCACCGCCGACCTGACCGTGCGGACGCGGGTGCGCAACGACACCGGCCGCGCGGTCACGGCTCTGGTCACCGGCACCGTGGCCGGGACCGGCCTCACCCGCCGGGTACCTCTCGCCGCGCACGAGTCGCGCACCGTCGTCTTCTCCCCCGCCGACGTACCCGGCCTGCGCCTGCGCTCGCCGCGCGTGTGGTGGCCCGCGGGGATGGGCGCCCAGCCGCTCTACGGCCTCGGGCTCACCGCCTCCGTCGCCGGTGCCGTGTCCGACACCGCGCACCAGACCTTCGGCATCCGTGACGTCCGGGCGCCCCTGGACAAGGACGGCGCCCGCCAGTACCGGATCAACGGGCGCCCGCTGCTGATCCGGGGCGGCGGCTGGTCGCCGGACCAGTTCCTGCGCTGGGACCGGCGCTATGCCGAGGACCGGCTGCGCTACGTCCTCGACCTCGGCCTGAACACGGTCCGGCTGGAGGGGCACATCGAGCCGGACGAGTTCTTCGACCTGGCCGACCGGCTCGGTGTGCTCACGCTGCCGGGCTGGGAGTGCTGCGACAAGTGGGAGGGCCAGGTCAACGAGGACGGCTCCGGGGAGAAGTGGGACGCGGACGACCACGCCGTGGCCAAGGCTTCCATGGCCGCCGAGGCGGCCCGGCTGCGTGCCCACCCCAGCGTCATCTCGTTCCTGATCGGCAGCGACGCGGCACCGGACGCCGCGATCGAGAAGAACTACCTGGACGCGCTGGCCGCCGCCGACTGGCCCACCCCGGTCGTCCCGGCCGCCTCCGACAGCTCCTCGCCCAGGCTGGGCCCGTCGGGCATGAAGATGAGCGGCCCCTACGACTGGGTTCCGCCCGCCTACTGGTACGCCAAGCGCGAGGGCGGTGCCACCGGCTTCAACTCCGAGACGAGCGCGGGCCCCAGCATCCCCACCCTGGACACCCTGCGCCGGATGATGACGCCGGCCGAGCTGGACACCCTGTGGAAGTCCCCGGCGGCCAGGCAGTACCACCGCTCCCCCTCGGCGGTCTTCTCCACCCTGAAGCTCTACGACGACGCCCTCACCGCCCGGTACGGCGCCCCGGCCGGCCTGACCGACTACGTGCGCAAGGCGCAGCTCGCCCAGTACGAGAACGTGCGCGCCGAGTTCGAGGCGTACCGCCGCAACGCGCACGACGCCCACAAGCCGGCCACCGGGATCGTGCACTGGATGCTCAACAGCGGCTGGACCTCACTGCACTGGCAGCTCATGGACCGCCACCTCGACCAGAACGGCGCCTACTTCGGCGCCAAGAAGGCGGGCGAGCCGCTGCACGTGCAGTACTCCTACGACGACCGCTCGGTGGTCGTCGTCAACGACCGCCACTCCCCCGCCGGCGGGCTCACCGCGCGGGCCACCCTCTACGACCCGGACGGCACCCCGCGCTACGACCGCACCCTGTCGGGGCTGCGCGTACCCGGCGACGGCGCCCACGGCACCGCGTTCACCCTGCCGGACAGGACCCGCGGCACCTCCGGGACCCACCTGCTGCGGCTGGTGCTCACCGGCCCGGACGGCAGGGAGGTGAGCCGGAACGTGTACTGGCTGTCCACCCGGCCCGACACCCTCGACTGGGCGCACACCGACTGGTACCACACGCCGACGACCGCCTTCGCCGACCTGAAGGGCCTCTCCGCCATGGCACGGGTGCCGGTGTCGGCCGCCGCTGCCACCCGTTCCTCGGGCGCGCTGTCCAGCACGACGGTGACCCTGCGCCGCACCGGCGGCGGCCGGACGCCCTCCCTGCTGACGGACGTCCACCTGGTCGACGCCCAGGGCCGGCCGGTGCTGCCGGTGCGCTGGTCGGACAACCAGGTCGGGCTCTGGCCCGGCGAGTCGTTGACGCTCACCGCCACCTACCGCACGGCGGACCTGCACGGCTCGGCGCCACGGGTGCGCGTCTCCGGATGGAACACCTCCGAGAGGACTGTCCCGGCCTCCTGAACACCGCCCCTCCAGCGCGTCGACGGCCAGCGCTCCCGCCACGTTCCGCGGGGAGTTCCCGGGGGCGGCGCCGGAGTGGCATCGCGGCGGCGCCCGGGGCGCGGACACCGACGGGCCGGACCGGATCGAATGGCTCGTCCCGATCGCGCCGGCCGGGGTCGGCATCGCCGCACGGACCGGCTGGTGGGCCACCGCCGCACCACCGGGTCACCTCTTGTACAGATACGGCGTGGTGGTGGTCAGCGCGTGCAGTCCGAGGCGTTCCAGGACGGGACGGCTCATGGCGGAGGCGTCCACCTGGACGTGACGGCAGCCGTGGGCGGCGGCGACGCGGGTGCGGTGGGCGACCAGGGCGCGGTACAGGCCCCGGCCCCGCCACTCCTCGACGGTGCCACCGCCCCAGAGTCCGGCGAAGTCCCCGCCCGGCACCAGTTCCAGCCGGGCGGAGGCCACCGGCTCGTCCCCGGCCAGCGCGACCACGGCGAGGACCGTGCCGGGGTCGGCCTCGAGCCGGGCCAGCAGACGATCGCGCAGGGCGGTGCCGTCGGTGCCGAAGACCCTCTCGTGCACCGCCACCACCAGACCGACGCCGGCCGCGTCGGCGGCCCGGACCAGGCGGACGCCGTGGGGGAGCCGTTCCTCCAGGGTGAGGTCCGCGATCTCGCCGACCATCAGCGTCTCGGGCTCCTCAGCCCGGAATCCCGCCGCGATGAGGCGCTCGCCCAGGTCCGGCGGCCCGTCGTGGCCGTAGAGCTTCCACTCGAAGTCCCGGCCGAGGCCCGCGAAGTAGGCGATCTGCTCCTCGATCGCGCGATCCGCGCCGGCCGCGTCGAGACCGGACCAGACGACACCGTTCCAGCCCCGCCCGTCCGCTACCTGGCGCACGACGGCGCCCGCCCGCTCGATCCGGGCGCCGGGCGCGTCGGGGCGGGCGTTCCGCCGCATCTGAAGGTCGTAACGGGCGAGCGCCGCGGCATGATCCATACGGTCACTCCAGCATCCGGGCGGGGTCCGGGGCAACGGGATTGTCCCGGACGAGCCGTGGGATCAGCCGAGTTCGAGCGTGGTGATGCCGAACACCCGCTCCGCGGCGTACTCGCGGACCGGGCCGGTGTACATGCGGGCGGTCTCGAAGGAGGGGGTGAGCCCCGCCGCGAGGGCCATCTCGACCCCGGCCTTGTTCGGCTCGGGCACGTCGATGGCGATCCGCTGGCCGGTGTGGTCGGCGACGAGCGCGGCGAACAGGGCCCGCGCGTCCTCGGGGGTGTCGGCGAAGAGGGGGCCGATGCGCAGGCAGTCCGCGCCGGGGCGGATCACGCCGTAGCCGGTGAGGTGGTCACCGTCATGGCGTACGTAGGTGTGGTGGCCGGGGGCGGTGAGCCACTCGGCGAGGAAGCGTGGCCGGTCGGCCGGGGTGCACGTGCCGTCGTACCGGGTGATGGCGTCGAGGTCTCCGGGCCGGGCGTGGCGGACCCCGGTGGGCGGCTCGGCCGCCGGGGCCGGGCCGGTGTAACGGGCGGTGCGGTGGGCGAGCTCGAAGCCGGAGCGGCGGTAGTTGTCCTGCTGGTCCACGACGCCGTCCAGGCCGACGACGCGCTCCCCGGCGTGATCGAGCCCGGTCTTCCAGGTGGCGAGGCCGTAGCCGTGGCCGCGCAGGTCGGGGCGGACGAGGTAGCAGCCGAGGAAGGCGTAGTCCGTGCCGTAGTTGACGACGGAGATCGCGGACACCGGGTCGCCGTCGATGCGGCCGAGGAAGAAGCCCTCGGGGTCCTGGGCGAAGAAGGCGGGGCCGTCGGAGAGACCCGGATTCCAGCCTTCGGCCGCCGCCCAGCCGCTGATCACCGGCCAGTCGTCCAGGGTGGCCCGGGTGACGGTGAACTCCTGTGGGGCCGGTGACGTCATCGCTGCGCTCCGTTTCCGGGGTGTCGGGGGTCGCTCCGCGCCGCATCCTTCCCGATCGGACGGCTCCGCGTCACGCCGGACCCGCTCGGGGCGGTCGCATACCGGGCGCAGGCGCTGCGAAGGCCCCACCGAGTGGTGCTTGGTCGGTGGGGCCGTGCGATGGGGTGGGATCAGACCGTGCTGCCCGGGCGGTAGCGCCGGTACAGGGCCGCGCCCGCCACCAGGAAGGCCGCGCTGCCGGCCAGCGCCGGGGCGGCGAAGTCCGCTCCGGTGTGCGCCAGGCTGGGCGGGGTCTCGTGGGTGGGGGGCACCACGGTCTTCGGCGGCGCCGGGGGCTGGTGCTTCGGCGGGGCCGGGGGCTGGTGCCTGGGCGGCGCGGGCGGCGCCACCGGCGGCGGGGTGGGCGCCTCGGAGTGGTTCTCGCAGTGGTTGCCGAAAGCCGGGTTGAGGGCGCCGACGACGTCCGCGCTGTTGCCGCAGGCGTTCACCGGGATGTCGACCGGCAACTGGAGGCCGTTGCCGGAGAGCACGCCGGGTGAGCCCTGGGCGACACTGTGCGCCGTGGCGCCGCCGCCACCCCCCATGTCGCCGGCCGTTCCGCCGTCGGCCCTGCTGCCGCCGGTGGCGCTGCCCCCGGCCTTGCCGCCGGCGTCGGCGTCGCTCACCGCGCCGCCGTCGTCGGAGCCGGTGTTCGCGCAGGAGTTGCCGAAGGCCGGGTTGAGCAGTCCGACCACGTCGACGCTGTTGCCGCACGCGTTCAGCGGGACGCTGACCGGGGCCTGGACGGTGTTGCCGGAGAGCACACCGGGCGAGCCGACAGCGGCGCCGTCGGCGGTGGCACCACCAGCCGCGAAAGCGGCGGTTACGGGCATGGCAATGGCCATCGCACCGGAGGCGGCGGCGACGCCGATCACACCGTTTCGGGTAGCCCGTTTCATAGGTTCCCTGCCTTCCAGAAGTCGTAGCGGGCAGTCACCCGCACCACATAGAACGCGTACGGACCGTTCGGGTTATGGCCTGTGCGGCTTTCACCCGTTCGGGGGGCACGGTCGTTCGAACCGCACGTCAAACGCCTGCCGCTCCGGTCATTCGGATAGGTGGATCGTTCACTCGGACGGAGGAGGATTCCCCGGCCGTCCCGGACCGGAGGTGACGCCCGCCCGGCCGGGAGGCGACCGGTGCGCGGCCCGTTTATGGTGAGGACGGCGCCGCCCCTGTTCAGGGTGGTGGTGCCCTGGGAGGCGAGCAATGCCGGCCAAGGTGAAGCAGCAGTCCAGACGGTTTGCGCTACGTCGCGGCGCGGGAGCGGGAGTGCTCGCCCTGGCGCTGGTCTGCGCGGGGCTGCCGGCGGCCGCGGACGCCGGGCCCCGGTCCGGCCAGGCCGACCGGCCAGGCATGGCCCGCTTCTACGACCAGAGGGTCGCCTGGGGCCGCTGCCCGGGCCCGGACATGCCGAAGGACCTCCAGTGCGGCAAGGTGACCGTCCCCCTGGACTACGCGCACCTCGGTACGGGCACACTCGACCTGGCGCTGGCCCGCTACCGGGCGACCGGCCCCGGGCACCGCGCGGTGCTGCTGAACTTCGGCGGGCCCGGCGCCTCGGGCGTGAACCAGCTCGCGGCCGGAGGCAAGGAGTTCATGGACCTCACCGACGGCTCCGACGTGGTCTCCTTCGACCCGCGCGGGATCGGCCGCTCCTCCCCCGTGAGCTGCGGTGTCGGCGAGGAGTCAGCGTCGGACTCGTCGGACTCGTCCGGCCGGGACGCCGGTGCGGGCGTCAGCAGCCCGCAGCGGCTCATGACCCTGCTGCGGCAGTCCGCCGAGCTGTGCGCCAGGCACTCCGGGCCGGTGCTCGAGCACATAGGCACCGTGGACGCGGCCCGCGACATGGACGTCATACGCCAGGCCCTCGGCCAGAAGAAGCTGGACTACCTGGGCTTCTCCTACGGCACGCGGCTCGGCGCGGTGTACGCGGCGCAGTTCCCGCGCAAGGTCGGCCGGATGGTCCTGGACGGGGTGGACACGCTGACCGAACCGCTGTCCGAGCAAGGGGTGGCGGGCGCCCAGGGGCAGCAGACGGCACTGGAGGGCTTCCTGGACTGGTGCGTGACGGACATGGGCTGCCCGTTCGGCCAGGACCGGCGGACTGCGGACGACCAGGTCGTCCGGCTCGTGCGCTCGCTGGACGAGAACCCCGTACCGACCGACTACGGCGACACGTTCTCCGGACAGGACCTGGTGGGGGCCATCGGACAGGGTCTGTACAGCAAGGAGCTGTGGCCCTCCCTGGAGCGGGCGCTCGCCACGCTGGTGGAGGACGGGGACGCGCGCCGGGTGCTCAGCTTCGCCTCGGGCGGCTTCGGCCTGCCCATGCGCGCGAACGGGTCCGGCCGGGCGAAGGCCGACGGCGGGCTGACCGATCCGGGGCAGGTGCCGATCGACAACCTCACGGCCGCGCTGATGGCGGTCAACTGCGCGGACGACCCGGACCGGCCCACTGCCGCCCGCCTCACCAAGGACCTCACCGACCTGCGCGCCTCCTACGACGCCGCGTCCCCGGTCTTCGGCCGCTACCGGCTCACCCAGCTGCTGATGTGCTACGGCCGCCCGAAGGGCACCGGCTACATCAGGGACGCGGTGAAGGACGTGCCGTCCTCGCGGATGCTGCTGGTCGGTACGCGCGGTGACCCGGCGACGCCGTACCGCTGGGCCGAGGAGACGGCACGGCGGCTGGGGTCCTCGGCCGTGGTGCTGGACAACAAGGGCGACGGGCACACCGGTTACGCCTCGTCCAAGTGCGTGCACCGCAAGGTCGACGACTTCCTGATGTACGGCACGCTGCCGCCCACCGGCAGCTCGTGCCCGGCGGACGGGAAGGCGTGGAGTTCGACCGTGCCGACGGACCCGTGAGCCTCGCGGCGCCGGAGCGGAGGGTGACGCCGCGACTGCGGGGTCATGTCCGGCGTCACACTGGGTAGGCGCGGCCCCAGCCCGCCGACCGGACCCGATCGTGACAGGGAGACCCCCTCATGCGTATCCGTACCGTCCACACCGTGCCCGTTCTCGCCGCCTCCGCCGCGCTGCTGCTGGCGGCCGCGCCCGGCCAGGCGGCCCCGCGGCACCAGGCCGCGCCCGCCCGGTGTGCCGCGAAGGCGCTCGACATCCACGCCGAGGCGGTGAAGGGCAGGACCACAGTCGTCCGCTTCGCGGTGACCAACTCCGGCTCCCGCGCGTGCCTCGTGGACCGGGTTCCGACGATCACCTTCGGTGAGCTGGACGGCGCCGCGCTGCCGACGCCGGAGGGGGGCCGCGGCACCTACCGGCTGGAGGCCGGCAGGACGGCCTACGGGGCGGTGCGCACCATCGGTGATCCCTCGGACCCGGAGGCACGCCGCTCCCCCTCGCTCGGGGTGTCGGCCTCGGCTTCCCGGTACGGCCGTGACTTCTCGGCCGCGCGGCTCGGCACCGGGCGGGAGATCCGCGTCTGGGAGCCGGTGACGACGTGGTGGCAGCCGACGCGCGCGAAGGCCGACAAGGCGATCGGCCTCGGCTGACGCGCAGGGGGAACAGGCGTGCGGCGTACGCAGGTCCGGGTGTCGCACCGGGGCCCCGGCGCACGGGTCGAGTCCCTTACGCGGAGTGCGACTCGACAGGGGCCGCAGGCAGCCGCCCCGGAAGACCCCGGCATATGCCCGAAGCACGCCCCGGCCGGGTGTTGCCAAATCCCCCACAGGGCATCGAGGGCTGTGCCACAGTCGTAGCGGTCCCTCCGGCCCTACCGTCCCCTCGGAGTGCGTCATGCCGCCGCCAGTCTTCGCGGACCGCCCGCCCGCCGGGCATCCCGAGGGCGCGCCGCCCGGCCGGGTCGGCCGGGCGAAGTGGGGCCTGCTCACCGACGAGGCCGACTGTTCGGAGGAGCTGTACCGCATACTCGGCCTGGACCCGTCCGCGCCCGCGCCCACCCTGGACGAACTCCCGGCGCTGGTCCACGAGGAGGACCGGCCGCGCCTCACCGCCATGGTGACGGGCTGCCTGGTGGACGCGCGTCCGACCGACGGCGAGTTCCGCGTGCGACGGCCCGACGACTCGTTCCGGACCGTGCACATGAGGGGCGAACCCGTGCTGGGCGCGGACGGCGGCACCGTCTCCATGTGGGCCGTGATCCGGGACGTGAGCGAGCTCCGCACGGACGGACGGCGGGTGGACGCGGTCCCAAACCCGCCTCCTGTCCGTCGGCGTCACCTCCCGGGGCCGCCGACCCTCGATCTCGCGGCGCACCACGTCCCCGGCGCACCGTCCGTCATAACGGCGACAGACTGGTGCGGCGTGCTCGAACTACCGGGCGGAGCGGCACTGCTGAGCATCGGTGACCTCACCGGCCGGGATCCCGCCACCCTGCTCGGCGCCGTACACGGTCTGGCTCCGGCCGGGACCCGTCCCGCTCGACTGCCGTCCGTGCTGGACCGGTTGGACACCACCACGCCTTTGCAGGATGCGGTCTGCTGCCGTTACGAGCCGCAGAACCGTACCTTCACGTGGGCCCGGTCCGGCCGGCCCGCCCTCCTGCTGTTCCGCGACGGGGCGGGCCGTCGGCTCACCCCGCCGGACGACCCTCCCCCGGGCGCGGACTCCCCGTACGGACAGGCCGAACTCAGCGTGCGACCGGCCGACTTGCTCCTGCTGCACACCGGGCGGCTGAGCGAGCCGGAGGTGGTACACCTGCTCGGTCTCGGCCCACGGCTGAGCACGGCCCGTACCGCGCGGGAATGCGTGCGGTTGCTGGCCGGGGAGCTGGGAGCGGGTCAGGACGGCGACGCCTGCGTGCTCGTCGTCCGGTTCTCCGGGTAGGACGGACCCTCCGTCAGGCCGGTGCCGCGCCTCCGTTGCGGCTCCGGGGCTTGGGCAGGGCCTGCCTGATCTCCTCGCGCAGTTCACCGACCTTCGGGTAGCTCGCGTACTCGGCGGTGAGCCGGTACATCTCGCGCAGCCGGTCCCAGGTGCGGCGGGAGGAGTTGGCTCCCATCGCCATCAGCGCCAACCGGGCGTACCGGTCCGCCTGTTCGGGGTCGTCCGCGATGAAGCAGGCCGACGCCATGGAGAGATGGTCGAAGATCTTCGACCGCTCCCGCCCGTCGACCCTGAGCGCCAGCGCCTTCCGGGCGTAGTGCTGCGCGTGCACGGCCGCGCTCGGGTCGTGCTCGGCGAGCGTGCGGTAGGCGAGGGCCTGCATACCGTACAGATCCTCGTCCTTGAAGGTCTGCATCCAGTCCGGCTGCCGGCTGTCCTCGCGGTCGGATACGAACAGGTCCTCGGCCTGGCCGAGGGTGCGGCGCATCGCCTGGCCCTTGCCCATCGCCGCCTGCGCCCACGCCTCGATGGTGTGGAACATGGCCTTGGTCCGGGGCTGGAGCTCCTCCCCCGAGCCGGACTGGGCCAGCTTGATCAGGTCCATGGCGTCGTCCGGACGGCCCAGGTGCACCATCTGGCGGGCCGCCCGCGACAGCGCCTCGCCGGCGCGGGGGCGGTCGCCGCCTTCGTGCGCGGCGTGCGTCGCGATGACGAAGTACTTCTGCGCCGTGGGCTCCAGACCCACGTCGTGGGACATCCAGCCCGCCAGGACCGCGAGGTTGGCGGCGACGCCCCACAGGCGCCGCTGGAGCTGGGGTGGGTGGTGGTAGGCGAGCATGCCGCCCACCTCGTTGAGCTGGCCCACGACCGCCTTGCGCTGGAGGCCGCCGCCACGGGCGGCGTCCCAGGCCCGGAACACCTCGACCGAGCCCTCCAGTTCCTCGACCTCCTGGGCCCCGACGGGCGCGGCCTCGTAGCGGTCGAATCCGGCGGGTTCCGCGTGCAGCGGGTCGTCGAGGACGGGGGCGTCGGCCCGGAGCGTGGGGTCGCTGTGCAACCAGTCATGCATGGCGCTGCTGAGCGTGGCTCCCGCGGCGAGCGCGGCACCCGCGCCCACCAAGCCGCGTCGGTTGAGCATGAGGTCCATTCCCGTGAATTCGGTGAGGACCGCGGCGGTTCGTCCGGGCGCCCACAGCATGCCGCCGGGATCTTCGCTCTTCCCGTCGCCCTGCCGTTTCCCCGCGCGCCCGTGCCGCACCAGACCGAGGTCCTCCATGGTCACGACACGGCCGAGACGCTCGGTGAACAGAGCCGCCAGCACCCTCGGCACCGGATCGCGCGGGATCTCTCCCATGTCGATCCAGCGCCGTACCCGCGAGGTGTCCGTCGACAGTTGGGGGTGGCCCATGGCCGCCGCCTGCCGGTTGACCAGCCGCGCGAGTTCGCCCTTGGACCAGCCGGCCATGCCGAACAGGTCCGCAAGGCGGGTGTTGGGTTGTCCGCTCACGTCAAGCCCCCAGGTTCTCGGCTGAGTTGACAGTAGCCCCGTGCAAGTTGCCGGGCGACTATTCGCCAGGGTTCGCCAGGGTGCGCCAGATGGTGTGCCAGTGGACACCGGGTGTCAGGTAGGAATGCGCCCACCCCAGCCCGGTCCTCCCAGGGGCACTCCCCAGGGTGTGCCTGGGAGGACCGGGCCGGGGTGGGCGCGCAGTTCGTCCCGAGCGACGCACAGGCAGGCACCGCAGGCACACGAAGGGATCTGTATCTCCCATGTACGCAGCATCGTCCTCCGTGTCCGCCCCGCCCCGGCCACCACGATCCCGCCCCGTGGGCGGCGGACCGTATCTGGACCCGGCGGCGCGACCCGGAGCACCCCTCCTGGGCGTGGGCCGGGCACCACGCATTCCCGGGCAGCCCGGCTCCCAGCCGCTCAGCGGCAGGCTGGACCTGTCCGGCCCGCAGGGTGCCCAGCTCCGCACCGCCATCGCCTCGGTGCAGCGGATCTGCCCGGAGTTCGCCCCCGTGCAGGTGCTCCGCCGCAGCCCACGGTCCGTCACCTTCGTGGGGACGACCGGCCGCAGCACGGCGGTGGCCAAGTGCCTCCTGGACCACACTCCCGCGGCGGCGGAGCGGGTCCGGCACGAAATAGCTGCGTATCGTTCCTTCGTCCGGCACCGTCCGCCGGTGCGCGTTCCGCGGCTGATCGCGGCCGACCCGGACAACTGCACGCTGGTGATCGAGCGGATGCCCGGCCGGGTGGCCTCGCACCGCCGCCACCCGCTGGAGGCGCCCCCGCGCGCGGACATCCGGGCCGCGCTCGGCGCGATCTGCCGGCTGAACGGCTGGCGGCCCCCCGCGGGCACCTTCGGCGCGCCGCTGGACTACGCGGACCGCCTCTCCCGTTACCACGAGCTGGGCCTGCTCACCGATCGCGACCTGGGCGACCTCCAGAAGCTGCTGCACGGCATCGCGCACACGGCGGGCCGCCAGGGCATGGGCCAGTTCTGCCACGGGGACGCGCTCCTGTCCAACATCCTGATGTCCCCGGCCGGCCCGGTGCTGGTCGACTGGGAACACGCCGGCTGGTACCTGCCGGGCTACGACCTGGCCACGCTCTGGCTGGTCCTCGGGGACGCCCCGGACGCGCGCCGTCAGATCAGCCAGCTCGCCCAGTCGGGCGGTCCGGCCTCGCGCGACGCCTTCCTGGTCAACCTGATGCTGGTGCTCACCCGCGAGATCCGCGCCTACGAGACGGCCGTACAGCGCTCGATGCACGGCACTCCCCCGGCCGCGGCCGCCGCGGGTGCGGGCCCCTCCGGTGAGGAGCAGCGCCTGCTCCTGAGGAGGCTGCACGACGACTGCCACATGGCCCGCCGGGCCGTGCGCGCGGCGGTCGGCACCCGCTGAGGCGGGACTCGAGCACCGCGGTGCGCCCGAGCGGCGGCGCATCGCGGTTCCCGTACCGGGCCTACGGGGCGGGGGTCACTGGTATACGCCACTGACGCCCCGCAGGCCCGCGCCCCATCAGCGCGAAACTCGCCCGAAACCCTGTGTGACGTGGGAAATCAGCTTCCCGAGGGCATCATTGACGGATCGTCGGCAAGCCGGTACCACTGACCCAGCTCGGCGCCGCCAGTGCCGCCACGCCCCGCCCGTCACAGGAGGCCGCATTGCGAGGATTCGCCCCCGACCCGTCGTCCGCATCCGGTGCCGGACACCTGAAGCGGACCGCCGGAACGCTCGCCACGGCCGCCCTGCTGCTGCCACTGCTCGGCGCGGCCCCGGCCGTGCCCACCGCTCCCCCGGCCGACCGGCTCCAGCGCGCCTTCGTCAGCGCGGCCGCCGAGTACCGCGTCCCGCAGAGCGTCCTGCTCGCCGTCTCCTACCTCCAGTCCCGTTGGGACGCGCACGCCGGGGCGCCCAGCGTCAGCGGCGGCTACGGCCCCATGCACCTGACCGACGCGCGTACCGCGCTGGCCGCGACCGAGCACCACGCGGAGGGCACGGAGGACGCCCGGGGTGACGACGCCCGGCCCGCGCTGCACCCCGAGGCCGGTGCGGCCGCCCCCTCGAAGCTGCCCGCCCGGCTGACGACACTGCGCCGCGCTGCGGAACTGACCGGTCGCCCGGCGGCCGAGCTGCGCAGCGACCCGGCGGCCAACATCGCCGGCGGTGCCGCACTGCTGGCGGCGGCGCAGCGCGAGCTGGGCGAGCCGCTCACCGCCGACCCGGCCGCCTGGTACGGCGCGGTGGCCCGCTTCTCCGCCGCCGACGACAGGGCGACGGCAGCCGCGTACGCGAACGACGTGTACGACGTGCTGCGCACCGGCGAGCGGCGCACCACGGACGCCGGCCAGCGGGTCGAGCTGAAGGCGAGCCCACGACTGCGTCCCGAGACCGAGCAGTTGGAGCGGACCGGGCTGCGTAACGCGCCCGCCGGTGACGTCGAGTGCCCGCGCTCGGTGTCCTGTGTGTCGGTTCCGGCGCCGTACGAGGAGTTCGGGGACGGTGACTACGGCAACCACGACCTCGGTGTCCGCCCGGCCGCCCAGCGCGTGAAGTACATCGTCATCCACGACACCGAGGGCCGGTGGGACGGGGTGATGAACCTGATCCAGGACCCCACCTATGTGTCCTGGAACTACACGATTCGCTCGACCGATGGTCTGATCGCCCAGCATGTGAAGGCGAAGGACGTCGCCTGGCACGCCGGGAACTGGGATGTGAACGCCCGCTCGGTGGGCATCGAGCACGAGGGTTTCCTCACCGATCCGGACGCCTGGTACACGGAGGCGATGTACCGCTCCTCGGCCCGGCTGGTGAGGTACCTGTCGCGTGCCTACGGTGTGCCGCTGGACCGGCAGCACATCCTGGGCCACGAGAACGTGCCCGGTCCGACCACCTCCACGATCCCGGGCATGCACACGGATCCGGGCCCGTACTGGGACTGGCGGCACTACTTCCATTTGCTCGGCCACCCCTTCGAGCGCACCGGCACCAGCCGCTCCGGGTTGGTTACCGTCCTGCCGGACTACGCGGCCAACCAGCCGGTGTACACGGGCTGCACGACGAAGGGCGAGCCCTGCCCGGCGCACGGTTCCGGTGAGGTGCGGCTGTACTCCGACCACGACGTCGACGCACCGCTGATCAAGGACATCGGCCTGGGCACCGTGCCGACCGACGGGGTCAACGACCTGTCCTCGCGGGTCTCCACCGGCCAGCAGTACGCGGTCGCGGACCGCTGGGGCGACTGGACGGCCATCTGGTACCTGGGGCAGAAGGCGTGGTTCCGCAACCCCCGCCACGAGCCCACCGCGGTCCCCGCGTCCGGGACCACGGTCACCCCGAAGGCGGGGCTGGCGAGCGTCCCGGTGTACGGCCGTGCCTACCCGGAGAAGGAGGCGTACCCGGCGGGCGTCCCGGCGCAGTCCGTGGTGCCGCTGCCGTACACGATCCCGGCCGGGCAGAAGTACGTCGTCGGTGACCGGATGCCGGGCGAGTACTACTACGCCGTCACCTTCACCGAGGACTCGCACCGGGTGGTCACCGGTAAGGACCTGTACTACGAGATCCAGTACGGCCACCGGGTCGGGTTCGTGCGAGCGGCGGACGTGGACCTGTCGGCCGCCCGCCACTAGGGTCCTTCGTCGGGGTCGGGCCGGGTCGGGCACCAGCCCCCGCGAGCCCGGCATGATCCAGACGAACGACCCCGGGGCGCGCACGCAGCGGACACCGCACGCGTGCTCCGGGCAGGCGGCGCTGCCGGGCGGACGCCCCCAGCGACCTCAGCCCTGCTGGAACAGCTCCGCCGGGAGCGGCTTCAGCAGGGCGTACAGGTCGTCGGTGATGGGCCGGTCCCAGGCGGCGATGGTCACCAGGACGCCGTCGCTGCGGTCGAACTGCACGCAGGAGATCCGCCCCTCGGAGAGCTTGAGGCGGCGGACGATCAGCAGGTTGTCGCCCTGGAGGACCGGGGTGTCCTCGGAGCCGACGACGGTGACCTCCTCCTCGTTGTCCAGCGCCAGCAGGAGCTGCGCGACCTCGAAGGGGATCTCGCCCTCGGCGGTCTCCCGGGCCGGGGAGCCGTCGGGGAGGTTGCCGATGATCATGGCGGGGCCACGGCCGCCGAACAGGTCGTAGCGCAGGAAGACGCCCTGGCAGCTTCCGTCGGGGGCGGGCAGCAGGCCCGCGCCGAGGTTGCCGGGCCAGTCGCCGGGGTCCATGGCCAGCACGTCGAAGTCTGGTCCGGCGGGAGTGGCGCTGCGGCGGCGGAGGAACGACATGCCGCCAATGGTACGTGTCCGCGGGGCCCCGACGGCGTGCGGGAGCCCCCCGCCACGGCGCGGTGCCGGGTCATTCCTCCACCGGGCCGGAGGGGACGACGGCGACGGGGCTCGCCGCGTGCAGCAGGACGGCCTGGGTGACCGAGCCGAGCATGCGTGCGGGCGCGAGCAGCCGGCGCCGGTGGCGGCCGACGACGACCAGATCGGCGCCCGCCGAGAGGGCGACCAGATGTCCGGCGGCGTCGCCCGGCAGAGCCTCGGCCGCCGCGTCGACTCCGGGGTACTGGGCGCGCAGCGGGTCGAGGAACCCTTCGGCGAGGACGCGGGTCTCGCTCTCCACGGCGACCTGGTCGACGGGCGGGGGCACGAGCTGACCGGGGGCGGACCAGGTCTGCACGGGCCACGGATAGGCGGCGATCACCTGGAGGCGGGCGCCGAGCAGCGACGCCTCGGCGAAGGCGAAGCCGAGGACGCCGTCGTCGGGGCTGTCGACGTGGAGTCCTACGACGACCCGGCGCCCGGGTTCGGCCGGGGGCCCGGCGTGCACCTCGCGGCCGGGACGGGGGACGACGACCACCGGGCACGGGGTGTCCCGGGCGGCGGCGACGGAGTTGGAGCCGAGCAGCAGGCCGGCGAAGCCGCCCCTGCCGCGTGAGCCGAGGACCAGCAGCTGGGCGTCGGCGCCGAGTTCGGACAGGACCGCGCCGGGCACGCCCTCGACGGCCACGTACTCCACGGTGGGCAGGCCGGGCAGGCCGGCGAGCCGGTCGCGGATCTCGTCCAGCACCGGGTCGCCGCTGTCGTCGGGGGCGCCGGCGACGAGGATGTCGGCCTGGCCCCAGGCCGCGTACTGGCGCACGTGCACCACGCGCAGCGGCGCGACGCGGCGGCGGGCGGCCTCCAGGGCCCAGTCGAGGGCGCGCAGGCTGTCCTCGGAACCGTCGACCGCGGCGATGACCGGCACAGCGCTCATCGTTCCTCACCTCCCGGGGGGGGCGGCCTTCCCCGTGCCGGGGCGGGCCTGTTGTCGGGGTCAGCCTCGCTCAGCCGGCGCTCCCGAGCGGGTGACGCGGGGCGCGTGTTGGGCGACAGCGCCCGGAACACCCCCGGTCGGCTCCGGTGCGGATCCCCCGGTACGCCTCAGGTGAGGTCGAACTCGCCCTCACGGGCCCCAGAGACGAAGGCGCCCCACTCGGCGGGCGTGAAGATCAGGGAAGGGCTCTCGGGCCGGCGGCTGTTGCGCATCGCGACGAAGCCCTCGACGAAGGCGATCTGGACATCGCCCAGGCCCCGGCTGCCCGGCTGCCATTCGGCCCCGCTGAGATCCAGGTCCGGCTTGTTCCAGCCCGTGAGCGACTGCTGCTGGATGGTGCTCTCGGCCACGTCCGCGCTCCTGCTACTACGTCGTCCGCGGCTCAGCCTAGTGATCGGCCAGGACGCCGCACAGGCCACGTGAGGAGGAGGTTGCGGCGGGTGGGTGTACACGGGCGCCGGGCGCCGCGCGGAAAAATCCCGGCTCGCCTCTTGCCCGGGGCCCGACGGCCTGAATTACTGGCCTCGGCAAGATCGACCGAATGATCGGTCGTCCGTATTGCGTGTCGTGATGCGTGTCGCGTGCGAAGGGATGCCCCGATGGCGGATGAGACGGACCTGCTGGACGCGGGTGAGCGGCTCGGGTCCGAGGAACTGCGGGCGCTCCAGCTGGAGCGGCTGCGGGCCTCGCTGCGGCACGCCTACGCCCATGTGCCCTTCTACCGGGAGTCCTTCGACAAGGCGGGGGTCCGCCCCGAGGACTGCCGCTCGCTGGCGGACCTCGCGCACTTCCCCTTCACCACCAAGTCGGACCTGCGGGCGAACTACCCCTACGGGATGTTCGCGGTGCCCCGTGAGCGGGTGCGGCGGCTGCACGCGTCCAGCGGGACGACGGGACTGCCCACGGTGGTGGGCTACACCGACAACGACCTCTCTGTGTGGGCGGACATGGTGGCCCGCTCGATCAGGGCGGCGGGCGGACGTCCAGGTGACGTCGTCCATGTGGCCTACGGCTATGGACTGTTCACCGGAGGACTGGGCGCGCATTACGGCGCCGAGCGACTGGGGTGCACGGTGGTGCCGGCGTCCGGGGGCATGACGTCCCGGCAGGTGCGGCTGATCCAGGATCTCGGGCCCGGTGTCATCATGGTCACCCCCTCCTACATGCTGACGCTGCTGGACGAGTTCGAGCGGCAGGGCGTGGACCCGCGCTCCACCTCGCTGCGCGTGGGGGTGTTCGGGGCGGAGCCGTGGACGGAGAGCATGCGGCGGGAGATCGAGGAGCGGTTCGCCATCGACGCCGTGGACATCTACGGGCTGTCGGAGGTGATGGGTCCGGGCGTGGCGCAGGAGTGCGTGGAGACCAAGGACGGTCTGCACGTGTGGGAGGACCATTTCTATCCGGAGGTGGTGGACCCGGTCACCGGTGAGGTGCTGCCGGAGGGCGAGCGGGGCGAGTTGGTGTTCACCTCGCTCACCAAGGAGGCCATGCCCGTCGTCCGCTACCGGACGCGGGACCTGACCCGGCTGCTGCCGGGCACGGCGCGGGTGTTCCGGCGGATGGAGAAGGTCACCGGTCGCAGCGACGACATGGTGATCCTGCGCGGGGTCAACGTGTTCCCGACCCAGATCGAGGAGATCGTGCTGCGCACCCCTGGTGTGGCGCCGCACTTCCAGCTCCGGCTGACCCGGGAGGGCCGCATGGACGCGCTCACCGTACGGGCGGAGGCGCGTCCGGGTGCCACGCCGGACGTGCGGGAGGCGGCGGCGCGGTCGATCGCGGCGGCGGCCAAGGACGGCATCGGGGTGTCGGTGTCCGTGGAGATCGTGGAACCGGAGTCGCTGGAGCGCTCGGTCGGCAAGATCCGCCGCATCGTGGATCTCCGCCCGCGCTGAGCGCTGTCCCGTGATACCGGCGGATCAGGGCGCGGCGTCGGATGCGGTGCAGCGCAGGACGGAGGGCCGTCCGCATACTGGGCGTACGCGGACGACCCGACATTGCCGCGAGGCACCGTAGCTGTCGTCGCGCACCCGCCGGGGATCACGGGACAGCCCTCAGCCCAGCCGCTCGCGCAGCTCCCTCTTCAGGATCTTGCCGCTGGCGTTGCGCGGGAGGGCGGGCAGGAAGTGCACGCGCTTGGGGGCCTTGAAGGCGGGGAGTCGCTCGCGGACATGGGCGATCAGCGCGTCCTCGGTGACCTCGCCGCGGGTCACGACGACGGCGGTGACGGCCTCGATCCAGCGCTCGTCGGGCAGGCCGATCACGGCTGCCTCGGCGACCGCCTCATGGGTGTAGAGGGCGTCCTCGACCTGGCGGGAGGCGACCAGTACGCCGCCGGAGTTGATGACGTCCTTCACCCGGTCCACGATCGTGAAGTAGCCGTCGGCGTCGCGTACCGCGAGGTCGCCGGAGTGGAACCAGCCGTCACGGAAGGCTTCGGCGGTCTCCTCGGGCTTGTCCCAGTAGCCCTCGCAGAGCTGGGGCGAGCGGTAGACGATCTCGCCGGGGGTTCCGTCGGGCACCTCCGCGCCCTCCTCGTCGACCACACGGGCGTCCACGAACAGCACGGTGCGGCCGCAGGAGTCCAGGCGGCCCTTGTGCTCGTGGGGTGCGAGCACGGTGGCGAGCGGGCCGATCTCGCTCTGCCCGAAGCAGTTGTAGAAGGCGAGTCCCGGCAGCCGTTCGCGCAGCTTCTCCAGCACGGGCACCGGCATGACCGAGGCGCCGTAGTACGCCTTGCGCAGGCCGCCGAGGTCGCGGTCGGCGAAGTCGGGGCGGGCCGCGAGCGCGATCCACACGGTGGGCGGTGCGAACAGGCTGTCGCAGCGGCCCGCTTCGACCAGGTCGAGGATGCGGTCGCCGTCGGGGGTGTCGAGGATCGTGCTGGTCGCGCCGACCGCGAGAAAGGGCACCAGGAAGACGTGCATCTGCGCCGAGTGGTAGAGCGGCAGCGCGTGCACGGGCAGGTCACCGGCGCTCAGGTCGAGTGCGGTGATGGCGCTGAGGTATTCGTGGACGAGCGCCCGGTGGGTCATCATCGCGCCCTTGGGCAGCGCGGTGGTGCCGGAGGTGTAGAGCAGCTGGACGAGGTCCTCGGTGCGCGGCTCGGGCCCGTCGTACGGCTCGGTGGCGGCCAGCCCGGCGAGCAGTGAGCCGTCGGCGTCGCGCAGCGGGAGGGTGCGGGTGCCGGCCGGGAGCCGGCCGGCGAGAGCTGGGTCGGTGAGGGTGAGGGCGCTGCCGGACTGGTCGAGCAGGTACGCGAGGTCGGCGCCGGTGAGGTTCTGGTTGACCGGCACGTGCACGAGACCCGCGCGGGCACAGCCGAGGAAGGCGATGAGATAGGCGTCGGAGTTGTGGCCGTAGGCGGCGACCCGGTCGCCCCTGTCCAGGCCCCGGGACAGCAGCAGGGCGGCGGCGCGGGAGACGGCGTCGTCGAGTTCCGCATAGGTCCAGGAGCGGTCGCCGTACTTCAGCGCCGGGCGTGCCGGGGTGCGGCGGGCGCTGCGGCGCAGCACTCCGTCGACGGTGCTGCCGTGTCCCTGTGTCATGAGAGCCGATCCTCGGGCCGGCCGCCCGGCGAGGTCAAGATCCTCGGCGGCCGGTGTCACTCCCCCAGCACGGCCATCGCCGCGTTGTGTCCGGGCACCCCGCTGACCCCGCCGCCGCGCACCGCGCCGGCGCCGCACAGCAGAACGTTGGCGTGCCGGGTCTCCACGCCCCAGCGGCCGGTGCCGTTCTCGGCGTAGGGCCAGGTGAGGGGGCGGTGGAAGATGTTGCCGCCGGGCAGGCCGAGGTCGCGGTCCAGGTCGAGCGGGGTCCTCGCCTCGATGCAGGGGCGGCCGTCGGCGTCGAGGGCAAGGCAGTCCGCGAGGGGTTCGGCCAGGTGGGCGTCGAGCTGGTCGAGGGTGGCCTTCAGCAGTTCCTCGCGTACGGCGTCGTTGTCGTGGGCGAAGAGGCGGGCGGGGGTGTGCAGGCCGAAGAGGGTGAGGGTCTGGTAGCCGCGCTCGGCGAGGCCGGGGCCGAGGATGGTGGGGTCGGTCAGGGAGTGGCAGTAGATCTCCGAGGGCGGCGCTTGCGGGAGGTCACCGGCGGCGGCCTGGGCGTGAGCGGTGGCGAGCTGCCGGTAGCCCTCGGCGATGTGGAAGGTCCCGGCGAACGCCTCGCGCGGGTCGACGGAGCTGTCCTTGAGCCGGGGCAGCCGCTCGAGCAGCATGTTCACCTTGAGCTGGGCGCCCTCGGCGGGCTCGGGCGCCGGGTCGCCGGTGAGGGCGGCGAGTTCGCGCGGGGAGGCGTTGACCAGGACGTGCCGGGCGGCGGCGACGCCCTCGCCGTCGGCGGTGCGGTAGGTGACCTCGGCGGTACGGCCGTCGGTGTCGACACGGACGGCCTCGTGCCCGGTGAGGATCTCGGCTCCGGCCGCGCGGGCCGCGTCCGCGAGGGTGTCGGTGAGGGCGCCCATGCCGCCGACGGGAACGTCCCAGGCGCCGGTGCCGCCGCCGATGACGTGGTAGAGGAAGCAGCGGTTCTGGGCGAGCGAGGGGTCGTGGGCGTCGGCGAAGGTGCCGATCAGCGCGTCGGTGAGGACGACACCCCGGACCAGGTCGTCGCGGAAGTTCTCCTCGACGGTGACCCCGATCGGCTCCTCGAACAAGGCCCGCCACGCGTTGTCGTCGCCGACACGGGCGCGCAGTTCGGCGCGGGTGGGCAGCGGTTCGGTGAGGGTCGGGAAGACCCGTCGGGCGACCTCGCCGGTCATGCCGTAGAACCGCTGCCAGGCGATGAACTCGCTCTCATCGCCGGTCAGTTCGGCGAAGGAACGCCGGGTGCGCTCCTCGCCGCCCCCGACGAGCAGCCCGGTGGCACGGCCGCCGCGCTCGACGGGGGTGTAGGAGGAGATGGTCCGCCCCCGCACCCGGAACCCCAGCCCGAGATCCCGGACGATCTTGTCCGGCAGCAGGCTGACAAGGTAGGAGTACCGCGACAGCCGCGCGTCCACCCCGGCGAACGGCCGGCTGGACACCGCCGCGCCTCCGGTGTGCCCGAGCCTCTCCAGCAGCAGGACCGAGCGCCCGGCGCGGGCCAGGTAGGCGGCCGCGACCAGGCCGTTGTGTCCCCCGCCGACGATGACGGCGTCGTAGGTCCGGGTTCCCTCGTGTGCAGGCATGGGTTCTTGGTAGCACGGCTGATCTTCACCGGGTAGGGGGCCACGGCACGACGTGCGGATCACGCCGGGGCTCGCGGGGTCCGGCATGATCCGGACGATGGACCTCAGTCGGTGCAGTTCGCTCCCGCGGCGCCGCCGTCGGCGCCGACCGTGACCTCGCAGCCGATGCCCTCGACCGGCCGCCGCTCTCGAAGTGCCGGATCACGCTCGATCAACTGCCACTCCGCATCGCACAGTCGCCTCGCGTCACGGAACACGGTCCACCGGATCAGACCGCGCCGCGAGAGCGACGTCCCAGAATGATCACAACCGGATACGCACTCTGCGTGCGCGGTCCTGCTCCAGGCAGCCCTACTCCATGTCCCACTCCTCCAGCAGGTCGAAGAGGTGCCGATCGCCTTCGAGCTTCAGGGAATCCAGCGGGATGCGACCGTAGAAGGCCAGGACCAGGTCGTTCGCCGCACCCCGGACGGAGACGTCGACCGACTCCGAGTCCTCGCCGGCGGCGGGGCCGGATCCGGGCAGACGGAAAGCCCGCGAACCGTCGGCGGAGAGCGATTGGCGCCAGGAGCCGCCCCCGGTGACGTGATAGTCGACAACGGCCGGCTTGTGCGGCCAGGCGACCGTCGTGGTGCAGCAGGTGAACAGGAAGTCCTCGACACCGTCGAGCGCCACCTCCTGAGGCAGCGGCTCCGGGGCGCCCACGGCGAGCTGGGCGTCGTAGGTGTGCATCGCGATCTCCTGGAGCTGGTGCCGGGCGACGGCGCCGCAGGTCGGCGGCGACTGCGACGAGCCCCACCACGTCCAGCAGCCGCGCTCCGGTCCCGCGTCTCGCAACGCGTCCAGCATCTGCTGCGTCGACTCGGCCAGCCAGGCGAGCAGGGCCTCGCGCTCCTGGGGTGCGGCCAGGCCCTCTCCCGCCAGCTTGCCCGAGGCGTCCGGCCCGGCCGCGACCGTGGCGGCCCAGGCGCGCCGCCCCCCGCCCAGGTGGTGCACCAGGTCGAGCAGCGTCCACTCGGGGCAGGTCGGAACCTGCACATCGAGGCTGGGCGCGGAGGCGATCGCGGCCCGGAAGGCGGCCGACCGCTCGTCGATCAGGCGCAGCAGCTCAGGGAAGTCCATTGTCATGGTCACCCGGGGTTTTCTATCACTGCGCGGCGAAGGCGTACCAGCGATTTCCGCGGACCGGCCGCCACCTTCGCGCCGCGATGATGTGGATCAAGGACCTCACCGGAGCTGCCTCTTGATCACGGCCGGATACGCGGCACACGTGCCGGGTCGGGGCGGGCCGACGGGCCCAGGTGGGCGACCGCGTGCAGCAGGTGCCGGGGCGGGGTCCGGCGGCGCAGGGAGCCGGGGATCGCGCGCAGGAGGGTGCCTGTGGTGCGCAGGTGGCGGGTCACCTTGGCGGGCGGGGGTGCGGGACGGCCGTAGAGGGCGTGGGCCCAGGTGGGGAGACAGGCGTAGGCGAGGCCCGCGACGTGGCGCCACAGGAGGGCTCGGGCCGGGACGAGGAGGGGATCAACCGGAGGGCGGCGCAGGAAGTCGTCGACCTCGCGGGCCTCGGGTCCGGCGGCCAGCCCGGGACGGACCTGCTGGAAGTAGAGGTCGAGTGCGGCCCGGTCGGCGGGGACCCGGGCCGGATCGAGGCCGACCAGACGCGCGCCGACCCGCTGCTCGGCGAGGTAGCGGTCGGCCTGCGCACCGGTGAGCGGGAAGCCGGAGCGGCGCAGTACGTGGAGGTAGGACGCGATCTCGGCGCAGTGCACCCAGAGCAGCAGCTCCGGCTCACCGATCCCGTAGCACTCACCGGTGTCCGGGTCGGTCGCGGTCAGCAGGCTGTGGATCCTGCGCACCCGCTTCCCGGCGCGCTCGGCGTCCTCGGTGGTGCCGTAGGTGGTGACGCCGACGAAGTCCGCGGTGCGCAGCAGCCTGCCCCAGGTGTCGCGACGGAAGTCGGAGTTCTGCAGGACACCGCGCACCGCGCGCGGATGCAGGGCCTGGAGGTAGAGCGCGCGGATGCCGGCGATCCACATCATCGGGTCGCCGTGGAGCTGCCAGGTCACCGAGGCCGGGGTGAACAGGCCCGGATCGCGTGCGCGCGCCTCGCCCATGCCCGAAGGCTACGCCGCGCGCGCCGCGCGCGGACAGGGTCAAGCGGCGAGGGCCGCCATGAAGTCGGTACACGCCCGGGCGCAGGTGCGGCAGGCATTGGCGGCGTTCTCGGCACCGGGCTGGCCGTCGAACGCCTCGGCCGCCTCGACGCAGAGCGAGCGGCACCATTCGAGCTGGAGCCTGATCTCGTCCTCGGTGCCCGCGCCGTCCGCGCTGCCCTCCTCGGAGAGCGCACGGCACGTGGTGTCGCACACCTCGGCGCACATGATCCCGAGGCGCCGGGCGCGCTCCTGTCCGGCGGTGCCGTAGGAGCCGACGAGGCTGGCACGCACCGCGCAGGCCCGCGCGCAGTCGGAGCAGGCCTGGGCACAGGCGAATCTGTCCTCCAGGAACTGGTAGAGCTGGTCTCGTGAGGGGTGGGACGCAGGTGTCACAGGGGGCGGGTAGCCGTGGCACGCCGGCGTAAACGCGTGGGCGAGGGCCTGGTGGAGCCGACGTGCCACGGGGCACCGGGTGCTACGGACAACCACGCAAAGTGTCCGGTTCGCGTGGTTTGTATGGGGTACTCCACTGATATGAACACCGCAACGACACAGCTGGCGGCACCGAGCGGGCTCATCAGCCTGGTGCTCTTCGTCGTGGCCATCGCCGTGCTGGCGCTGCTCGGGGGCGGCTTCTGGATCAACAGCCGGATCAAGGACAGGGAACCGCCCCGCCCCAGCGCCGAGGAACAACCGCACCTTCCGCCGGAGGGCGCGACTCGGGAGATACAGGAGAACCGGGAACCCGACGAGATCCCGGTGACCCCCAAGGGCGGGCGCGCGCTCACCCCGTACGAACTCCACAACATGCGTACCAGGCCCAGTGACAAGAAGGACCGCCCGCGCTGGAGCGAGGGGTCCAGCGGCTCCTTCGGCGGGGGCGGTCTGGGCGCCCACTGAGTCGCCGGTCCCTCCGCGGGGACCGCCTCAGCGTGGCCGTGCGTCGAGTGTCTCGACGTGGGCCACGTTGCGGCGGTCCTCCTCGTCGTGGCTCGGCGCGGTCGCGAACCAGGCGTCGAGGATCTCCCTCAGCAGCGGCTCCGAGGTGAGGCGCAGGCTGAGCGCGAGGACGTTGGCGTCGTTCCAGCGGCGCGCACCCTCCGCCGTGGCGGCGTCGGCGCACAGCGCGGCGCGCACCCCGGGCACCTTGTTCGCGGCGATCGAGGCGCCGGTGCCGGTCCAGCAGCACACGACAGCCTGCTCGGCCGCGCCCTCGGCCACCTCTCGCGCGGCCGCCTCCGAGCACACCGCCCACTGCGGGTCCGCCCCGGCCCGCAGCGCGCCGTGCTCGCGCACCTCGTGACCGCGCTCACGCAGCTCGGCCACGAGCAGACGCGCCACCGGTTCGTCCATGTCGGAGGAGACGGAGATCCGCACGGGTCATCCCTTTCTCGCTTCGCCTGTCACGGCATCCCACGCTACCCAACGCGCAAGGGCGGAGCGGGGCGCGTCTCCGCCACGGCCCGGGACAGGGTGCGGCCTGTGGAAACGGATCCTGGTGGTGGACGTCACCGAGATCAGACCGCTCGACGGCCTGGTCGGCTGCGCGGCCGCCCGATCGGGATGCGGGCCGGCTGTGCGGTGGGCCGCAGAAAGCCGACGATGGCCTCCTTCTCCATGTCGATCCCCTGCTCGATCCCAGCCGGGACGGGGTCGAACGCAGCCACCTGGACGGAGCGCGAGCCGGGGCCACGGGTCCAGGTGGCGATGGCCAGGCCGTCGGCGATGACGGTGGGCCGGACAAGGCCGCCTCCAGGCCGGACGCGGGTCTGGTGGAGAGCGGGGACGGACACCTCGCGGGTGCGGTACCCGGTCAGATAGTTGTCGTAGGCAGGCAGCATGCGAACGTCCGGGGTGCCGGACGAGGCCGGGAGTTCTTTCGCCTGCCCGGCAAGCATGGTCATCGTGCCGCACTCGGTGATCGCGCCGGATTTCGTCAGCGTTCTCCAGGTCGTGCGGGCCCAGGTGACCGGCAGCCCGGACCAGGCGGCGAAGTCCTCCAAGGTGGCGGGGGCGTACGCGGCCAGGTATCGGCGGGCCAGCTCGGCGAGGGCAGCGTCGCCCTCCCACCGCAAGCGCCCCGTGGTGGGCAGCCAGTCGTCGAGCAGTACATAGGTGGCCTCACCGCTGCGCTGTGGGCCGTGGCAGAGGACGCCGGTGAGTGCTGCGTGGCGGATCAGGTGGAACGGCGCCTGCCCGTCGGGCGCAATGCCGAGGGTGGTGAGGTGCGCGGTCAGCTCGGCACGAGTGAGTGGGCCGTGCGCGGCGAGAGCGCGCCGGACGAGTTGGTCGGCGCGCCGGCGCAGATCATCGCCCAGGCCCAGCTGCCGGTAGCGGTGGTTGGTTGCGGCAAGGATCCGCGGGGACAGCAAGCGCGACACCCAGCGGACGTCGTCGCCGGGAATGGTGTGCAGGGTGCCGCGCATGAACCAGCCCCGGACGATGCTCCGCTCCTTCTCGTATGCCGTGCGGACTGCCCGGGTGGTGATGTCCCGGCCACGTACCCGGATGCCCAGGGCGGCGGCCGTGGCGTCCTGGGCCTGGATGGCGAAGACACGTCGGACGACCGCCTCGGCAGATGCCTCCCGTGCTCCGCCGGCCAGGGCCTGGGCGTGGGCCCGCGGCCGGCGGACGCTTTCGGTGTCGAGCGTCGGGCTGTGTCCCGCGGCCGGCGCGGTCAGGAGGCGGCCTTGTCGAGGATGTCGGCGAGCTCGGCGGGTGCGGACAGCATCGGCCAGTGCCCGGTGGGCAGGTCGAAGCGCCGCCACGGCGGCTGGTTCAGGTAGGCCAGCATCGGTACGCCGGCGTCGAGCAGCCCTGTGAAGTCGTGGCAGGCGATCAGGACACGGTCCACGCCGGGACCGGGCTCGACCGGGCCGGCGAGGCGCTGGGTGTAGGTGCCGAACGGCTGAGGGGTGGCACGCGAGCGCAGGGCGTCCCGCTGGCCCTCACCGAGCCCGTCGAGACTGCTGGACAAGCCCAGGACCTCGAGCGGCGGCATCGGCAGCCGCCACCCGTCGCCGGACGCGGCGACCTGTCGGCGCTGCTGCTCCACTGCCTGAGGCGGCATGAGGTCGAGCATGCACATGCCCGCGGCGAACGGGGCGCTGTCCACGTAGACCACGCGTTCCAGCCGGTCGCCGAGTCGTCCGGCTGCCCCCGTCACCGGGGCAGCCGCGTAGCTGTGCGCGACCAGCGTGACGTCGCGCAGATCGTTCCGCACGACGAACTCCGTGATGTCCGCGATGTGCGCGTCCAGATCCGTCTCGAGTCCGCCCTGGTCCGCGTGCTCGGCCAGTCCCGTCAGCGTCAGCGGCAGCGCCGTGTGGCCCTGCTCCCGCAGGACGCGGACGGTGTCTTCCCAGGCCCATGCCCCGAGCCAGGCGCCGGGAACGAGGACGAAGGTGGCCATGTGATCTCCCTGAAGTGAGGTGCTGCGACGAGCGTAGGATCGATACAGGACAGAATCCGCCCTGAAATGCCGAGTGATCCATGTCGCATCCCCTCATCCGTGTACTGACCCTGCTGGAACTCCTCCAGTCCAACGTCCGGCTCACCGGGGCGGAGCTGGCAGACCGCCTGGACACCGACGTCCGCACCGTGCGCCGCTACACGGCCCACCTTCGCGACCTGGGGATCCCCGTGGAGGCCGAACGCGGCCGCCACGGCGGCTACCGGCTGGCCCGCGGCTACCGCATGCCACCTCTGGTCCTCACCAATGACGAGGCCCTCGCCGTCGTTCTCGGCCTCCTCTCGGCGGAACGTCTGGGCATGGGTACGGCCGCGCCGGCCAGCGCCGGCGCCCTGGCCAAGATCGAGCGGGTGCTCCCGCACGCCCTGCGTGAACCGCTCGCCGCCATGCGGGAGACCCTGTTCTTCACCGCCAACCCCGTGGTCGGGCAGGCACCCGGAACCGGCGTTCTGCTGGCCCTGGCCCAGGCCTCCCGCGCCCGCACGACCGTCGGTATCAGCCACCGGTCCTGGCGCCAGGAACACACCGAACGCGACATCGACCCCTACGGCGTGGTCTTCCACACCGGCCGCTGGTACGTCGTCGGCCATGACCACCTCCGCGACGGCCTGCGCACCTTCCGCATCGACCGCATCGCCTCCGTCACCCCCCGGGCCGACGGCTTCACCGCACCCGAGGGCTTCGATCCCGTGGCCCACTTGACCTCGACCCTCGCTCAGGGGACCTATCGCTGGCAGGTCGAGGTGACGATCCACGGCCCTCTCGACGAGATCGCCCGCCGGCTACCTCACCCGGCGATGACCCTCACCGCCCGGCCCTCCGGCGTCCTGATGCACGCACAGGCGGAACGGCTGGACGGCATGGCCCACCTGCTCGCCTCCCTGGAGTGGCCGTTCACCATCCACCATCCCGACGAGCTGCGGCAGGCGATCGGGAATCTGGCCGCCCGTCTCACCGAGGCCGCCCAGCGGAGACCGGAAGAACTGCCGCAGTAGGTACCGGATCGCCGCGGCAGGACCCTTGCCGTGATCACCGCGACCTGAGGCCGGCCGCGACGCCGCGTGCGCCCGTGGCGCCGACATCGCGATCACGGCGCACAGCACCGCCGGCCGGCTCACCACCGGTTTCATCGACACCCCTGCCGGAACTGCGTACGGCCCGGATCGGTCGGAGGAAGAGCCGTGTACGGCAACCCCGTCGGGGCAGGATCGGAGCCGCTGACCTACACCCCGCCGAACCGCGCCAGCAGCAGTGCCACATCGTCGGCCGACGTGGGGTCGACCGTGTCGAGGAGTCTGTCGCAGGTCTGCTGGAGGGAGCCGGTGGCACGCTTCAGCGTGCGGCAGAGAGTGTGCAGTCCGACATCGATGTCGTCGTACCGGGTCTCCACCAGGCCGTCGGTGTACAGGGCGAGCAGGGAGTCCTCGGGGAGCTTGACCTCCAGCGTGCCGAAGGGCACCCCGCCGACGCCCAGGGGTGCGGCGGTGGGAACGGCGAGAAGGGTGGCCTCGCCGTCCGGCTGGACGAGGACCGGCGGGAGGTGGCCGGCGCTGGAGAAGGTGCAGGTGCCGCGCCTGGGGTCGCAGACCGCGTAGACACAGGTCGCGAAGGACTCGCTGAGCGTGGCGGCAGTCTCGTCCAGGTGGCCGAGCAGCTCGGCCGGCGGCAGGTCGAGGCGGGCCAAGGCCCTGGTGGTGGTGCGCAGTTGGCCCATGATGGCGGCGGCCCGGACACCGCTGCCCATCACGTCACCGACCACGAGACCGACCTTGCCGTCGTTGAGCGGCAGTACGTCGTACCAGTCGCCGCCCACATCGGTGCCGCTGCCCGCGGGACGGTAGCCGACCGCGATCTCCAGCCCCTCCGGCTGCTCGGGCGGGGTCTGCGGGAGCAGGCTGCGCTGGAGGGTGAGCGCGGTGTCCCGCTCGCGGCCGTACAGCAGGGCGTTGTCCACGCTGACGGCGGCCCGCCCGACGATCTCGCACACCATCTGCAGGTCACGGCTGTCGAAGGGGCGGGTGCTGCCCGTGCGGTACAGGCTGAGCACGCCGAGCACGGTGCCGCGAGCGACCAGCGGCGCCACGAGGTAGCTGCGCACGCCCGCCTTCCGGAGCGCCGCGACGGCCCCTTCGTCGCCCGAGATCCGGCGCAGCGCGGCGGCGTCCACGCGGGGGATCATCACCGGTGCCCCCTCCTGGACACTGCGGCGCGTCATCGGGGCCGGTTCCTCGGTGTCGAGGTCCTCCCACAGCGCGGCGCCACCCATGTCGTCGTCCGGATCGGCCGGGGCGACCGCGACGGTGACGAACCGGTCCTCGTCACCCGGCGCGGTACGCCGTCCGGTGGAGACCGACTCCAGCAGGTCGACCGTGGCCAGGTCCGCGAACCGGGGCACCAGTGCTTCGGCCAGCTCGCGCGCCGTCTGGCGCAGGTCCAGCGTGCTGCCGATGTCGGCACTGGCCTCGGAGAGGGCCGCCAGGTGCCGGTGCGCGGCCGCGATCTCGGCGGCGGCCAGGTGGCGGGCGGTGACGTCGACGACGGACACCGCGACCCCCAGCACCTCTCCGCGCCGGTCCTCGATCCGGTAGTACGACTCCGACCAGGCGTGGTCGTGGTCCGGGTCGGCCGGGACGCGGCCGATGGTGCGGTGGTCGAGGATCGGTTCGCCGGTGCGCAGCACCCGCCGCATCGCGGACTCGATGGCCGCGGTGTCCACATCCGGCAGCGTGTCCTCCAGCCGCCGACCGACCACCTCCGCCTCGGTCACCCCGTTGGCCGTGCTCAGTGCGTCGTTGATACGCAGCCAGCGCAGCTCGGTGTCGAAGACGGCGAGGCCGACGGGCGACTGGTTGATCAGCAGTTCGGAGAGGGCGAGGTCGCCCTCCAGCCGGCGCAGGGTGTCGACGTCGGCGGCGAGCGCCAGCCCCAGCACGTTTCCCTCGGGGTCGTGCAGACGGCCTTTGCGGTATTCGACCGAACGGGTCGAGCCGTCCTTGCACCGGGCACGGAAGACCCCCACGACGGTCGTGCCGACCTGGGCCTGCTCGAGCACTTCGTGAACGCGCTGCGCGTCCTCGGGCAGGGCGAGCAGGTCCTCGATCAGCCGGCCGACGGCCTCGGAGGCGGCGTAGCCGAACAGCTGCTCGGCCTCGGGGCTCCACAGGACGATGCGGCCCACGGCGTCCATGACCACGGCGGAGGCGTGCAGCAGGTCGAGCAGGCCGCCGGACGCCCTGGCCTTCCGGTCCTCGGCCGGCCCGGGCCCGTGCTCCCACAGGTCCTTGGCACCCATACCTGTCGCCTTCCCCTCGACCGCCCCGATACCGGTACAGGGGGCGCGCCTTTCGCATCAGTTCATACCACTATGCCGCGCACCTCCTGATCCGCTCCTTCGCGGGCGGATCGGGGTACCAGGCCGACCGGACCCTGGTAGGTCCCCTGTGTTAGCGTGAAACTTTTGCACGGTAGTGACGGCCGGTGACCCCGCCCGTCCGGTCGCCGTACCTCGTCCTACCGGGCCTTCCTCGGTACGTCCCCTCTTGCGGAAGGCTTGTCATGAACCACCCGGACCCCGCCGAGTCGCAGCCCGTCACCTCCTTCGCCGACCTGGAGCTGCCGCCCGCGGTGCGGCGCAAGCTCGCCGAACTCGACGTGCGCGAGCCCTTCCCGATCCAGGCCGCCACCATTCCCGACGCCCTCGCCGGGCGCGACATCCTGGGACGTGCCCGCACGGGCTCCGGCAAGACCCTCGCCTTCGGCCTGCCGCTGCTCGCGCGTACGGCGGGCCGCCGGGCCGAATCCAAGCAGCCGCTGGCCCTGATCCTGGTACCCACCCGTGAGCTGGCCCAGCAGGTCTGCGAGGCGCTCACCCCCTACGCCGGAGCGCTGGGACTGCGGATGGCAGCGGTGGTCGGCGGCATGTCGATCGGCCGCCAGATCGCCGCGCTGCGCGACGGCGCCGAGGTCGTCGTCGCCACCCCCGGCCGGCTGCACGACCTGATCGAGCGCAAGGCGTGCCGGCTGGGCCGGGTCCGGATCACGGTCCTCGACGAGGCCGACCAGATGTGCGACATGGGTTTCCTGCCGCAGGTCACCGAGGCGCTGGAGCAGGTACGGCCCGACGGTCAGCGCATGCTGTTCTCCGCGACCCTGGACGGCGACGTGGACGGCCTGGTCCGCGACCATCTCAAGGACCCGGCCTCGCACTCGGTCGACCCGTCCGCGGGCGCGGTCACGACGATGGACCACCATGTCCTCGTCGTGCACGGACCGGACCGGTACGCCGTCACCACCGAGATCGCCGCGCGCGACGGCCGGGTCCTGCTGTTCCTGGACACCAGGCACGGCGTCGACCAGCTCACCCGGCACCTGCGGGCCAGCGGGGTGCACGCGGCGGCCCTGCACAGCGGCAAGTCGCAGCCGCAGCGCACCCGTACCCTCGCGCAGTTCAAGGACGGACAGGTCACCGCGCTGGTGGCGACCAACGTGGCCGCGCGCGGCCTGCACATCGACGACCTCGACCTCGTCGTGAACGTCGACCCGCCCGCCGACGCCAAGGACTACCTGCACCGGGCGGGCCGCACCGCGCGCGGCGGCGGCTCCGGCAGCGTGGTCACACTGGTGCTGTCGGGCCAGCGGCGCGAGCTGAGCGCGGTGATGTCGGAGGCCGGAATCGAGCCGGCGGTCACCAAGGTGCGCTCCGGCGAAGCGGCGCTCACCCGCATCACCGGCGCCCGCAGGCCCTCCGGCACCCCGCTGGACGGCGGGCCCTCGTCGCATCCCAAGAACACCAACGCGCCGTTCCGCGGCATGGGCTCCAGCAAGGACACCTCCGGCGGGCGGCCGTCGCGCAAGACGAGTGAGGCCCGCAAGCTGGCGGAGGCCAGGCGGGCGGCGCAGGTGCGGCGGGGCCGCTGAGCGCTCGGCGGAAGGCGCGGCGTCGTGACCCACCGCTGAGGTCGGCACCGGGCCGGGTCAGACGCGGGTCAGCCGGTGCAGGGCCCAGCCGGCCACGGGCGCGTACAGAAGCGGTACCGGTACGGGTGCCGTCAGATGGACGGCGACCCGGGTACCCGTACCCAGCGGCTCCATGGTGTGGCCCACCAGTAGCCGGATGCCGAGGAAGTCGACCTTCCAGGCCCAGGCAGCCTTCGCTTCGTCGACCTCGATGATCTCGAACCGCCCGCGCAGGGACCCCGCGACCTCGACCTCCCCCCGGGCGCCGGGCCGGATGACGTCGCCCTCCGTGTGGACGGCACGCAGGTGCGGCGCCCACCGCGTCCACTCCTCGTACCGCGCGTACCGCTCCCAGACCACGTCGGGCGCGGCGGGGCCCGCGACCGTGACGGTGTGCCGCATGACAGTCCTCCCAGCGATGTCCGGCCCACAGTACGAGGGCGGGCAGAAGGACGCGCGGCGAGCGGGTTACGGGCGTCGGCCGATCACCGGCACGGGTGGCCCCGGCCGGCGGATCAGCCGTCGCCGCGGGACTTGCGGGCGTGCTCCGGGGTGGGCGAGTCGATACGGCCCGACCGGCCCTGGAGGCGCGGGTCGCCGGCGTCGATGACGCCCACCGGGGAACCGCTCTCGATGACGGCGATCCGGCGGACCGAGTTCTCCTCCATCAGCCGGGCGACGTTGTCGAGACCGTCGTCGATGTCGACGGTGACGAGCCCGCCGCGCACCAACTCGGCCACGGTCGTCCGCCCGGTGTCGGCCGCCTCCGCGAGCGCGTGCACCACGAGGTCGTGGTCGCTGACGAGCCCCCGCAGCGCGCCGCCCTCCACGACGAGCACGACGTCGACCCCGTCGTCGCGCATCGTCCGCGCCACGGAGGTGACGGACTCGCGGCCGTCCACCGTCGTGGGGTTCCCCGTCATGATCTCGCGAGCGCTGTCCATCGCCACTCCTCCTTGCTCGGTGCTGCGCCCCACCGGGTACCCACCGACACGCCGACGACCCCGTGCCCGGGTGCGAACGAGCCGGCGCCCGGCCAGGGTGGTAGGACACACACGCCTCTCACCCTGGAGTCCCTATGAACGCCTCCGGCAAGGACCGCCCCGCCAAGGGCGACAAGGTCGCCTGGAGCACCCACGGCACCGAGACCACCGGCAAGGTGGAAAGGAAGATCACCGGCCGCACCGAGGCCGCCGGCCGCACGGTCGACGCCTCCCCCGAGGACCCCCAGTACGAGGTCCGCAGCGACAAGTCGGGACGGACCGCGGTGCACAAGCCGTCGGCGCTGAAGAAGAAGGGGAAGTAGACACACCGGCACGGGCGTCCGGAACGCTCACCGGCACTTCGGCGTGGGCGCCGGTATCGAGCCGTGCGCCCACGAGCTTTCGGTGATTCCTCCGGATCACGGACCCGTCGTCCGGTTCGCGGTCTACCGTGAAGGCACGCCGCGCGGACCGTCGCGGCCTCGTGGGAGGAGTGCCGTGTCATCACCTTGCGACCCCTCGAAGGCGCCCGTCGGCGACGTGGGCGGAGCGCTCCTGATGATCGACTCCCGGCTCCAGGCGGTCTACGGCAACAAGGCCGAGGTCGATCCCGAACACCAGCGGTTGCTCGACCAGTTCGCCGCGTCCCTGGGACCCGCCGAGCTCGACGCGCTGCTGGACGGCACCTGCACGCTGATCTACCTGTACATGAAGTGGCTTCGGCTGGCCTGCGAGGCGCACGACCAGGACGTCATCGAGACCGTGGTGTGCACCCTCGTGAGCACCATGCGCCAGATGCCGCAGACCTTTTGCCCCGAGGTCATCCCCGTCATGGCCGGGCTGCTCATCTCCTCCGGCCTCGGTCTGAGCCCGAGCCTGTGGCGGGCGCAGTACGGGCGTTGGACCGACGCCGAGATGAACCCGCTGGAGGGAACGGCCGTTCTGCTCGCCGAGCACATCAACCGGATGTCCGACGACCGTGACTTCGCCACCCGCATGGTCACCGACGCCCTGACCGGAGCGGACAAGGAACAGGGACGACGGCCCCCGTATCGGGGCGGCCCCGAGAGGTAGCCGCCCCGAGTACCGGTCACCCGCGCCAGAACAGGTGGTGCGTCACCCCGCTCGGGCTCGGGACGACGTCCCGGTGGAACCGGTCCAGCAGGTCGTCCGGGGAATCCCAGAGCCGCACTCCCGACCCGTACTTCACCGGCGAGACCACCACGTGCAGGGTGTCGACCAGGTCGGCGTCGAGGAACTCCCGGACGGTGGTGGCCCCTCCCCCGAGACGTACGTCCTTCCCCCGCGCCGCCTCCTTGGCCCGCGCGAGTACCTCCGCCGGTTCGCCCTCGACGAA
This sequence comes from Streptomyces sp. NPDC001781, assembly GCF_053596035.1. Lineage (NCBI taxonomy): Bacteria > Bacillati > Actinomycetota > Actinomycetes > Kitasatosporales > Streptomycetaceae > Streptomyces > Streptomyces sp. NPDC001781. The sequence continues at coordinate 6,581 of NZ_JBSFFI010000022.1, read as the reverse complement.
GTGGAACGTGGTGTCGGACAGCGTGATCGAGGGCCGTTCGTGGTGCGTCAGCACGAACACCGGTGTGCGGAAGGGCGGTTCGTCACCCCACCATCCCTGCCACTCCAGGTCCTGCCAAGGTCCGCGCTGCGGGCCGAACTTGTTCCGCCCCATGATCTCCGCGCCGATGTTCCGCGCGTAGTCCCGCGTGAGGTAGTCGTCCAGCCCCCGGCTCCCGCCTCCGTCGGTCCGCATCGGCCAACTCGCCGTGGCCCCGGCCCACGCGAACAGCCTGCCGGGATCGACATGCCCGAACGGCCTCTCCAGCGACTGCTCCTCGCCGGCCGCGATTCCGTCACTGGAGGCATTGAAGTTCTGCACCCGCAACAACTGCCCCACGCGTTCCTCCCGAGTGACCGACAACGGCGCTGAGACCGGTGGGACCAGTGAAACTCATCGGAGCGCCTCGACAGGCGATCAGCCCCTCTACGCCAAGCCCGCGTCGGCCCGCTCGGTGACCGGGGTCCGCGAACCCAGGCGGTCGGTGCCGGGCCGGAGGCCGCGGACACCGTGGGCCCGGCTCCCTGCCGGAGGAGACCGTGCTCATCGGCGTCGGTCCATGGGCGATCCCGGTACCAGGCGTTCGGGGTCACCGGGTCGGCGGCCCGCGGAACGGGCCGGCGGGCCTCAGGGGCGGGGCAGTCGGGTCGCGGTTTCCAGGTAGAAGGCGTCGATGCTCTGGACGGCCTGTTCGAACTCGACGAGGTTGACGGGCTTGGTGACGTAGGCGTTGGCGTGGCCCTGGTAGGCGCCGGCGACGTCGTCGGGCGCGGAGGACGTGGTGAGGACGACGACGGGGATGGTCTGGAAATCCTCGTCGGCCTTGAGGATCTGCAGCAGTTCGCGGCCGTTCATGCGGGGCATGTTGAGGTCGAGCACGATGAGGTCGGGCCGGACGCTGTCCGGGGAACGCAGGTGCTCCAGCGCGGCGACTCCGTCGGTGACCTGGACGAGGTTCCGGGCGCCGCGCTCGGAGAGGGCCTCCTCGATGAGGAGGGCGTCGGCGACGTCGTCCTCGACGAGCAGGACGTCGAAGGGGCGGGCGGGGGTCGTCATCATCGGTTGCTCCGTGGGTGCTTCATGGGAGTGGGTGAAGAGTCCCGGCCAGCGGCGGCGCGCGCCCTGGCGCGTCATGTCGCTGGCCTCGCCGAGCTGGGGGTAGCCGGCACCCGCGCGGGCGGCGTCCTTGGCCGCCGCGCGCTGGAGGCGCTCGGCGGCCCGCTGGAGGTGCGTCAGTACGTGCAGCCGGGTCAGCGCGGAGGTGGGGTCGTCCGGCGAGGGACCGCGGGAACTCTCCCCCGCGACCTCGTGGACGATGCGCCGTGCGGCCTCGTCGACCGCCGCGTCCGCGAGCGCGGCCATCTCCTGCGGGGCGGTCGGCACGACGAAGTTCTTGCCAGGCATGACCAGCAGCGTAAGCCCTCCGCGCCACCTGCGACAACAACAGTTGTCGTCGCTTAAGGTATGCCTGCGCCGCCGCGATCGCGGCCGTCACCGCGGAGGAGAGCAGAGGATGACCGTCGTTGAGAAGTGGCCGCGCACGCGGGAGCCGTCCCGGTGGTCGACCCGGCACTGGCTTCGCGTCGGAGTCACCGTGGCGATGTCCGTCCTGGTGCTGCTGGGCGCGACCGGCGCCTGGGCCCTCCAGCGGACCGCGACGATCAGCGACAACCTCGTGGACGTGAAGTCGCCCGCGCTGACGACCTCGATCCGGCTGGAATCGGCGCTGCTCAACCAGGAGACGGGTATCCGCGGTTACGGGCTCACCGGCACCGCCGACTTCCTCGCCCCGTACCGACGGGGACTCGCCCAGCAGAAGACGTACGACAAGACCCTGTCGGACCTTCTCCGGGGCAACGCCGCGCGCCTGCGCGACCTGAGGGACGTCGAGGACCGCATCGAGACGTGGCAGGCACAGATCGCACGGCCGATCGCCCAGTCGCCGGCCGGCAGCCCCTCTCCCCTGGCCGCCGACAGCGCGAAAAGGGGCAAGTCGGTATTCGACGACGTGCGTGCGGCCATGGCCACCCAGCAGGAGCGGCTGCGTGCCGACCGCATGTCGGCCAGGGCGGACCTGCTGGCCACGATGCGCCTGCGGAACTGGATCTTCGGCGCCATCGCGGCCGTCATCGTGGCCCTGGCGGTGATCGTCAGCGAGGCGCTGCGCCGAGGGATCACCCGCCCCCTGGAGCGGATCGGTGCGGACGCCCGGACCATCGCGGAGGGTGACTTCGGGCACTCGATCACCCCGACCGGTCCCGCCGACCTGCGGCAGCTGAGTGACGAGATCGAGTCCATGCGCAGGCGGCTGGTGCGGGCGCTGGACTTCAGCGAGGAGGCGCGGCAGCGTCTGGACGAGCAGTCCGCCGACCTCAGGCGCTCGAACGCGGAGCTGGAGCAGTTCGCGTACGTCGCCTCGCACGACCTCCAGGAGCCACTGCGCAAGGTGTCCAGCTTCACGCAGCTGCTCCAGCGACGGTACGGCGGTCAGCTCGACGAACGGGCCGACCAGTACATCGACTTCGCCGTCGACGGCGCGAACCGCATGCAGACCCTCATCAACGACCTGCTCGACTTCTCCCGTGTGGGCCGCGTGCACAACACGCACCAGAGCGTCGATCTCAACACGGTGATGCGGCGGACCCTCACCGCGATCAGCGTCAGCATCGAGGAGTCGGGAGCGGTGATCACTCGTGACGAACTCCCCACCGTCATCGCCGACTCCACGCAGATGGGCATGCTCTGGCAGAACCTGATCGGCAACGCCATCAAGTTCCGCCGCCCCGGCCAGACCCCCGCGATCCACATCTCCGCCGAACAGGACGGGGACTTCTGGCGCTTCGCCGTCACCGACAACGGCATCGGCATCGCGCCCGAGTACGCGGACAAGGTCTTCGTCATCTTCCAGCGCCTGCACACCAAGGACCGCTATCAGGGCAGCGGCATCGGCCTCGCCATGTGCAAGAAGATCGTCGAGTTCCACGGCGGCACCATCGCGGTGGACCTCACCCACACCGAAGGCACCCGCATCGTCTTCACCCTGGCGAGCAGGCCGGCGGAGCCGGAGGAGCCGGCGGACCCGATGCCGCAGGCCGTGACGGGCTAGGAGAGGTCCGCGACGGGCGCTCGCTCTCCTTTGCTTCGTCCGGACGCCCGGCGCTCAGGCGGGCGTTGATCGCCGCTTCCCGTTCGGTCATCGTGCGGTGGAAGGCGTGGCGAAGGTCGATGTCGTACCGGCCGGCCAGGACGAGGACCGACCACAGGCAGTCCGCGAGTTCGTGCTCCAGCGCCGCGCGGGCGCCCGGCACGTCTCGGGCTCCCTCTGCCGCCATGACGAGTTCGGCCAGGTCGCCGACGTCACCGACGAAGCCGAGCATGAACTCCTCGTCGGTCCGCACCCGGCCGCGTTCGGTCAGGTTCAGCCTGTCGTGGAGATGCCGGACGTGTTCCGCCCGGCGCTGGAAGTCGTCAAGGGCCATCCGTGCCTCCGGCCGTCCGTTCCCGTGCCGACGGCCCTGTGAGCAGGCGGCGCTCGGTGGATTCGTAGCGGGCGCGTTCCCGTTCGGCGGTGGCTTTGCCGGCGAGGAGGGAGGTGAGCCAGCCCGCCAGGAAGCCCGCGGGGATGGAGGCGAGGGCCGGGGTGTTGTACGGGAACCAGTCGAAGTCGGCTTCGGGGAAGGCGGACAGCGGGGTGCCGGAGACGAGGGTGGTGCCCGGGGTGAGGGCGAGGACGGTGAGGGAGCCGACGACGAGGGTGGCGAGCAGGCCCGCGCGGGTGTAGCGGCGCCAGAAGAGGGAGTAGATGAGCGCGGGCGCGACGGCGGAGGCGCCGAGCGTGAAGGAGAGGGTGGCCAGCGGCTGGAGACTGCGGTGCTGGGCGAGGGCGGCCACCAGGATGACGGGGACACCCACCAGCAGGGCGCACGAGCGGGCGAGGGCGAGTTCCCGCGCCGGTTCGGGCGGCCGGGAGGCCGTCAGATCGTGGGCGAGGGCGTTCGCGCAGGCCAGCGTCATGCTCGCCACGGAGGCGAGCAGGGTGAGGAACACGGCGGTGGTGACGGTGGCGAAGAGCAGGCTCTCGGAGCGGGAGAGACCGCCGCCGAACGCGGCGCGGGCGCCGAGCAGGTAGGCGGTCGTGCCGCGCGGGTCGGCCCCGGCGACGCGGGCGTGCCCGAGGAGGGCGGTGGCCCCGGTGCAGATGAGGACGAGCATCAGGATGAACAGGGTGACCGAGGAGACCGCCCAGGACATGGCACGCCGTACCTGGCGCGGCGTCCCCGCGGTATACATGCGCATGGTGACGTGTGGCAGGCACCCGGCGCCCAGCACGATCGCGCACTGGGTGCTCGCCAGGTCCAGCGCGGGATGCGGGCTGCTGGAGTACTGAAGCCCCCAGCGCAGGTAGGCGGGCCCGGCCCCGCTCTCGCGCGCCGCGGCCCGGAACAGCGCCCCGGTGCTCCAGCCGAAGGTGTGCAGGATGAGCCCGCTGACGACGAGGCCGGAGGCGAGCAGCATCACCGTCTTGAATATCTGGACGAGCGCGGTGCCCCGCATCCCGCCCAGCGCCGCGTAACTGATCATGAGTATCCCGGCTCCGGCCACACAGCCGTTCTTCGCCGCCGGTGCGGTGAACCCCAATACGTAGGCGAGGAGTTCACCCACCCCGGCGAGCTGGACGATCATCATCGGGACGAGCGCGAGCAGGGTCACGGCGCAGGCAGCGATACGGACGGACCGGGCAGGATGGCGGTGGCCGAGAACGTCGCCCATGGTGTACCGGCCGGTGTTGTGGAGCGGCTCGGCGAGCAGGAACATCAGCAGGAGCAGGGACAGTACGGCGCTGAGCGCGAGGACCACCCCGTCGTACCCGCACAGCGCGACGATGCCGCCGATGGTGAGCACGGTGGCGGCGGAGATGTAGTCCCCGGCGATGGCGAGCCCGTTGCGCAGGGGCGAGAGGGACTTGTAGCCGGTGTAGAACTCGGCGAGGTCGTCCGCGTCCGGACCGGTGAGGACGCAGAGCAGCAGGGTCAGTGCGACCACGGAGCAGAAGGCGGCCAGGGACCAGGACTGCGCGGGACCGCTGAACTCGGTCACCGGCCTCCTTCCCGGTGCACGGGCGCCGGACAGGACTGGCGGGCGCGACGGGCCAGCGGGTCGACGAGTCGCTTCGCGGTGGCCTCGTAGAGCAGGACGGCCAGCCAGGTGACGGGTATCTGCACGAGGGCCAGGACGAGCCCGGTGGGCAGGCCGCCCGGCCCCGGACGTGTCATCAGCCAGGGGGTCTCGACGGTCAGCGTGAGGAAGACGGCGAAGTATCCCAGCGCGGTGAGCGACGCCACGCGCCGCTGCCAGCGACAGGCGCGGCGCAGCATGCGCAGGGTGCGGTGCGGACCGGAGCGCGGGCCCGGCGGCTCCGTCGGACCATGTCCCTTCGACCAACTGGGTTCGCGGCGGGGGGAAGGTAACTCGGAGCTGTCGTAGGACACGTGGTGAACTCCTGGCGGGGGCCGGGCGCGGGAAGGGACGGACCGTGCGGGACGACCATGACGCTATGTCGACATGTTCCCTGCCGGGAGCCGTTCTAGGCCAGAGGGCACCACCTGACCGGGCGGCGTCGCGAGGACTTCCCGCGTGGCAGCGCTCTTCCCGCGCGCGTGTCTCCGGCCGCCGTCTCTCGCCCACCCGACGACCCGCGCCCCGCAGGCCCGTTGCCGGCCACGATCCGGGGGTAGCGTCCTGGACATGGACCTGAACACCACCATCGAGCGCGCCCGACGACTGAAGAAGCTGCATGCCGAGTACAAGCCGCTCGTGCTGCCGACCGTATGGGACGTCTGGTCGGCGCGTACCGCGGCCGGCGCCGGCTTTCCCGCGCTGACGATCGGCAGCCATCCGCTCGCCGACTCCCGAGGAGCCGAGGACCACGAGGGCCAGACCTTCGAGGAGGTACTCGCCGCCGTCAGGCCGATCGCCGCGGCGGTCGACGTCCCCGTGTCGGTGGACCTGGAGGCCGGGTACGGCCAGGAGCCCGCGGACCTCGTCGCCGGGCTCATCGAGGCCGGCGGCGTCGGCCTCAACCTCGAGGACACCGTCCACTCGGACGGCGGACGCGTGCGCGACACGAAGGAGCACGCGGCCTACGTCGCCGGCCTCCGCGCGGCGGCCGACAAGGCGGGAGTCCCGGTCTGGGTCAACGGCCGCACCGACCTCTTCCTGCACGCCGACGACCCCGCCACCGTCCTCGACGAGGCGATCGAGCGCCTCCGGGCGATGGAACAGGCCGGCGCCGACAGCGTCTACCCGGTCGGCATCCAGGACGACGACGATCTGCTGGTCTCGGTGACCGGCGCCGTCTCCATCCCCGTGAACTCCACCGCCCACCCCGTCAAGCACGACCTCGACCGCTTCCGCCGCCTCGGCGTCGGCCGGGTCACCTACGGCCCGCTGCTGCAGATCGCGCTGACGGACACGATGAAGGACATGCTGGGGCCCTGGGCCCCGTAGCGAACGCGGCCGACCGGGGGGAACGCCCCCGGTCG
>NZ_JBSFFI010000021.1:0-110490 GCF_053596035.1 Streptomyces sp. NPDC001781 | reverse complement strand
GTCCGGCACGGCACCTCGCCGCGTTGTCGCGTCGCCCGAGTACATCCAGTACGCGGGCGATGCTCCGCCTTGCGATGCACCGCACCGGACGCCGCCAGCTTTCCGGCGAACCTTTCCGGTCACAGCACTAGTGTGACCCGGACCACACCTGAAACGGTGTTCGGCAATCGGTGGAGCGGCGGATGCAGGACGGGAGGAATCCGTACGCTCCTACCCCACCCCCGCCGCCGCCCTCGCCCCCTCCCGTTCCCGGAACCCGTCCGCCTCCCACGTCCCCCACAGGCGGGGGGACAGCCAGGCCGGGGCCTGGTGGCGGAAGTCCGCCGGGGGAAGGGTCCCCGTGCCCTGGGGGAGAGCGCCGAGGAGGGGGGCTCCGGCGACCTCCGGGAGGTCGGTGACGTTGCAGCGGGTGGCGAGGTCGGGGGAGGCGGGCCAGGAGCCGATGACCACGCCGGTCAACTCCAGCTCGCGGCGCTTCAGTTCGCGGGCCGTCAGTTCCGCCGCGTTCAGGGTGCCCAGGCCCGCCGGGGCCACCAGGAGTACGGGGGCGTTCAGGAGGCTCGCGGCATCGGCGAGGGTGCCGCCCGCGGGGTCGAAGCGGACCAGGAGGCCGCCCGCGCCCTCGACCAGGACGAGGTCGTGATCGGTGGCGAGCTCGGCGGCGGCCTCGGCCACGTCCTGCGGGTGTACCGGGGGGATGCCGGAACGGCGGGCGGCCGTGGCGGGAGCCAACGGGTCCGGATAGCGCGCCAGTTCGCGGGCCGTGACCGGGCCCGCGAGGCGGGCCACCTCGTCGGCGTCACCGCGCTCGTCGGGACGCACGCCCGTCTGCGCGGGCTTCAGGACGGCCACCGAGCGGCCGGCCGCCAGGGCGGAGGCCGCCACGGCGGCCGTCACCATCGTCTTCCCGATCTCCGTGCCCGTGCCCGTGATCACCAGTACCGGCATGTCATCCCTCCCGCGCCGCGGCGCACACCGCGCGCGCGATCCGTGCCACGTCCGCGTCGTTAGCGACGTACGGCGGCATCGTGTAGACCAGATCGCGGAAGGGGCGCAGCCACACGCCCTCCCGCACGGCGGCCCGCGTCGCGGCCGCCATGTCCACCTCGTGATCGAGCTGGACCACCCCGATGGCACCCAGCACGCGCACGTCCCGGACACCGGGCAGCTCCGAGGCCTCGGCGAGCCCCTCCCGCAGACCGGCCTCGATCCGCCTGACCTCGCCCCGCCAGTCCTGCCCGAGCAGCAGCCCGAGGGAGGCGCACGCCACGTTCGCGGCCAGCGGATTGCCCATGAAGGTCGGCCCGTGCGCGAGCACCGGCACCTCGCCGCGCGAGATGCCGTCGGCCACCCGCGCGGTGCACAGGGTCGCCGCCAGCGTCAGATATCCGCCGGTCAGTGCCTTGCCCACGCACATCACGTCGGGCGAGACCGCCGCGTGCTCCGCCGCGAACAGCTCGCCCGTACGCCCGAAGCCGGTGGCGATCTCGTCGAACACCAGCAGCACGTCGTGCGCGTCGCACGCCTCGCGCAGCACCCGCAGATACGCGGGGGAGTGGAACCGCATCCCGCCCGCGCCCTGCACCACCGGCTCCACGATCACCGCGGCCAGCTCGTCCGCGTGCCGCTCGACCATGGACCGCAGATGCTCCGCGTACGCCTCCTCGTAACCGGCGGGCGGCGCGTCCGCGAAGACCTGCCGGGGCAGCGCGCCGGACCACAGTCCGTGCATGCCGCCCTCCGGGTCGCACACCGACATGGGGTGCCAGGTGTCGCCGTGGTAGCCGCCACGCCAGGTCAGCAGGCGCCGCTTGCCCGGGCGGCCGAGCGAACGCCAGTACTGGAGGCACATCTTGACGGCCACCTCGACGGACACCGAACCGGAGTCCGCGAGGAAGACGTGCTCCAGACCCTCGGGCGAGATGTCGGCAAGGAGCTTCGCCAGCCGTACGGCGGGCTCGTGGGTGAGCCCGCCGAACATCACATGGCTCATCCGCCCCAACTGCTCGCGCGCCGCCTCGTCCAGCACCGGGTGCCGGTACCCGTGGATCGCCGACCACCAGGACGACATCCCGTCGACCAGCTCCGCGCCGTCCGCCAGCCGGAGCCGGACCCCGCTCGCCGACTCCACGACGAGCGGTTCGCTCCGGCCCGGCATCGGACCGTACGGATGCCACACGTGCCGCCGGTCCAGTTCCAGCAGCTCGGCCGTGCCCGGGTCAGGCATTGGGCGCGAGGTCCGTCCCGGCACCCCGGCGGCGCACGGCGACCAGATCCGTACGCGGCTCGGCGGAGGCGGGCGCCTCGGCGACGGCCGGGGCCGTACCGCAGACACCACCCCCGGCGTGCGATCCGCACCCGGCCGGCTCCGCGTCCGGACCGCAGCCGCCCGCCCCCGCGTGTGACCCGCAGCCACCCCCGCCCGCCGCCCGGTGCGCGGGCAGCGTCACCTCGTCCGCGCCCTCGACCTCGAAGCCGGCGTCCGCGATCATCTCCAGGTCGGTCTTGCCCGCCTGGCCCTCGCTGGTCAGGTAGTCCCCGAGGAAGATCGAGTTGGCCAGGTGCAGCGCGAGCGGCTGGAGCGAGCGCAGGTGCACCTCCCGGCCGCCCGCGATCCGCACCTCCACGTCCGGGCAGACGAAGCGGACCATCGCCAGGATGCGCAGACACCGCTGGGGGGTGAGGTTCCACTCCTTGGCCAGCGGGGTGCCCTCGAAGGGGATCAGGAAGTTCACCGGAACGGAGTCCGGGTCCAGCTCGCGCAGCGCGAACACCACGTCCACCAGGTCCTCGTCGCGCTCACCCATGCCCGCGATCAGCCCCGAGCAGGCGGACAGGCCGGCCGCGTGCGCCTTGTGCACCGTGTCCACCCGGTCGGCGTACGTGTGGGTGGTGGTGATGTCGCCGTAGGTCGCCTCGGAGGTGTTGAGGTTGTGGTTGTAGGCGTCGGCGCCCGCCGCCCGCAGCCGTTCCGCCTGGCCGTCGGAGAGCAGGCCCAGGCAGGCGCACACCTCGACGTCCTCGTGCCGTTCCTTGATGGCCTTGATGGTGTCGGAGACCCGGTCCACGTCCCGGTCGGTGGGTCCGCGCCCGGACGCCACCAGGCACACCCGCTTGGCGCCCCCGGCGAGCCCGGCAGCCGCCGCCTCGGACGCCTGGTCCGGCCCCAGCCAGGTGTACTTGAGGATGCCCGCCGTGGAGCCCAGCCGCTGCGAGCAGTAGGAGCAGTCCTCCGGGCACAGGCCCGACTTGAGATTGACCAGGTAGTTGAGTTTCACCCTGCGGCCGAACCAGTGCCGCCGCACCTTGCCGGCCGCGGCCACCACATCGAGCAGGTCGTCGTCGGAGGTGGCGAGCACCGCGAGCGCTTCCTCGCGGGTCGGCGTCTCGCGCCGCAGTCCCTTGTCCACCAGCGTGTTCAGCAGGTCCATGAGGCCTGATCCTGTCCTACCCGACCGCTCGGGGCCAAGGAGACTTCGCACAACGACCGCGGTTCACCATGTGGGTATGGCCACATCATGGGCGGCTCTCCGCGCCGCTAGTGTCTGTCTGTTGTCTACAAAAGCGTCCACCAGAGCAACGACGGAGGAGCCATGGCGTTCGGCTGGATCGACGAGCAGGCCGAGGCGCGCCGCCGCGCCGGACTCCTGCGGACCCTGCGTCCCCGCCCAGCCGACTCGCCCCTGCTGGACCTGGCGAGCAACGACTACCTGGGCCTGGCCCGCCACCCCGAGGTCGTCGGGGGTGCGGCCGGGGCGGCCCGGACCTGGGGCGGCGGAGCAACCGGCTCCCGGCTGGTCACCGGCACCACCGAACTGCACGCCCGCCTGGAGGCCGAACTCGCCGCGTTCTGCGGCTTCGAGGCGGCCCTGGTGCTGTCCTCCGGCTACGCGGCGAACCTCGCCGCCGTCACCGCGCTCGCCCCGCACGGCTCGCTGATCGTCTCCGACGCGGGCAACCACGCCTCCCTTATCGACGGCTGCCGCCTGGCGCGCGGTACCACCCAGGTGGTCGGGCACGCCGATCCGGAGGCGGTGGCCAAGGCCCTGGCGGCCCATCAGGGGCAGGCCGTCGTCGTCTCCGACACGGTGTTCTCGGTCGACGGCGACGCGGCCCCCCTCGGCCTGCTGGCCGACGCCTGCCGGGAACACGGCGGCGGACTGGTGGTGGACGACGCCCACGGCCTCGGCGTCCTGGGGGACGGCGGCCGGGGTCCGGTCCACGCGGCGGGGCTCGCGGGCGCGGCCGACGTGGTGGCCACGGCCACGCTGTCCAAGTCCCTGGGCAGCCAGGGCGGGGTGGTGCTCGGCCCTGCGCGGGTGATCGGCCACCTGGTCAACACCGCGCGCACGTTCATCTTCGACACCGGCCTCGCCCCCGCGGCCGCGGGAGCCGCGCTCGCCGCGCTGCGCCTGCTCCGGCGCGAGCCTAAGCGCCCGGCGCGCGTCCGCGAGGTCGCCGCCGAACTGCACGCCCGGCTGACCGCCGAGGGCCTCGCGGCGGTACGCCCGGACGCGGCCGTGGTCTCCGTACGGGCGCCGTCCCCCGACGCCGCCGTGCGCTGGGCCGCCGACTGCCGTGCCGAGGGGCTGTCGGTGGGCTGCTTCCGGCCGCCCTCCGTCCCGGACGGTGTCTCGCGGCTGCGGCTGACCGCCCGCGCGGACCTGTCGGAGGCGGACATCGAACGGGCCGTCAGGGTCATCACCGCCGTTCGGCCCTGCTGAGGGGCGGGAAAAACCCCGTCAAATACGGTCTCGCGTCGCAGAGTTCACCCCGTTGAGCGACAGATGTCCGCGTATCTGGGGGGTTGGTTCACCGGACCGCTCCCGTGATGGCAGGCTGACGGGCAGGCACCAGAGCGGGACCGTGCCCGAAGCCTCCGCCCCGCGTCCTCGCGCGGCCCGCGGGAGGACGGCGGCCGCCCGTGGGAAAGGGACGACTTCGCCATGGCAGACCATCTGGAAGCATCCGTCACTCTGCCGAGCGATCCCGCCTCGGTCCGCACGGCCAGGTCCTACGTGGTGGGCACCCTGGCGAGCTGGGGGCTCCCCGCGGACGACGAGGTCACCGACACCGTCCGCCTCATCGTCTCCGAACTGGCCACCAATGCCGTCCAGCACACCCTGGGCCAGTCGCCCACCTTCACCGTGGACGTCGTACTGGCCCGGGACGAGGTGCTGCTCATCGGAGTGACGGACAGCCATCCGAGGATGCCGAAGAGACTGCCGGCCGCCGTCGCCCAGGACAACGGGCGGGGCATGGCCATCATCCGGTGCCTCACCGTCCAGTGCGGCGGCAAGCTGCGGGTCCGCCCGACCCGCGAGGGCGGCAAGACGGTCTTCGTCGAGCTGCCCTGGTGCGTGCCGAGCCGGTCGAGTCCCGCCGCTGCCCGCCCGGAGCCCTCTCCGGCCCGCTGAGCCCGGGAACGGCCCCGGAGGCGCGGACGCAGCCGTGACCGTTCCCCGCCGCCGGGGCCTGTCGTCAGGGTCACGCCGGGCTCACGGCGGCCGGCATGATCCAGACGAGAGAACCTAGTTGACCCGGCCGTACCAGACGCTCTTGGTCCAGATCTTCTGGAGCCGCACCACGTCCCCGCTCTTCGGCGCGTGCCAGATCCTGCCCTTACCGGCGTAGATGCCGACGTGGTAGACGCTGGAACCGGAGTGGAAGAACACCAGGTCACCGGCCTTGCGGTGATGCGAGGAGATGTGGTGGGTCTTGTTGTACTGCTGCGCGGCCGTGCGCGGCAGCTTCTTGCCCGCCTTCTTGAACGAGTACAGCGTCAGGCCCGAGCAGTCGAACCGGCCCGGCCCGGTGGCTCCGTAGCGGTAGGGGGCGCCCTTCTTGGACGCCGCGACCTTCAGTGCCTTCGACGCGGTGGTCGCGGCGGAGGCGTCGGTGGCGAGCCCCGGGACCATGATGGAGCCGCCCACGGCGGCGAGGGTGAGGGCCGAGGCGGTGCCGGCCCGGGCCATCAGCGACGGGACACGATTGAGCGCAGTCATGCGCAACCCTTCGTCAGCCGCCTGTGAAGGATGACCTGTCGGATTCGGGCTGGCGAAGTTGCCCGGCCGTGTCACCACGGCTTCACCCCAAGGGTTGCTCGGCACGATCGTCCGCGTCTCGCGGACATCCGCCCCGGCGACCCGGCTTGCTCGGGTCCTCCACTCCTGCCGATGCACTTCTGTCGACCGGTCATCCGGGTGGCGGCAGGACTCGGCGTCCGCCCGGATGCGCCCCGCCGTTGTGGCGGGGTCTTGTCGTCAGTCAGGGATCTTGGCCCACTCCTGTCCGAAAATCCCAATGGAACCGAGGGTTTGTGGTGTTACTCACCACTCGCCCGTTCGGGTGGACAGGGGTGTGTCCGAGTTGCCGTCAACTCCCCTGCACAGCTTCGGACCTGGGCTTCGATCGCCGTACGGAGGCCCGCCGGGCGCGTCGCGCGCAACTCGGCGGGCCCGGAAACGGGTCCGGAGATACACCGGTCGGCGGTAGCACGTTCGGCCCGTTTCGGCGCGGCGGACGGCACGCCGGGCCCCGTCCGGCCGACGGCGGTGTCCAGTTCAGCCCACGGCATCGGACGGGAGCGCGACGCGCGCGGTGCGGCGTTCACCGTCCAGCACCCGCAGAGCGCGGGCCAGCGTGCCCCCGTACAGCTCCGGTTCGCCGCGTGCGTGCATCACCGCGAGGGCGTCGCGGAGCGCGGTCGTCGTGCGCACCAGCGCCTGCGCCGCCCTCAGCGCCCGGTAGGTGTCCCCGTGCCGTGCCGGGTTGATCCGGCCCAGCAGGTCGGCGGCCTCCAGGTAACGGTCGATCAGCTCGCCCTCGGCCCGGGTCAGCGCGGGCAGTGGTGGCAGCTCCTCCGGCAGCACGGGCGGCTCACCGCGCCCCGGGGACGTTCTTGCGGGCGCCCACGATCCCGTCGACCAGGCCGTACTCCAGGGCGCCGGCGGCGTCCAGCACCCGCTCCCGCTCGAGCCCTGCATGGACGGTGGCGGCGTCCCGGCCGGTGTGCCGGACGAGCAGCTCCTCCATCAGCTCACGCGCCCGGACCAGTTCTGCCGCCTTGATCGCCAGGTCGCTGGGCTGCCCCCGCACCGGCTCGGCCAGCTCTGGCTGGCGCAGCACCACCCGCGAGCCGGGCAGGGCGAACCGCTTGCCGGGCGCCCCGGCGGCGAGCAGCACGGCGGCCACCGTGACGGCCTGGCCCAGGCAGTACGTCGCCACGTCGCACCCGACGTAGCGCATGGTGTCGTACACCGCCGTCATGGCGTGGAAGTCACCTCCCGGGCAGTTCAGGTACAGCGTGATGTCCCGGTCCGGGGCGGCGTGTTCGAGCTGCATGAGCTGGGCGATCACATCCGTGGCCGACGTGTCGTCAAGGGGCGCGCCCAGCAGCACGATCCGGTGCTCGAACAGCTTGGCGTACGGGTCGAGCGTGCGGTGGACGCCGCCGGCGCGTTCGGTGAACTCGGGCAGGACATGTCGGGCGTTCGATCGGGTCATGGCACACCCCTCCTGAGCGGCGGGACCACCGACGGCCCCGCTTCTGTAAAAAATGTACAGGACGTACGTGACGTTAGAATGGGGTCATGGCCTACGAGATTCCGGTGACGCAAGCCAGGGCTGAGCTCGCCGACCTGATCAACCGGGTGGTCTACGGCGGTGAGCGCGTTGTGGTGACCCGGCACGGCAGAGCACTCGTCGCGCTGGTCTCGGCCGCCGACCTGGAGCGGCTCGAAGCGCTGGACGCGCAGGAGGCTGAGCGGGACGAGCAGGTGATCAGCTCCGTCTCCGGCGTCCGCGAGGTCTCCGCCTCCCCGCAGGAGCGCCAGCGCTTCGGCATCGCCGCCGAGCACCGCAGGCCCGGCACGAGCTGAAGGCGCGCCGCGAGCCCGCCGGTTAACGTCTCCGAAACGCCGGCGCACTAGCCTTCGTTCCCACGCCACCAGGGGTTTCACTTCACGAGCCGGCCCCGGGCCGTGGCTGCGGCAACCGGGCCCCGCGCGGTCCGGAGCGAGGACTGTGAGGTGGGACGTGCAACTGACCCCGCACGAGCAAGAGCGACTGCTGATCCATGTGGCGGCCGACGTGGCCGAGCGGCGCCGGGCCCGCGGTGTGAAGCTCAACCACCCGGAGGCGGTCGCGCTCATCACGTCGCACGTCCTGGAGGGTGCACGCGACGGCCGGACCGTGGCCGAGCTGATGTCCTCCGGCCGCGAGGTGCTCACCCGCGACGACGTGATGGAGGGCATCCCCGAGATGATCCACGACGTCCAGGTGGAGGCCACCTTCCCGGACGGCACCAAGCTGGTCACCGTCCACGACCCGATCGTGTGAGGGGGACCGCGATGATTCCCGGAGAGGTGCTGTTCGCGGACGGCCCGGTCGTCTGCAACCAGGGGCGTGCGTCCGTCCGGCTCACCGTCCTCAACGCCGCCGACCGGCCTGTCCAGGTCGGCTCGCACTACCACTTCGCCGAGGCCAACCCCGGCCTGGAATTCGACCGGACCGCCGCGCACGGCAGGCGGCTGAACATCGCCGCCGGTACGGCCGTCCGTTTCGAGCCCGGCATCCCCGTCGAGGTCGAACTCGTCCCCCTCGGCGGCGCCCGGATCGTGCCCGGACTGCGCGGCGAGACCGGAGGCGCGCTCGATGCCTGAGATCTCCCGCGCCGCCTACGCGGACCTGTTCGGGCCCACCACCGGCGACCGCATCCGGCTCGCCGACACCGACCTGCTTGTCGAGATCGAGGAGGACCGCTCCGGCGGCCCCGGCGTCTGCGGTGACGAGGCGGTGTTCGGCGGCGGCAAGGTCATCCGCGAGTCCATGGGCCAGTCCCGCGCCACCCGCGCCGAGGGCACCCCGGACACCGTGATCACCGGTGCGGTCGTCGTGGACCACTGGGGCGTGATCAAGGCCGACGTCGGCATCCGCGACGGCCGGATCACCGGTATCGGCAAGGCAGGCAACCCCGACACCATGGACGGCGTCCACCCCGACCTCGTCATCGGCCCCGAGACCGAGGTCATCGCGGGCAACGGCCGCATCCTCACGGCGGGGGCGGTCGACGCCCATGTGCACTTCATCTGCCCGCAGATCGCCGAGGAGGCGCTGTCCTCGGGGGTCACCACCCTGGTCGGCGGCGGCACCGGCCCGGCCGAGGGCTCCAAGGCCACCACCGTCACGCCGGGTCCCTGGCATCTCGCCCGGATGCTGGAGGCCATGGAGGCGTACCCGGTCAACGTCGGTTTCCTCGGCAAGGGCAACACCGTCTCCGAGGACGCGATGCTGTCCCAGATCAGGGGCGGCGCCGTCGGGCTGAAGCTGCACGAGGACTGGGGATCCACGCCGGCCGTCATCGACGCGGCCCTGACCGTCGCCGACCGCACCGGCATCCAGGTCGCCATCCACACCGACACGCTCAACGAGGCCGGTTTCGTCGGCGACACCCTGGCCGCCATCGCCGGGCGGGGCATCCACTCGTACCACACCGAGGGTGCCGGGGGCGGGCACGCGCCTGACATCATGACGGTCGTCTCGCAGCCCAACGTGCTGCCCAGCTCGACCAATCCGACCCGGCCGTTCACCGTCAACACCGCCGAGGAACACCTCGACATGCTGATGGTCTGCCACCACCTGAACCCGGCCGTCCCCGAGGACCTCGCCTTCGCGGAGTCGCGCATCCGGCCGTCCACCATCGGCGCTGAGGACATCCTCCACGACCTCGGCGCGATCTCGATCATCTCCTCCGACTCCCAGGCCATGGGCCGCGTCGGCGAGGTCGTCCTGCGCACCTGGCAGACCGCCCACGTGATGAAGGGCCGTCGCGGCGCCCTCCCGGGAGACGGGCGCGCCGACAACCACCGGGTACGTCGCTATGTCGCCAAGTACACGATCAACCCCGCGATCGCCCAGGGCCTCGCCGCCGAGATCGGCTCGGTGGAGACCGGCAAGCTGGCCGACCTGGTGCTCTGGGAGCCCGCGTTCTTCGGCGTGAAGCCGCTGCTCGTGCTCAAGGGCGGCCAGATCGCCTACGCGCAGATGGGCGACGCCAACGCCTCCATCCCCACTCCGCAACCTGTCCTGCCCCGCCCGATGTTCGGCGCGATCGGCCGGGCGCCGGCCGCCAACTCGTACAACTTCGTCTCCCCGTTGGCGATCGAGGACGGTCTGCCCGAACGGCTGGGTCTGGGCAAGAAGTTCGTCGCGATCCAGTCCACCCGCGCGGTCACCAAGGCCGATCTGCGGGAGAACGACGCCATGCCGGACGTACGGATCGACCCGGACAGCTTCGCCGTGCGCATCGACGGCAGTCTGGTCGAGGCGGTACCGGCGGCGGAACTGCCCATGGCCCAGCGCTACTTCCTCTTCTGAGCCGCTGATGTCAAGAGCCGCCCTGCTCGTCCTGGCCGACGGCCGCCTCCCCGCCGGAGGGCACGCCCACTCCGGCGGGGCGGAGGCCGCCGTCAAGGCGGGCCGCGTCACCGACGCCGCGACCCTGGAGCACTTCTGCCGGGGCCGCCTGCACACCAGCGGCCTGGTCGCCGCCTCCCTCGCGGCCGCGGCCGTACTGGGCATCCCCGCGCGGGAGCTGGATGCGGCCGCCGACGCCCGCACCCCGTCCCCCGCCCTGCGCACCGCAGCCCGGCGGCTGGGCCGGCAGCTGGTACGGGCTGCCCGCGCCGCCTGGCCGTCGCCCGAACTGGAGTCACTGACAAGGGAGTTCCCCAAGGGCGCCCACCAGCCCGTCGTGCTGGGCCTCACCGCCCGCGCGGCCGGCCTCGAACCCCTGGACGCCGCGTACTGCGCGCTGTACGAGAGCGTGAGCGCCCCCGCGACCGCCACCGTACGGCTGCTCAGCCTCGACCCGTTCGACGCCACCGGCGTCCTCGCCCGGCTGGCACCCGAGCTGGACCGGGTGGCGGACCGTGCCGTGGAAGCCGCCCGGCGTGCGCTGACCGAGGGCGCGGACGCGCTGCCCGCCGCGTCCGCACCCCTGCTGGAGATCGGCGCACAGGCGCACGCTGCCTGGCCGGTGCGCCTCTTCGCCTCCTAGTGCTGTGACCGGCAAGGTTCACCGGCTCGCGGCGTCCGGCACGGCACCTCGCCGCGTTGTCGCATCGCCCGCGTACATCCCGTACGCGGACGATCCTCCGCCTCGCGATGCACCGCACCGGACGCCGCGAGCTTTGCGGCAGACCTTTCCGGTCACAGCACTAGAGACCCCTTAAGACCCGCACTTGGAGCTTCCCATGCATCTCGACCACACCCACACCGGCCCGGAGGCCGTGAGCGCCGACGCGCACCGCCCCGACGGCGACCGGCGGGCCCTGCGCATCGGGCTCGGCGGTCCGGTCGGCTCGGGAAAGACCGCGACCGTCGCCGCGCTGTGCCGGGCGCTGCGCGACGAACTCTCCCTCGCCGTCGTCACCAACGACATCTACACCCGTGAGGACGCCGAGTTCCTGCTGCGCGAAGCCGTGCTGCCACCTGAGCGGATCACGGCCGTGGAGACCGGTGCCTGCCCGCACACCGCGATCCGTGACGACATCTCCGCCAACCTCGAAGCCGTGGAGGACCTGGAGGACGCCGTCGGGCCGCTCGACCTGATCCTCGTGGAGTCCGGTGGCGACAACCTCACCGCGACGTTCTCCAGGGGCCTGGTGGACGCCCAGATCTTCGTGATCGACGTGGCCGGCGGCGACGACATCCCCCGCAAGGGCGGACCCGGCGTCACCACGGCCGACCTGCTGGTGGTCAACAAGACCGACCTCGCCCCCTACGTCGGCTCCGACCTCGCCCGGATGGCCGCCGACGCCGAGGCGCAGCGGGCCGGGCTCCCCGTCGTCCTCCAGACGCTGCGCGTCGAGAACGGGGTCGGCGAGGTGGCGGCCTGGGTGCGCGGGCGACTCGCCGCGTGGACGGCGTGAGCGCGACCGGCGTCCGCGCCCGCGCCCGGATCGAGGCCCGGGCGGACGGCCGTGGCGGCACCGCGCTCCCGGTGCTGGAGGGTGACGGCCCGCTGGCCCCGCGCCGCACCCGCGCCCACGGCACCGAGGCCCGCGTGCTGCTGGTCGGCGCGATGAGCGGCCCGCTCGGCGGCGACCGCTTCTCCGTCGAGGCCCGGGTGGGGGAGCGTGCCCGGCTGCACCTCGGCTCGGCCGCGGCCACCCTCGCACTGCCCGGCCAGGCCAAGGGCGAGGCACGCTACGAGGTACGGCTCGACGTGGCCGCCGGGGGTGAGCTGCACTGGCTGCCCGAGCAGCTCATCTCGGCCCGGGGCAGCGACCTGCACGTCACCACCCGTGCCGACGTGGCGCCGGGAGGCCGGCTGCTGCTGCGTGAGGAGCAGGTGCTCGGGCGGGCCGGCGAGGAGCCGGGGCGGCTCACCAGCAGGATCACGGTCCGCTTCGCGGGTGCCACCCTGCTCGGCCAGGAGCTGGCGTGCGGCCCCGGAGCGCCGGGCGGCTGGGACGGTCCGGCCGTGCTCGGAGGGCAGCGGGCGGTCGGGCAACTGGTGCTCGTCGCATCCGAGCTGTCGGCCCACCCGGCCGAGGCCCGGATGCTGGGGGAGGGTACCGCCCTGATGCCGCTCGCCGGGCCGGGGGTCCTCGTCAGTGCGGTGGCGCCCGACGCGCTCGTCCTGCGGCGCCGTCTGGACGAGGCGTTGGCACTCCTGACCGCCGGTCGGAACTGACCATCCGTTTATCGGATTGGTAAAGAAGGTCGACCACCCCTGTTCCCGGACGGCTCACAGCCGAGAGGATTCCCCGCCTGACAACTCATAGTGAAGTCACGGGGAGGGGACCCCTTGAGGGAGAACAAGCCGAAGAGCCGTCTGCTGGCACTGGGTTCGGCCGGCGCGCTCGTCACCGCCACGCTGATAGCCGGCGCGGTGTCCGCGCCCGCGGCCAGCGCCGACAGCCGTCACGGCCAGGACCGCGAGGCCCTGGGTGCCGCCATGGCCGCCGCCCGCGCCGCCAAGGCCGGCATCGACTGGCAAGACTGCCCCGCCGACTGGGGGATCGAGAAGCCCATCCAGTGCGGCTGGGTCTCCGTGCCGCTGGACTACGCCAAGCCGAACGGCAAGAAGATCAAGCTCGCCGTCGACCGGATCGGCAACACCGGCACCAAGCAGGAGCGCCAGGGCGCCCTCATCTACAACCCCGGCGGCCCCGGTGGCTCCGGCCTGCGCTTCCCGCGCCGGGTCACCACCAAGAGCGCGCTGTGGACCAACACCGCCAAGGCGTACGACTTCGTGGGCTTCGACCCGCGCGGCGTCGGCCACTCCGCCCCCATCTCCTGCATCGACCCGCAGGAGTTCGTCAAGGCGCCCAAGGCCGACCCGGTACCCCGCGACGAGGCCGACAAGCGAGCCCAGCGCAAGCTCGCCCGCGAGTACGCCGAGGGCTGCGCCGAGCGCAGCGGCGCCATGCTGCCGCACATGACCACGCCGAACACCGCCCGCGACCTGGACGTCATCCGGGCCGCGCTCGGCGAGAAGAAGCTCAACTACCTGGGCGTCTCATACGGCACCTACCTCGGCGCCGTCTACGGCACGCTCTTCCCGGGCCACATCCGCCGGATGATCGTGGACAGCGTCGTCGACCCGGCGCGCGAGAACATCTGGTACGAGGCCAACCTGAACCAGGACATCGCCTTCGAGCGCCGCTGGAAGGACTGGCAGTACTGGGTCGCCGCCAACGACGCCGCCTTCCACCTCGGCACCACCCGTGCCGCCGTGCAGGAGCAGTGGCTCAAGCTGCGCGCCACCGCCGCGAAGAGCCCGCTCGGCGGAGTGGTCGGCCCGGCCGAGCTGATCTCCTTCTTCCAGAGCGCCCCGTACTACGACTCCTCGTGGGTGCCGGTCGCCACGGTGTTCAGCAAGTACGTCGCCGGTGACACCCAGGCCCTCGTCGACGCCGCCGCGCCCGACCTGTCGGACACGGCGGGCAACATCTCCTCGGAGAACAGCAACGCGGTCTACACCGCCGTCGAGTGCGCCGACGCCAAGTGGCCCACGAGCTGGCAGAAGTGGGACCGGGACAACACCCGGCTCAACAAGGACTACCCGTTCATGACATGGGCGAACGCCTGGATGAACCTGCCGTGTGCCACCTGGCCCGCCAAGCAGCAGAACCCGGTCGAGGTCGGCACCCACAAGGGCCTGCCGCCCGTGCTGATCGTGCAGTCCACCCGCGACGCGGCCACCCCCTACGAGGGCGCCGTCTCGCTGCACCAGCGGTTCAAGGGCTCGCGTCTGATCACCGAGGAGGGCGCCGGCTCCCACGGCGTGACCGGCCTGGTCAACCCGTGCGTCAACGAGCGGGTCGACGCCTACCTGCTCACCGGCGAGCTGGACGGCTCCGACGTCACCTGCGCACCGCACGCCACGCCCAGGCCGTAACGGCCCGGAGCAGGAGGCACGACAAGGAAGGGGCGGCCGGAGATCTCCGGCCGCCCCTTCCCGCGTGTCCGCGTCAGTGCCGCCGGACGAACCGGCGGGTCCTGGCCTCCTCCGCCTCCGCCTTCACCTCGGCGGCGTAGCGGTCCACGTACTCCTGGCCCGACAGAGCCAGCACGGCGTACATGATCTCGTCGGTGACGGCCCGCAGGACCGCCTTCTCGTCCTCCATCCCCGCGTAGCGGGAGAACTCCAGCGGCTCACCGAAGCGGATCGTGATCGGGCGCAGCCTCGGGATCCTGCGGCCGGGCGGCTGGGCCTCGAAGGTGCCGATCATGGCGCAGGGCACGACCGGCACCCCGGCCTTCAGCGCCATCACCGCGACCCCGACCTTCCCCTTGTACAGCCGACCGTCGTGCGAGCGCGTGCCCTCGGGGTAGATCCCCAGCAGCTCGCCCCGGTCCAGCACCCTCAGACCCTCGCGGACGGCCGCCTGCCCTGCCTCCTTGCCCGAGCGGTCCACCGGGATCTGGCCCGCGCTGCGGAAGAAGAACGCCGTCAGCCTGCCCTTGAGCCCCGGCCCGGTGAAGTACTCCGCCTTGGCGAGGAAGGTGATCCGCCGCTTCAGGATGGCGGGCATCAGGAAGTGGTCGGAGAATGAGAGGTGATTACCGGCGATGATCGCCGCGCCCGACTCCGGCACATGGTCCAGGCCCTCGATGCGGGGGCGGAAGACCAGTCTGAGCACCGGGCCCAGCAGCACGTACTTCAGCAAGTGGTAGAACAACGGCTCCCCCTCGCTAGCAGCGGACTGTGCAGACACCTGTTACCGCCGGACACCCGGCTCATGCCCGCCGGGCGGCGAATTCGCGGAAGCGGCCCTGTCCGGCGGCTCTTTCCACCGGCGGGAACGCGCTGCATCCGCGGCCGTCACATCGGGCGAAATAGTGGCAAACCAGTCCGAGGGCGGCTGAACCTGCGAAGAGGAGGGCCCGTCCATGCTGACGGTCGACCTGGCCAGGTATCCCATGCTCCTGGCCGCCGCGGCGGAGCCGGACCAGCTCCTGCCCGCCAGAGAACAGATGGCCTTCACCCTGGGCTTCCACATCATCCTGGTGCCCTTCGGCGTGGCGCTGACCTCCCTGATGCTCGTCGCCAACCACCGAGGGCTGCGCAGGGGCGACGAGGCCGCGCTGATGCTCGCCCGGCGCTGGTCGAAGGTGGCCGCCGTGCTCTTCGCGGTCGGCGCCATCACCGGAACGGTCCTGTCCTTCGAACTGGGCCTGCTGTGGCCGGGTCTGATGGGGACCTACGGCGCCGCGTTCGGCTTCCCCTTCGCCATCGAGGGCCTGTTCTTCTTCCTCGAGGCCATCTTCGTGGCCATCTACATCTACGGCTGGGACCGGATGCGCCCCTGGGCGCACTTCTGGTCGGGTGTGCCGGTGGCGCTGGCCAGCATCGGGGGAGCGGGCGCCGTCATCGCCGCCAACAGCTGGATGAACCAGCCCGGCGGCATCACCATGCGCGACGGCAAGGTCGTCGGCGTCCGGCCGGGAGAGGTCTTCTTCAACAACGCCTTCTGGCTCCAGTTCTGGCACATGCTGCTCGCCGCCTACATCGTGGCCGGGTTCGTGGTGGCCAGCGTCTACGCGGTCGGCATGATCCGGGGCCGGCGTGGCCACTACCAGAAGCTCGGCTTCCTGATCAGCTTCGTCACCGCAGCCGTCGCCCTGCCGGTGCAGATCCTCGTCGGGGACACCATCGCCCGCCAGGTCTTCGACAGCGAGCCCGCCAAGTTCGCCGCCATCGAGCTGCTGCCCACCACCGGCACCCACGTCCCGGAGAACCTGGGCGGCGTACTCGTCGACGGCGAGGTGCGCTACGGCATCCCGTTGCCCTCGGTGGCCTCCATCCTGGCCGGATTCAGACCCTCGACCCGTATCCAGGGGCTCGACGCCGTCCCAGCCGACATCAGACCCACCACCGCACAGGTCAACATCGTGCACTGGGCGTTCGACATCATGGTCGGCACCTCCATGCTGATGCTGGCCGTCGCCGCCTGGTTCGTGTGGCTGTGGTGGAAGCGCCGGAACACCCTCCAGACCAACCGCTGGTTCCTGGGCGCCGCCTCGCTGTGCGGCGTCGTCTCGATCCTCAGCCTGGAGAGCGGCTGGGTGGTCACCGAGGTCGGGCGGCAGCCGTGGATCGTCGTCGGGCTCCTGCGCACCAGGGACGCGGTGACCACCCAGGGCAACCTCTGGCCCACCTTCGCCGGGATCCTGGTGCTCTACGCGGCGGTCGGCACCGGTGCCATCTGGGTCCTGCTGTCGATGAAGCGACGCTGGCAGAAACAGGGCGACGAGAACGTCCAGGTGCCCTACGGTCCCGACTCCACCTCCGGGTCCCGGCCGGAGCGTTCCGAGGGAAAGGTGCGGTAGATGGCCGGTCTGGCCGCGGCATTCCTCTTCATCGGCGTCGTCGCCTACGCGGTGCTCGGCGGTGCGGACTTCGGTGCGGGCTTCTGGGACCTGATCGCGGGCGGCGCCAGACGCGGCCGCGAGGCACGCCACCTGATCGACGTCTCCCTCGCCCCCGTCTGGGAGGCCAACCACACCTGGCTCATCTACTGCCTCGTCGTGCTGTGGACCAGCTTCCCCTCCGCCTTCGCCGCCATCACGACCACCCTCTACATCCCACTGGTCCTCGCCCTGTTCGGCATCGTGCTGCGCGGCGCCGGATTCGCCTTCCGCAAGGCCACCGTCCGCACCGAGGAGCAGCGCCTGTACGGCGCCGCCTTCGCGCTGTCCTCGGTTCTGACGCCCTACTGCTTCGGCGCCATCGCGGGCGGCCTGGCCTCGGGCCGCGTGCCCACGGCGGGCGACGGCGACGCGGTGTCGAGCTGGGTCAACCCCTCCAGCGTCCTCGGCGGCGTCCTCGCCGTCCTGGCCTGCTCCTACCTCGCGGCCACCTATCTGACCGTGGAGGCGCTGCACCGCGACGACCGGAAGCTCTACCGTTACTACCGCGACCGGGCGATGGCCGCCGGCGCGGTCACCGGCGCGGTCAGCATCGCCGGCATCTTCGTCCTCCGGGCCGACTCACCCCGCCTCTTCGACCGCCTGAGCGGCCCGGCGCTGCCCCTGGTGGTCCTCGCGGCCGTCGGCGGACTGGTCGGGCTGGCGCTGCTGTGGGCCAGACGGACCATCGGGACCCGGGTGGCGGCGGCGGGCGCGGTCGCGCTCGTCATCGTCGGCTGGGGCGTGGCCCAGACGCCGTACCTCCTGGGCACCCACCTGTCCATCACCGAGGCCGCGGCGCCGAACGCCACCCTGGCCGTCGTCGTCGGAGTCGCCGTCGTCGCCGGGCTGCTGATCGTGCCCTCCCTGGTGCTGCTGTTCCGGCTCAGCAGCCGGGGCGACGTGGGCGTGGGCGACCGGCCCTTTCGGGGCGGCGTGACTGCGGGGGACCGGGGTAACGGGGAGGGCATGACCGAGGGTGAGAGCAACACCGAGAGCAGGGCCGACCGGGGTGACGCGGCGGGTTCGGCCAAGGGGGCCCGGGACGGAACCGAGGCCGACCGTACCGCCGTGCCGCTCGACCCCACCGCCGTCCAGGGCCGTACCCGCCACCGCTGGCTGCCCTACGCCCTGTGCGCCGGAGCCGTCACGGCGACCGCGGTCGCGGGCGCGCGGGCCACCCGGCCGGACGACCGCTGGTACAGCCAGCTGAACACCCCCGACTGGCAGCCGCCGCCCTGGGCGTTCGGGGCGGTCTGGACCCCGCTGTACGCCTCCATCGCCGTGGCGGGCGGCCGGGCCCTGAACGCGGCTCGCGGTCCCCAGCGAAAGGCGCTGGCCGGTGAGTTCGCCGCCAACCTGGCCCTGAACGCCGGGTGGAGCAACCTCTTCTTCCGGCTCCGCAGTCCCCTCGCCGGCCTCGCGGGCACCCTGCTGCTGGACGCGAGCAACATCCGCCTCCTCACCCGCGTCGCCCGCACGGACCGCAAGGCCGCCGCCACCCTGCTGCCGTACGCCGTCTGGTGCGTGTACGCCACCTGCCTGAACGCCTCGATCGTCGCGCGCAACCACGAACCCCGGCACCGCGGGCCCGCCAGGAGCTGAAGGGCGAGTCGCGCCGCGGCGGGCGCGGGAGGCGCTCGTAGGATGACCGGCATGCCCGGCACCGCGCACCGCCCCTCGCGACCGCCCCGGCGGCGCTCGCCCGGGCCGCTCGTGCTCGCGGTGCTGATCGGGCTGCTCGGCATGCACGCCCTGGCGCCGATCGGCGGCACGGGGCGCCCGGCGCACACCCACGCGGGCTCCGTCGTCGACGCACCCGGTGACTGCCCCGACGGCCACTGCGGCGGCCACCAGCTCCACCACGCCGACCCGGCCTGCTCCTCCGGAGCCGTCAGCGACGGGCCACGGCTGCCGAATCCCCTCGCCGGCCCGGTGCGCGAACCCGAACCGTGCGGCGACCCCCGCGGTTACGCCGCCACCGCCCCGGACGGCGCCCGCGCACCGCCCTCCCTGGCCGAACTCCAGCTCCTGCGGATCTAGAGGCACCCCGACCGCGCGCCCTTGTCGCGGCCGCTCCAGATGTGCCCACATTCCCCTTCGTTCCCAGGAGTTCCAGCATGACCACCTCCCACACGATCCGCCGTGCCGCGCTCGGGGCCGCCACCGTCTCCGCCGTCGTCCTCCTCGCCGCGTGCGGCGGGGAGAAGCAGGGCGGACCCCACGGCGCCCCGGCGGCACCGGCCACGACCGGTGCCCACAACGCCCAGGACGTCGCCTTCGCCCAGGGCATGATCCCGCACCACCAGCAGGCCGTGGAGATGGCCCGGCTCGCCCCCGGCCATGCCGCCTCCGCAGAGGTGAAGGCGCTGGCCGCCCGGATCGAGAAGGCCCAGGACCCCGAGATCCGCACCATGACCGGATGGCTGAGGTCCTGGGGCGAGGAGCCCCCGATGGCCGGCATGGACCACTCGCGCCACGGCGGTACGGCGGACATGTCCGGGATGATGAGCGCCGGCGACATGACCGCGCTGGAGAACAGCACCGGCGCCGACTTCGACAAGCGGTTCCTGACCCTGATGGTCGTCCACCACCAGGGCGCCGTGCGGATGGCGCACACCGAGAAGGCCGAGGGCCGGGACGGCCGGGCCACGAGGACGGCGGACGACGTGATCGCCGCGCAGAGCGCCGAGATCAAGGAGATGAAGGGCCTGCTCGCCGGAAAGTGACGAAACGGGCGGGGCCGGTGTGCTCACCGGCCCCGCCCCCGCCTGCTCAGCCCGCCTGCCCCAGCACCTTCTCCAGCGTGCCCAGCGCGGAGCGCAGCTCGTCCGCCGTCACCGTCAGCGGGGGAGCGAGCCTGATCGTGGAGCCGTGGGTGTCCTTGACCAGGATTCCCTCACGCATCAGCCGCTCGCTGATCTCCCGGCCCGTGCCCAGCGCCGGGTCCACGTCCACACCGGCCCACAGACCCCGCGCCCGGAAGCCGGTCACGCCGTGCCCGCGCAGCGATTCGAGCCCCTCCCGCAGGACCGGACCCAGCTCGTCCGCCCGGCGCTGGAACTCACCCGTCTCCAGCAGCCCGACCACCGCCGTGCCGACCGCGGCCGCCAGCGGGTTGCCGCCGAAGGTGGAGCCGTGCTCGCCCGGACCCAGTACGCCCATCACCTCGCGCCGGGCCACCACCGCCGACACCGGCACGATCCCGCCGCCCAGCGCCTTGCCCAGCAGCAGCACGTCCGGCACGACCGACTCGTGCTCCACCGCCAGGGTGCGCCCGGTGCGGCCCAGCCCGGACTGGATCTCGTCCGCGACGAACAGACACCCCTTGCGCCGGGTCAGCTCCCGGACGCCGGTCAGATAGCCCGCGTCCGGGATGATCACGCCGGCCTCGCCCTGGATCGGCTCGATCAGCACCGCGGCCGTGGTCTCGTCGACCGCCTCCTCCAACGCGGCCAGGTCGTTGTACGGCACGATCCTGAAGCCGGGCGTGAAGGGGCCGAAGCCCGCCCGTGCCGACTCGTCCGTGGAGAAGCCGACGATGGTCGTCGTACGGCCGTGGAAGTTGTCCGCCGCGACCACGATCGTGGCCTGCCCGTCGGGCACGCCCTTGACGTCGTACGCCCACTTGCGGGCCACCTTGATGCCGCTCTCCACCGCCTCCGCGCCGGTGTTCATGGGCAGCACCATGTCCAGACCGGTCAGCGCCGCGAGCCGCTCGGCGAACTCCGCCAGCCGGTCGTTGTGGAAGGCGCGGGAGGTCAGGGTCAGCCGGTCGAGCTGGTCGTGCGCGGCCCGGACGAGCGCCGGATGGCGGTGGCCGAAGTTGAGGGCCGAGTAGCCGGCCAGCATGTCGAGGTACCGGCGGCCCTCGACGTCCTCGACCCAGGCGCCCTCGGCCCGTGCGACGACGACGGGCAGCGGGTGGTAGTTGTGCGCGAGCACCGGCTCCTCCGCCCGGATCAGGCCGGCGGATGTGCGCGCGTGCGCGGGTGCGGTCATCAGCGGATCTCCTGAGTGCAGCACTTGATGCCGCCGCCTGCCTTGTGCAGCTCCGACAGATCGACGGGCACGGGGTCGTAGCCATGCGTGGCCAGGCGCTCGGCGAGCACCTCGGCCTGGGGGGCGATGAAGACGTGCCGGCCGTCGGAGACGGAGTTCAGGCCGAAGGCCATGGCGTCGTCACGGGTGGCGAGCACCGCGTCCGGGTACAGCCGCTGGAGCACCTCGCGGCTGCCCGCCGAGAAGGCTTCCGGGTAGTAGGCGATGTTGTCGTCGTCCAGCACGAACAGCGCCGTGTCCAGGTGGTAGAAGTACGGGTCCACCAGGGTCAGCGTGATCACGGGATGGCCGAAGAACTCCTGCGCCTCCCGGTGGGCGTCGCGGGTGGTGCGGAACCCGGTGCCGGCCAGCACGTACCGGCCGGTCCACACGAGGTCGCCCTCGCCCTCGGTCACCGCCAGCGGGCGGTACACGTCGTACCCCGCCGTCCTGAACCAGGAGTCGTAGTGGAGGGACTCCGGGCGGCGCTCCGGGGCGTGGAACAGCGAGCCGAAGACACGGCCGCCGACCACGAAGGCGGCGTTGGCCGCGAAGACCATGTCGGGCAGACCCGGCACCGGGTCGACGGCGTCCACCGTGTGCCCGTGGGCGCGGTAGGCGTCGATCAGCGCCTGCCACTGGGACCGGGCGCGGTCGATGTCCACGGGGGTGTCCGGACGCATCCAGGGGTTGATCGCGTACTGCACGGTGAAGTGCCTGGGTTCGCAGACCAGGAAGCGCCTGGGGCGCTGCACACGGGTGTCGGCCACAGAGGGTTTCCTCCGCTCTCCAGTGTGTTACTCACGAGGGTGACACCACGGTAGGAACTCCGGTCCAGGCACGACAAGCGACGAAAGCTGCGTGATCGCGCAGGATCGCTGCGCATCCACCGCCGTGGACGCACGAGATCTGCGCGCTCGACAGGTTTGGCCGGCCGTCACTCGGGAGCGGGCTGCGTCGCGCCCGCCTCCGGGCTCTCCGGGAGGAGATGGGACAGCACCATCACGCTGATCGTCTTCCGGATGAACGGCTCGGCGCGGATGCGCTCCAGCACCTCCTCGAAGTGCTCCACGTCCCGCGCCCGTACGTGCAGCAGGGCGTCCGCACCCCCGGTCACCGTCATCGCGGCGGTGATCTCCGGATGGTTGCTGACCACCTCCGCGAGCCGCCGGGGCGGGGCGGCGCCCTCGCAGTAGACCTCGACGTACGCCTCCGTGCGCCAGCCGAGCGCGGAGGGCCGCACGGTCGCCGTGAACCCGGTGATCACTCCGGTCTCCCGCAGCCGGTCGACGCGCCGCTTGACCGCCGTGGCCGAGAGCCCGACGGCAGCGCCGATCTCGGCGAAGCTGCTGCGGGCGTTCGCCATCAGCGCGGTGATGATCTTACGGTCGAGGTCGTCGAAGGACGCGGCCCTGCTGTTCACCCGGCCACTGTAATCACGACTGCGTGACCGCCAGCGCGACTGTCAGCAGCCCCAGCACCACCCAGCCGAACCACAGCCAGCCGTTGCCACCGAGCGCGACCGTGTACGCCGTGACGACGACCAGGCCGCCCACGGTCAGCGCCCCCATCGCCCTGGTGGAACCATCCGCCTTGCTGGAACCTCGCATGGAACCCGGCATCGCGGCACCCTCCTCGTGGTCCGTCCACCACCATCGTGCCCCGGTTCCGCCGCCACCGGCACTCGGACGGCCGAGCGGTTCCGTGCTGAATCAGCCCTCGCGCGTGCTCAGCGAGGCCAGGTAGGCGTTGTACGCCTCCAACTCCTGGTCGCCGTCCCGGTCCGCCGCCCGGTCCTTGCGGCGGGCCTGCCGCTGCTCGGAGCCGTACCACTGGAACAGCAGGGCGATCAGCACCAGCACCGACGGGATCTCGCTGAAGGCCCACGCGATACCGCCGGCCGCGCCCTGGTCGGAGAGGGCGTCGATGCCGAGCGAGGCGGGCGGGTTCTGGAAGGTCTCCACCATCGGCTCGGACGCCATCATCAGCGCGATGCCGAAGAAGGCGTGGAAGGGCATGCCCGCGAACAGCTCCAGCATCCGCATCAGGTGGTTCGGCCGGTGCGGGCCCGGGTCGACCCCGATGATCGGCCAGAAGAACACCACACCCACCGCCAGGAAGTGCACCATCATGGCGATGTGCCCGGCCCTGGACCCCATCAGGAAGTCGAACAGGGGCGAGAAGTACAGCGCGTACAGGCTGGCGATGAACAGCGGGATGGTGAACGCGGCATGCGTGATGAACCGCATGTACCGGCTGTGCAGCACCGCCAGCAGCAGTTCGCGCGGACCGGTCCGGCCCCGCCCCGCCGTGGGCATCGCCCTGAGCGCCAGCGTCACCGGCGCGCCCAGCAGGATCAGGATCGGCGACAGCATGCTGATCACCATGTGCTGGACCATGTGCACGCTGAACATGACCATGCCGTAGTCGTTCAGCCGGGTGCACATCACCAGTGCGACGGTCAGCACACCGACGACGTACGACAGGGTGCGGGAGACCGGCCATGCGTCACCGCGCCGCCGCAGCCGCAGCACGCCCCAGCCGTACAGGGCGAGCCCGGCCAGGCAGGCGGTCAGGAAGAAGGGGTCCGCCGACCACTCGAGCCCCCGTCCCAGCGTGAACGGCGGCAGATCCGGCATCATGCCGTGCCCGCTGTGGTCCATCCGGCGGCTCCTGGTTCGTGTGGGTTGAGCGGTTTCTGTCCGCACTCAGGGTACGGGCGCCTCCGCGCCCACCCGTGAGCGGGGTCCGCCCGGCCCCGAGAGCCGCTACAGGACGCACTCCGCCTCGGCGTACCGCTCCGGCGGCACCGTCTTCAGGGTGCTGACCGCCTCGGCCAGCGGAACCGTCACGATGTCCGTGCCGTGCAGCGCCGTCATCCGGCCGAACTCCTCCCGGTGCACCGCCTCCACCGCGTGCCAGCCGAAGCGGGTGGCCAGCACCCTGTCGTACGCCGTCGGGGTGCCGCCGCGCTGCACATGCCCGAGGATCACCGGCCGGGCCTCCTTGCCGAGCCGCTGCTCCAGCTCGGTGGAGAGCTGGCGGGCGATCCCGGCGAAGCGCTCGTGGCCGTAGATGTCCCTACCGCCCTCGTCGAACTCCATGGAACCGGCGCGCGGCTTGGCGCCCTCGGCGGCCACCACGATGGCGAACCGCTTCCCGGCCTCGAACCGGGCACCGACGCGACGGGTCAACTCTTCGATGTCGAAGGGTCGTTCCGGCACCACGATGGCGTGCGCACCGGCCGCCGTGCCCGAGTTCAGCGCTATCCAGCCGGTGTGGCGGCCCATGACCTCCACGATCAGCACCCGCTGGTGGGACTCGGCGGTCGTCTTCAGCCGGTCCAGCGCCTCGGTGGCGACGCCCACTGCCGTGTCGAAGCCGAAAGTGACGTCTGTCGCCGCGATGTCGTTGTCGATGGTCTTGGGCACGCCCACGATGGGCAGCCCGCTGTCCGACAGCAGCCGGGCCGCCTTCAGCGTGCCCTCACCGCCGATCGGGATGATCGCGTCCAGTCCGAGTTCCTCGACATGGCCCCTGACCCGCTCCACCCCGCCGCGCAGGTGCTCCGGACGGACACGGGAGGAGCCGAGGATCGTGCCGCCGCGGGCCAGGATGCCGCTGACGGCGTCCAGGTCGAGCTTCAAGTAGTCGCACTCCAGCAGGCCCTTCCAGCCGTCGCGGAAGCCGATGACCTCGTCGCCGTGGTCGACGACGGCTCGGTGCACGACCGACCGGATGACGGCGTTCAGGCCGGGGCAGTCGCCGCCGGAGGTGAGGACACCAATGCGCATAGCCCGAATTACCTTCTCGACGTGGGCCGGGAGGCCGGACCACGTTGTCCGGCGGGTTCGCGGCCAGACTACCGGCGGCAGGGGCCCCTCACCCAGCGGGCGTCCGCCTGCTGGACGCACCCGCACAGGTGAGCGGACGACGCGTCAGGCGGGCCCGCGAAAGCTCACGGGCCCGCCTGACGGGTGTACTGATATGCGGTGGTGCGTGTCGGTTACGCCGGCTGCTGCGCCGCCGCGATGCGCTCGTCGCGCAGCGCCTCGTACCAGCGGTCGTCGATCGGCGGCAGCGCGTTCACGTCCAGCGCCAGCTTCAGCAGCAGGTCCGCGATCAGCGGGTTGCGGGCCAGCACGGGACCGTGCATGTACGTGCCGAAAACCGTGCCGTTGTACGCGCCCTCGGTGCCGTCGCCGGTGCCGTTGCCGCGGCCCATGGTGACCTGGGCGAAGGCGCGGGCGCTCGGGCCCAGATGGGTGACGCCCTGGTGGTTCTCGAACCCGGTCAGCGGAGGCAGACCGAGGCGCGGGTCGATGTCACCGAGCACGTCGCCCACGCACCGCTCGCCCTCACCGCGCGTCGACATCACGTCGAGCAGACCGAGGCCCGGCTCGCGCTGGCCGAGGTCGTTGATGAACTCGTGGCCGAGGATCTGGTAGCCGGCGCACACGGAGAAGACGATCGCGCCGTTCTCCACCGCACGCTGGAGGTGCCCGTCGCGGCGCAGCCGCTCGGCCGCCAGCCGCTGCGGACGGTCCTCACCGCCGCCGATCAGGTAGATGTCGCCCGAGGTCGGGATCGGCTGGTCGCTGCGCACGTCGAGACGGGCCACGTCCAGGCCGCGCTGACGCGCCCGGCGCTCCACGACGAGGGCGTTGCCCTGGTCGCCGTAGGTGCTCAGCAGGTCGGGATAGATCCACACCAGCCGCAGTTGGTTGTCGCTCATGAGGAGGTGTTCGCCCTTCTGGCTCAGTTGCCGACGCGGCGGCGCAGGTCCTGGAACGCGGTGTAGTTGGCGATGACCTCGATACGGCCCGGCGGGGCCGCGGCGACGGCCTCGTCGAGGTTCTCGCACACCTGGAAGTGCTGGTTCGCCACTTCCAGACGGACGGCGAGGTCCAGCTTCCGGTCGCCGACGACGAAGATCGGGTGACCCGTGAGCCGGGTGTAGTCCACGTCCCACAGCCAGGAGGTGTCGGTTCCGTCCGCCCCGCGCGCGTTCACGGAGAGGATCACCGGGGTGGGCGGCGGGTCGATCAGGGAGAAGGTCTCCAGCCAGCCGGCCGGATTCTTCGCCAGCAGCAGACGCAGGTCGCGGTTCTGGAACTGGACCACGTCGTAGCGCCCGGCGACCGCCTGCACCTGGTACATGCGCTCCAGCGCCACCTGCGGCGGCACCCCGAACACGGCGGCGACGGCGGCCGAGCTGGCCGCGTTCGCCTTGTTGGCGCGGCCCGGCAGCTGGAGGTGGATCGGCCAGGCCGAGCCGTGCGGGTCGAGGACGTGGTCGCCGGAGAGCGCCCAGGTCGGCGTCGGACGGCGGAAGCCGCACTCGCCGCAGAACCAGTCGTCGCCGGGGCGCTGCATCACACCGCCGCAGGACGGGCAGGACCAGGCGTCGTCCTTCCACATCTGGCCGGCCGCGACCCAGACCACGTTGGGGGAGGACGAGGCCGCCCACACCACCAGCGGGTCGTCGCAGTTGGCGACGACGACGGCCTTGGAGCCGGACAGGCCCTCGCGCCAGTTCTCCGCGAGCATCCGGGTCTCGGCCGCGCGGTCCAACTGGTCGCGGGAGAGGTTCAGCAGCGCGATGCACTTGGGGCTGGTGTCACGTGCCACACCGGCCAGGTACTTCTCGTCGACCTCGATGACACCGAACTTGGCGTCCGAGCCGCCCGCGAGAGCGGAGGTGATACCGGCCGGCATGTTGGCGCCGAGCGCGTTGGACACCACCGGGCCGGCGGCGCGCAGGGCCTCCGCGATCAGCCGGGTGGTGGTGGTCTTGCCGTTGGTCGCCGACACCAGGACCACGTCCAGGTGGGTGGCCAGCCGGGCGAGCAGGTCGGGGTCGAGCCGCAGGGCGACCTTTCCGCCGATCACCGACCCGCTGCCGCGCCCCGCGGCGCGCGATGCCGCCGCGACCGCCTTGCCCGCGGTCACGGCCAGCTTGGCCCGCGGCGAGAGCGGGTCCGAGTTGCCTGCCATCAGTCCTCGATCCTCCTTGCGTACGCGCCGCGCCTGGGGCCATCCGGCAGCGTGGTGGGGGCCTCAGCCTATCGAGAACCGTTCGCACACCCGAATCCCGGTCCGCCCGGCCCGCCCTCGCGCGCTCGGCGCGGGCCGAACGAACCGTACCCTTGCCGCCATGCGACACCGCGCGATACCGGGCGCCCACGGGCGCGTCCGGCCCCTCACCCTCCTCGGCGACCCCGTCCTCCACGCACCCTGCGGGGACGTCACCGACTTCGGCCCGGAACTCGATGCGCTCGTGGAGGACTTGTTCGCCACCATGTACGCGCACGAGGGCGTGGGCCTGGCCGCCAACCAGATCGGCGTGAACCTGCGGGTGTTCGTGTACGACTGCCCGGACGACGACGAGGTCCGCCATCTCGGCCACGTGGTCAACCCCCGCCTGGTGACCGCCGACGGGCTTCGGTTCCCGGGCCCCGAGGGCTGTCTCTCGCTGCCGGGCCTGGAGGCGGGCACCGAGCGGTTCGACCACGCGGTGGTGGAGGGGGTCACGACGACGGGGGAGCCGGTCACCGTCGACGGCACCGGCTTCTTCGCCCGCTGCCTCCAGCACGAGTGCGACCACCTGGCCGGCACGGTCTACGCCGACCGCGTGACGGGCCGCCGCCGGCGCAGGCTCGACCGCCAGGTGCGAAAGGCCCCCTGGCACGGGTGAGCCGAGCGGGTCAGAAGCCGGGGCCGCCCACGCGGTCACCGGCGGCCGCGAGCCGTCCCCACAGCAAGTCGGCCAGCGAGCGGACCAGTTCGGCTCGTGAGCAGGGACGCTCGCCCAGCCACCAGTCCCCGGCGGCATGCATCATGCCGACGATCCCGTGTCCCCAGACGCGGGCCAGCTGCTGGCTGCCCGGACCGAGGTCCACCCGCTCCTCGATGACCCTTGCCAGTTCCTCCCCCATCCGGCGCAGCAGCGGGGCGCTGTGCTTGCCGACGTCGAAGCCGTGGTCGCCGCCCTGGCCGCCCTCGGAGGGGTGCATCAGGAACCGGTACACCTGCGGGCGGGCCTCGATGGCGGCGAGGTAGGTGTCGAGGGTGGACTCCACCCGCTCCCGGCGGTCGGCGGGCGCGTCCAGCGCCGCGCGCAGGGAGTCGAGCAGGGCGTCGGTGTGCCGCGTGGCGAGGGCCGCGTACAGGCCGCCCTTGTCACCGAAGTGCCGGTAGAGGATCGGCTTGGTGATGCCCGCCTCGGCGGCGATGGCGTTCATCGACGCCTGCGGGCCGTCGCGCAGCACCACCCGGTCGGCGGCCTCCAGCAGCTCCCGCCGTCGTCGGTCGGCGGACCTCTGCTGATCGGTCCGCTGCGTGGTGTCCATGTGGTCTCCCCACCCGTGCTGATTCGGTGACGCCTGCGCAAACTAACACTCGCCGCGGGTCCGCCATCGAACGGGATACCGGGCCGCCGTCCGCAGTTGACTTCACCTACCCGCCGGTAACATACTTCGGTTACCGCTAGTAACAACGTACGTGCCGCCGCTGGAGGGGACATGGCCGAGTTCACCATGGAGCTCAACGACGAACAGCAGGAGGTCCGGGACTGGCTGCACGGCTTCGCCGCCGATGTGATCCGGCCCGCGGCCGCCGAATGGGACGAGCGTGAGGAGACTCCCTGGCCGGTCATCCAGGAGGCCGCCAAGATCGGCGTCTACTCCCTCGACTTCTACGCCCAGCAGTACTTCGACCCCACCGGCCTCGGCGTACCGATGGTCATGGAGGAGCTGTTCTGGGGGGACGCGGGCATCGCCCTCTCCATCGTCGGCACCGGCCTCGCCGCCGTGGGCGTCCTCGCCAACGGCACCGAGGAGCAGATCGGCACCTGGATACCGCAGATGTACGGCGACGTGAACGACGTCAAGGTCGCCGCCTTCTGCTCCTCCGAGCCCGACGCCGGCTCCGACGTGGCCTCCATGCGCACGCGCGCCGTGTACGACGAGGCCAAGGACGAGTGGGTGCTCGACGGCACCAAGACCTGGGCCACCAACGGCGGCATCGCCAACGTCCATGTCGTCGTCGCCGTGGTCGACCCGGAGCTGGGCTCCAAGGGCCACGCCTCCTTCATCGTCCCGCCCGGCACGCCCGGTCTCAGCCAGGGCCAGAAGTTCAAGAAGCACGGCATCCGCGCCTCGCACACCGCCGAGGTCGTCCTGGAGAACGTGCGGGTGCCCGGGTCCTGCCTGCTCGGTGGCAAGGAGAAGCTGGACGAGCGGCTGGCGCGGGCGCGGGAGAAGGCCCGGGGCGGGGGCGAGCGGGTGAAGAACGCGGCGATGGCCACGTTCGAGGCGTCCCGGCCCGCCGTGGGGGCGATGGCCGTGGGTACCGCGCGCGCCGCCTACGAGGTCGCGCTCGAATACGCCACGACGCGTGAGCAGTTCGGGCGGCCCATCGTCGACAACCAGGGGGTCGCCTTCCAGCTCGCCGACATGCGGACGTCGATCGACGCGGCCCGGCTGCTGGTGTGGCGGGCGTCGTGGATGGCGGTCAACGGCAAGCGGTTCACCGCCGCCGAGGGGTCCATGTCCAAGCTGTTCGCCAGCGAGACGGCGAAGAAGGTCACGGGGCAGGCGATCCAGATCCTCGGGGGCAACGGGTACACGCGGGAGTATCCGGTGGAGCGGATGCACCGGGACGCGGCGATCTACACGATCTTCGAGGGGACCAGTGAGATCCAGCGGCTGGTGATCGCCCGCACGCTGGCCGGGGTGCCGATCCGGTAGCCGCCGCAGGGAGGCGCGGGTGATCCGCGGGCGACCGGCGCTCGTGGCCGGTCGCGGTACCCGCGCCCCCTTCGGGCCGACTCGCTCACCGGTGTCTCAGCGGGGTGAGCTGCTCTATGTCGTAGCGCTTTCGCAGTTCCTCGATCGCCTGGTGGTCCGGAGGACCCTTCGCGTCCAGGATCTCCAGGAGCTCCTCGAAGTAGCGCTCGTGGTCCGGCGGGGGAGAGGCCTGGAAGAACATGCGGGCCGGGCTGTCGGTGGGGTTGGCGAAGGCGTGGGGGCAGCCGGGCGGCACGACGATGACCGTGCCCGGTGTCGCCCGGACCACCCTGGTTCCCGAACTCGACTCCCACTTCTGCCAGTTGTCGGGCGTGCGGATGCGGGGCTCGAAGGCGAGGACGTCGAGTTCTCCGTCCAGGACGTAGAACAGCTCCTCGCTGCGCGTGTGCACATGGGCGCCCACGTCGAAACCCGGCGGGACCTCCACCTCGAAGGTGGAGGCCGTCCGCGAGTGGGTGCCGGTGACCTTGAACGTGACCCGCTGGGCGGCCGTCGCCACGACCCTGCCGTGTCCCGGCGGTACGAGCAGTCCCTCGGTCGTCGTCATGAGCGGCTCACCAGGTCACCGGCAGGGACTCGGGGCCCCTGATCAACGCGCCCTTGCGGAAGGGGACCTCCTGCGGCGGCACCGCGAGCTTCAGCCCCGGAACGTGGTCCAGCAGGACGTCCACCAGCAGCTCCGACTCCAGCCGGGCGAGCATGCCGCCCGGGCAGTAGTGCGGTCCGAAGCCGAACGCCACGTGCGGATTGGGGCTGCGCTCGACGTCGATGGTGTCCGGGTCGGGGAACACCTCGGGGTCGCGGTTGGCGGCCAGGTAGGAGTTGTAGACCGCGTCGCCCGCACGGATGCGGACGCCCCTGATCTCCACGTCCTCCAGCGCGATCCGGGACAGGCCGACCGCGTTGCGGTGCGGGATGTAGCGCAGCAGCTCGTCGATCGCCCTCGGCCGGATCGCCCGGTCCGAGCGCAGCCGCTCCATCAGCCCCGGCCGCGTCAGGAGCAGATAGAACATCTGCCCGCTGTTGTTGGTGACCGCCTCGCCGCCGATCTGGAGCAGCACCGCGAGGCCGACCGCCTCCACCAGCGTGATCTCGTCGCGGTCCACGGCCCCGCTCAGCAGCGAGCAGACCGACCCCTCGGGGCTGTGCCCGCCGTGCCCGATGAGGTCCGTGAAGTAGGCGCTCATCTCGCGCTTCGCCCGCTCGCTGACCTCCTTGCCGTGTGCGGAGGACAGGATGAGCTGGGTCCAGTCGTGCATGGAGTGCCGGTCGGCGGCCGGTACGCCCATCAGCTCGCAGATCACCGCGATGGGGAACGGGCTGAGCACCGCGCTGGTGAGGTCGGCCGGCGGCCCGCCCTGGAGGAGTTCGTCGACCAGTTCCTCCAGCATGGCCCGCGACCGCTCCCGGACCCGCTCCACACCCCTGGCGGTGAACGCGGCGGCCACCGAGCGGCGCAGCCTGGTGTGGTCGGGTGGATCGAGGAAGCCGACCGCGCCCGGGTCCGGGATGAAGTGCGGGGCGAGCCGGGTGACCTGGTTGTCCATCACGGCTTCCCGGCCGAAGCGCGGGTCGTTGGTCACCATGCGTACGTCGTCGTACCGGGTGACCAGCCACGCCCAGCCCTCGCCGTTGGGCAGTCGGATGCGGGTGACCGGGCCCTCGTTCATCAGCTCGGTCAGCACCGGGTCGAAGTCGGTGCCCGCCAGGTCGGTGGCAGGCCACTGCCGGATCGGGGGCAGGGTTCCGGTGAGCGTCTCGTCGGTCATGGCGCCCTCCTAGTCCCGGCCGACCCAGCGGCCGACGGTCATCTCGGCGGTGATGCCGGGCCCGAAGCCGGCCAGCAGTCCGCGCGCCCGGTGCTCGGCACCGCCGTCGTCGAACAGCCGGCGCAGCGCGTCCAGCACCACGGCGCTGGCGATGTTGCCGTACTCGGTGAGCGTGGCCCGGCTGAACCGGAACGCGTGCGGCTCGACCTCCAGGAACTTGCTGAGGTCGTCGAGTATTCGGGGACCGCCGGCGTGGATGATGTAGAAGTCCAGGTCGGAGGCGTTCCAGCCGTGGTTGCCCGCCAGTTCCTGCAGCGCCGGGGCCAGCGGCTCCATCGTGGTCGGCACCCGCTTGTCCAGCAGGAAGTGGAACCCGGTGTCCCGTACGTCGTACGAGATCCAGTCCTCGGTCTTCGGGATCAGGTACGAGCCGTTGCGCTCGAGCTCCACACCCGTGCCGCCACGGCCGCGCACCACGGCGGCCGCGATGCCGTCGCCGAACAGGCCGTTGGAGAGCAGGGACCCGACGCCGAGGTCGGTGGGCTGGTAGCACAGCGAGCAGAACTCGCAGGCCACGATGAGGGCGTTGGCCTCCGGGTAGGCCGAGCAGAAGTCGTGCGCCCGGTTGATGGCCGCACCGCCGGCCGCACAGCCCAGCTGGGCGATGGGGAGCTGCCGGGTGGTGCTGGAGAAGTCCATCTCGTTGATCAGCCACGCGGTGAGCGACGGCATCATGAAGCCGGTGCACGACACGTAGACGATGACATCGATGTCCGAGGTGAGGAGTTCGGCCGAGTCGAGAGCCTCCTGGATCACCGCGGGCACTCGGGCCTTGGCCTCGGACTCGTACAGCTTGTTGCGCTGCTCGAAGCCCGGGTGCTTCAGGGTCTCCTCGATGGGCTGCACGATGTGCCGGGTGCGCACTCCGGTGTTCTCGATCAGACGGAGGGCCAGCGGGAGCTGCGGGTTGTCCGCGTGGTGCAGGCGGGCCAGCTCCAGGGTCTCCTCCATGGTGATCACGTGTTCCGGCACGGACACCGAGGGTCTGCACAAAGTCGCCATGAGCGGTCCCTGCTTTCGCCGTCCGGCGGGCCTTCGCCCGCCGGTCAGAAGGTGGTCCACCCACACTCGCCCGCAAGGCCGACGATCTCGCGCCGAATTACTCCGAACCGGGGAGAACAGAGAGTGACGAAGCTGGATCTTCGCAGC
Source organism: Streptomyces sp. NPDC001781 (assembly GCF_053596035.1). Classification (NCBI taxonomy): domain Bacteria; kingdom Bacillati; phylum Actinomycetota; class Actinomycetes; order Kitasatosporales; family Streptomycetaceae; genus Streptomyces; species Streptomyces sp. NPDC001781. Next base: position 77,738 of record NZ_JBSFFI010000021.1, on the reverse strand, counting down.
TCAGCACTGCTACAAGAAGGGGCGTGGGGAACTGCGCGACAAGCCACGACGGCGCAGCACCCCACACACCCGGACCCCTACGGCGCCCCGCTGCTGTGAGCGATGCACGCCACATCGATCCGATCGGCCAGCTTGGCCAACTCGATCGTCAGCTCGGCAACGGTGTCCTCGTCCAGCCCCCGCTCCCCGGCCTCCACCAGATGCACCCACCGGGCGCCGACGCTGCGCAGCAATTTGCTCACGTCGCCCGCCGAAACCCGCAGCGCACCACGCTCGTCCACGATCAGAGGCAGAGTCACTTCGCCGTTCACAGACCGGATCGTATCCGTGCGATCCTCACGCGCCCTGCCAAACGGTGGTGATGTTGCAGAACTCCCGGATTCCCTGCGCCGACAGTTCACGTCCGTATCCGGAGCGCTTGATCCCGCCGAAGGGGAAGGCGGCGTGCGAGGCGGTCATCCCGTTGATGAAGACGCCCCCGGCCTCTAGGTCCCGCGCGCAGTGCGCCATCTCGTCCTCGTCACGGGTCCACACGCTCGAACTCAGCCCGAACGGCGAGTCGTTGGCGATCAGGATCGCGTCCTCCAGGTCCTCCGCCCGGTACACGGTCGCCACCGGCCCGAACGCCTCCTCGCGGTGGATGCGCATCTCGCGCTCGACGCCCGCGATCACGGTCGGCGGGTAGTACCAGCCCGCGCCGTCCGGCCGCTCGCCGCCGCATAGGATGTCGGCCCCGCTGCGGCGCGCGTCGTCCACGAGCTCCTCCACGTCGGCCCGGCCCTGCTCGGTGGCGAGCGGTCCGACGTCGGTGCGGTCGTCCATGGGGTCGCCGACGGTCAGGCCCCTCATCCCGGCGACGAACTTCTCCAGGAACGCGTCGTAGACGTCACCGTGCACAATGAACCGCTTGGCGGCGATGCAGGACTGCCCGTTGTTCTGCACCCGTGCCGTCACCGCGACCTCGGCCGCCCGGTCGATGTCGGCTGAGGGCATGACCAGGTAGGGGTCGCTGCCGCCCAGTTCCAGCACCGTCTTCTTGATCATCTCGCCGGAGGCGGAGGCGACCGCGCGCCCGGCCGGCTCACTTCCGGTGAGGGTGGCGGCCTTGACCCGGTCGTCCCGGAGGATCTCGTCGACGGCGGCCGAGCCGACCAGCAGCGTCTGGAAGCAGCCCACCGGGAAGCCGGCCCGCTGGAAGAGGTCCTCCAGGTAGAGGGCGGTCTGCGGCACGTTCGAGGCGTGCTTGAGCAGGCCCACGTTGCCCGCCATCAGCGCGGGCGCGGCGAACCGGACGACCTGCCAGAGCGGGAAGTTCCACGGCATCACCGCGAGCACCGGGCCCAGCGGCCGGTAGACCACGCGGACCCGCGAGGCGCCGGAGTCCCTCACGTCCGCCTCGTCGGGCACCTCGTCGGCGAGCAGCCCCTGCGCCCGCTCGGCGTACCAGCGCATCGCCTTCACGCACTTGGCGGCCTCCGCGCGGGCCTGCGCGAGGGGCTTGCCCATCTCGGTCGTCATGATCCGGGCGATCTCGTCGTTGTCCGACTCCAGCAGGTCGGCTGCCCGGTTCAGATGCCCGGCGCGCTCGGCGAACGACGTCGTCCGGTAGGTCCGGAAGGTGGCCTCGGCGAGCTGGAGCCTGCGCTCCACCTCGGCTTCGTCCATCGGCTCGTACGTCTTGACCGTCTCGCCGTTGGCCGGGTTCACCGTGGCGATGGGCATGGCTGACCTCCTGGTGCGGGGTGTGCGTCGACCTTGGCGCGCGGCACGCGGTGCCGCAACGCTTCGATCCCCTGTTCAGCCCGAGTGCTCCGCCAGACGGTCCAGAAACGTGCCCTGTCCGAGGACCATCAGCCCCCTGGCCTCCTCGGGGGTGAACCAGGCCACCCGGTCCAGCTCCGGGAACTCCTGGACGCGGCCCGAGTGGGGCGGCCACTCCATGGTGAAGGTGCCGGGGGCGACGGCCGACGGGTCCAGATCGGCCTCCACCGCCCAGGCGGTGACGATCTTGCCGTTGCGCTGCGCGATCTCGCCCAGCGGCAGCGCCGGGCCGTTTGGCGGTGCGATGCCGAGCTCCTCCTCGAACTCCCTGCGGGCGGCGTCCCAGGCGGACTCGTCCGCCTCGTACTCGCCCTTGGGCACGGACCACGCCCCCTCGTCCTTCGTGGCCCACAAGGGGCCGCCCATGTGGCCGAGCAGCACCTCGAGCCCTCGGCCGGTACGGCGGAACAACAGCAGTCCCGCACTGCGCTTCGTCGCACGCACTGTCATGCCTTGACCTCCGGGTGGGTCGCGAGCAGGGCCTCCACGGTATCGGCGTCCTCGGGCCGTTTGTCCTCGCGGTAGCGGACCACCCGCGCGAACCGCAGGGTCACCCCCGCCGGGTAGCGGCTGGAGCGCTGGAGCCCGTCGTACGCGATCTCCACGACGAGCTCCGGGCGTACGGTCACGCCCCAGCTCCTCTCCTCCACCACGAGTTCGCCCAGCCGTTCGGTCTGCCAGGCGAGCATCACGTCCGTCATGCCCTTGAAGGTCTTGCCGAGCATCGCGTAACCGCCGTCGGCCGTGCGAGCCGCCAGATGCAGGTTGGAGAGCCTGCCGGTGCGGCGGCCGTGGCCCCACTCGGCGGCCAGGACCACCAGATCGAGGGTGTGCACGGGCTTGACCTTCAGCCAGGAGGCGCCGCGCCGGCCCGCGCTGTACGGCGCGTCGAGCGCCTTGGCCACGATGCCCTCGTGCCCGCGCGCCAGGGTGGCGGCCGAGAACTCCTCCGCGGCCGGAGTGTCCCCCGGCCCGGCCACCAGTGCCCGGCGTACCCGCATCGGCTCCGGCACCAGCCGGGCCAGCTCCGTGTGCCGTTCGGTGAAGGGCAGGTCCAGCAGGTCCCGGCCCTCCACCGAGAGGGCGTCGAAGAACACCGGGGAGACCGGGACCTGGCCGGCCGCCCTCGCCACGTCCACCCGCGAACCGACCCGGCCCGCCGTCTCCTGGAAGGAGCGGGGCCGTCCGTCCGGGCCGAATGAGATCACCTCGCCGTCCAGCACGAACCGCTCGCCCGGCAGTTCCAGCGCCGCCGAGGTCACCTCCGGCAGCCGGTCGGTGATGTCGTCCAGCGTCCGGGTGAACACGCGCACCTCGGCACCGTCCCGGTGCACCTGTACGCGGATGCCGTCGAGCTTCTCCTCCACGGCGCACTCCCCGAGCTTCTCCACCGCCTCCGCGACCGAGGAGGCGCTGCGGGCAAGCATCGGCAGCACCGGCCGCCCCACCGTGAGCCGGAACCGCTCCAGCGCGCCGGGGCCCTGTGCGAGCAGGGCCTGGGCGACCGTCTGGAGGGAGCCGGCCAGCATCACCGCCCGGCGTACCGTAGCCGGGTCGGCCTCCGTGGCGCGGGCCAGCCCCTCCACCGCGAGCGCGTCCAGGGCGCCCTGGCGGACCTCGCCGGTCAGCAGGCCGCGCAGGAACCGCTGTTCGTCCCCGGTCGCCGCGCCCATCAGCTCGTCCACGATCCGCGCCCGCTCGGCCTGCGAACCGGCCCCGGACACCGCGGCCAGCTCGGTCAGCAGGGCGTCCACCCCGCGCACGGTGAGCGTGGGTCCGGGGGCGGGTGCCACCTCCCGGCCGAGGACCTTCCAGCCGACCCCGATCCGGCCCTGGGGCAGCCGTCCCGCGAGGTACGGGATGACCACGGGCACGTCGTCGGGCCCGGCGTCCCGGAAGAGTTCCGCGAGCAGATCCGTCTTGCGGGTCCGGGACGCCGTCGCGGCGACCTGACCCGACACCTCCGCGAGCCGGGTGAGCAGCATGCAGCATGAGTGCTCCGCGAAGCCCGGGCTCACACCTGCCGGATTGGCAAACCACCTTGCCGAACCTGCAGTGCGGGAATGAGCGGGACGAGTGACACGGGCGCGGAGAGCACCGACGAGGTGCCGGCCGCCGTGGGCCCGAGAGTGCGCCGCATCCGCAAGGAGCGGGACGTGACCCTGGCCGCGCTGTCGGAGGCGACCGGCATCTCGGTCAGCACCCTCTCCCGGCTGGAGTCGGGCCTGCGCCGCCCGAACCTGGAACTGCTGCTGCCCGTCGCGCAGGCCCGCCGGGTCCCGCTGGACGAGCTGGTCGGCGCCCCGCCGGTCGGCGACCCCAGGGTGCGGACCGAGCCGGTCGAGCGCGACGGACGCACCTTCCACCCCCTCACCCGGCGCCCCGGTGGCCTCCAGGCGTACAAGGTGCTCGAACCGCGCCGCGACCGGCAGCCGGACCCGCGCACCCACGAGGGGTACGAGTGGCTCTACGTCCTCTCCGGGCGCCTCCGGCTGGTCCTCGGGGACCACGACGTGGTGCCGGGACCGGGTGAGGCCGCGGAGTTCGACACCCGTGTGCCGCACTGGTTCGGTTCGACGTGGGACGGTCCGGTGGAGTTCCTGAGCCTGTTCGGTCCGCAGGGGGAGCGGATGCACCTGAGGGCGCGGACGGGGCGGCGGCCGAAGGGGGAGGGCTGACGGGTTCCGCCCGGCCGGCTGTTCCCTGATCGGCAAGCGACCGCTTAGTATGCCCAGGACCCCGGTTCAGACGACGCAGTCCCGTGGAGGCCCGGCATGCAGGCATGGCAAGTGCACGAGAACGGCGAGCCGAGCGAGGTGATGCGCCTGGCGGAGGTGGAGAACCCCACGCCCGGCGAAGGCCAGGTGCTGCTCCGCGTGCGTGCCGCCAACGTCAACTTCCCGGACGCCCTGCTCTGCCGGGGCCAGTACCAGATCCGGCCTCCGCTGCCGTTCACGCCGGGCGTGGAGATCTGCGGCGAGACCGCGGACGGCCGCCGTGTCATCGCCACCCCGGCGCTGCCCCACGGCGGTTTCGCCGAGTACGCGCTCGCCGACGCCCGCGCGCTGCTGCCCGCGCCCGAGGCGCTGGACGACGCCGAGGCCGCCGCCCTGCACATCGGCTACCAGACCGGCTGGTTCGGCCTGCACCGCCGGGCACGCCTGGAGGCGGGGGAGACCCTGCTGGTGCACGCCGCCGCGGGCGGTGTCGGCAGCGCCGCCGTCCAGCTCGGCAAGGCCGCCGGGGCGCGGGTCGTCGGTGTCGTCGGCGGCGCGGGCAAGGCCGCCGTCGCCCGCGAGCTGGGCTGCGACGTGGTCGTGGACCGCCACGCCGAGGACGTGATCGCCGCCGTCAAGGAGGCAACCGGCGGCAAGGGCGCCGACGTGATCTACGACCCCGTCGGCGGAGAGGCCTACGCCCAGTCCGCCAAGCTCGTCGCCTTCGAGGGCCGGATCGTGGTCGTCGGCTTCGCCGGCGGTTCGATCCCGAGCCCCGCGCTCAACCACGCCCTGGTGAAGAACTACTCGATCCTGGGCCTGCACTGGGGCCTGTACAACACCAGGAACCCCGGGCTGGTGCTGCGCTGCCACGAGGAGCTGACCGGACTGGCCGAGCGCGGCGCGATCAGGCCACTGGTCAGCGAACGCGTACCGCTCGCCGCGGCGTCCGGTGCCGTGCAGCGGGTCGCCGACGGTGTGACCACCGGCCGGATCACCGTCCTGCCGCAGAACGGAGCCACCGCATGACCGACGCCGCCGAACTGCGCCGCCGCACAGCCGAGCTGCTGGCCGCGCACCCGCCCGCCACCACCGACCGCCTGGACTTCCTCCGGGCCCGCTTCGACGCCGGACTCGCCTGGGTGCACTACCCGGAGGGCCTCGGCGGCCTCGGCGCCTCCCGCTCCCTCCAGGCCGTCGTGGACGAGGAGCTGGCCGCCGCCGGCGCCCCCGACAACGACCCGCGCCGCATCGGCATCGGCCTGGGCATGGCCGCCCCGACCGTGCTGCGCTACGGCACCGACGAACAGAAGACCCGCTTCCTGCGCCCGCTGTGGACCGGCGAGGAGGTGTGGTGCCAGTTGTTCAGCGAGCCCGGCGCCGGGTCCGACCTGGCCGCGCTCGGCACCCGAGCCGTGCGGGACGGCACGGACTGGGTGGTCGACGGGCAGAAGGTGTGGACCTCCAGCGCCCATCTGGCCCGCTGGGCCATCCTCATCGCGCGCACCGACCCGGACGCGCCCAAGCACGCGGGCATCACCTACTTCGTCTGCGACATGACCGACCCGGGCGTGGAGGTCCGGCCGCTGCGCCAGATCACCGGCGAGGCCGAGTTCAACGAGGTCTTCCTCACCGGCGTCCGCATCCCCGACCGCCACCGCCTCGGCGAGGTCGGCGACGGCTGGCGGGTCGCCCAGACCACACTGATGAACGAACGCGTCTCCATCGGCGGCATGCGCCTGCCCCGCGAGGGCGGCATGATCGGCCCGGTCGCCAGGACCTGGCGGGAACGCCCCGAACTGCGCACCCACGACCTCCATCAGCGGCTGCTGAGGCTCTGGGTCGAGGCCGAGGTGTCCCGCCTCACCGCCGAACGGCTCCGCCAGCAGCTCAACGCCGGGCAGCCGGGCTACGAGGGCTCCGGCATGAAGCTCGCCTTCGCCCGCCTCAACCAGGAGATCAGCGGCCTGGAGGTCGAACTCCGTGGCGAGGAGGGGCTGCTCTACGACGACTGGACCATGCGGCGCCCCGAACTGGTCGACTTCACCGGGCGCGACGCCGGCTACCGCTATCTGCGGTCCAAGGGCAACAGCATCGAGGGCGGGACCAGCGAGGTCCTGCTGAACATCGTCGCCGAGCGCGTCCTCGGCCTGCCCGCCGAACCGCGCACCGACAAGGACGTCCCCTGGAAGGACCTGGCCCGATGAGCACGCCGAACGCCGAGCCCGGCCTCCTCTACTCCGAGGAGGAGGAGGCGCTGCGCGCCGCCGTCCGCGACCTGCTCACCGACCACTGCGGGTCCGCCGCGGTGATCGCCCGCACCGAGTCGGACACCCCGCACGACCCCGCCCTGTGGAGGCAGCTCGCCGAGGGCATGGGCCTGGCGGGCCTGCTGATCCCGGAGGCCCGGGGCGGCCAGGGGGCCACGCATCGCGAAGCCGCGGTCGTGCTGGAGGAGCTGGGGCGGGCCGTGGCGCCCGTGCCTTACCTCACCAGCGCCGTCGTCGCCACCGAGGCGCTGCTCGCCTGCGACGACGCCGAACTGCTGGAGCGACTCGCCTCCGGCCGCACGGTGGGTGTCCTCGCCGTCTCCCCGACCACCGCCCCCGGTGCCGCCTACGCCACCGCACGGGTCCAGAACGGCACGCTGCACGGCGAGTTGACGTCCGTGGCCGACGCCGTCGCGGCCGACGTGCTGCTCGTTCCCGCCGACGACGGCGACCTGTACGCGGTGGCCGCCGACGAGGTCGCCCGCACCCCGCGGACCTCGCTCGACCTCACCCGCCCGCTCGCCACCGTCACCCTCGACGGTGCCCACGGCCGCTGTCTCGGCCGTGCCGAACCCGCCGTACGGCGTGCTCTGCGGGCCGGCGCGGGGCTGCTGGCCTCCGAGCAGCTGGGCGTCGCGGACTGGGCGCTGACCGAGACCGTGCGCTATCTCAAGGAGCGCAAGCAGTTCAACAGGCCGGTCGGCGGGTTCCAGTCGCTCAAGCACCGGCTCGCCCAGCTCTGGCTGGAGACGGTCAACCTCCGCGCGGCCGCCCGCGCGGCCGCCGACGCGCTGACCACGGGCCACGACGCCGACCTCACCGTCGCCGTCGCGCAGTCCTACGCCTCTCCCGTCGCCGTCCACGCCGCCGAGGAGGCTCTGCAGCTCCACGGGGGACTCGGCATGACCTGGGAACACCCCGTCCACCTGTACCTGAAGCGGGCCAAGGCGGACTCCCTCGCGTACGGCAGCGCGGGCGCCCACCGCGAGGCCCTCGCCCGACTGGTGGACCTCCCGGTTCCCCCGACGGGCTGACACCACCCTTACGGGGGACACGTCAGGGCACCGGAACAGCCCTCCGCTACGCCACACTTGCGGCCGAACGCCGCACACCGGGCGTGGCGGAGGAGGTTCCGATGGCCGTTTCCATCTCAGTGGTGCTGCTGCTCCTGATCCTGGCGGTGGTCTTCATGCGCAACGGCGCACTGAAGATCTCCCACGCCCTGGTCTGCATGCTGCTCGGCTTCTACCTGGCCAGCACCAGCATGGCCCCCACCATCAGCAGCGGCCTCACGGCGACCGCGGACCTGGTGAGCGGGCTGCGGCCGTGACCGTCAGGTGCCGATCACGCGGGACCGGATCAGGAAGCGGACGCCCTCCGGGGCCTCCAGGGAGAAGCCGCCGCCCCGGCCCGGGACCACGTCCACGATGAGACGGGTATGGCTCCAGAGGTCGTGCTGGGACCTCGACATCCAGAACCCCACCGGTTCCGGAACGCCGTCCAGGGCGAGTTCGGCCAGCAGCACGTCGGACGCGCCGGTGCGGAACTCGCCCTCGGGGTAGCACATGGGGGCGCTGCCGTCGCAGCAGCCGCCGGACTGGTGGAACATCAGCGGACCGTGCCGCTCGCGCAGCCTCCGCACCAGTGCGGCCGCCTCGGGCGTGAACTCGACGCGCTGACTCTCTTGCGTTTCCACGGTCACCGTCCAGGAAGAGCGGGGCGTCCGACAACCCCAGTCTGGGTGCTCACCCGGAGGCAGTCCAGCGTTCGGCGGCGACCCGTGCACGCGGCCGGGGCCGGACCTCGCCGGTCCGGCCCCGGCCGCGGTGTGTCAGTTCCCGGCCTTCGGCTCGGCCGGCTTCGGCGCACCGGCGGCCGCCGGGGGCTCCTTGACGTCCACGTCGCTCGCCCGCACGTAGGCGAGCCGGTGGTCGAGCTGGATCTCGTAGTACTCCTCCCGTCCCTTCACCACCGGCGCCGGTGTGTCGCCGAAGGTGGACCGGTCGACGTAGCTGCCGTGCACGACGGACTGGGTCACGTACCGCTGACCCTCCTGGATCGTGTACGGCAGCGGCGCCTCCTGCTGCTTGTTCACTCCGTCCGGGTACGCCGACTCCTCCGGGAGGGCCCGTCCGAAAACCGGGATCTCGTGGCGGCCCTGCTTCGGCGTGACGGTCCGGGCCCGCTCGCCCACCGCGGTCGGCTGGTCCGCCGGGTTCCTGAACCACGCCCTGTGGCCCTGGAACCAGATCGCCGTCCAGTCGCCCTGCCGCCCGGCCACCGCGAACGTCTGGCCCGCCGACACCCGCGACCCCAGGTCGTTGACGTCCGCCGTGGTGTCGTCGCCGTCCGGCTTGCGGCCCGGGTCCTGGATCAGCCCGGAGTCCTCGCTCGGCTCGGTGTGCAGCCGGACCGCGCTGGACCCGTGCGGCGCGCACTGCTCGCCGCTCTCCACACAGCCGGTGAACACCGGCCTGTGCCTGGCGTACTCCGGAAGGATCATCACCGTGTCGCTGTCCGGCCCCGCCGTCGCCTTCAGCGGCGCGCCCAGCAGGTCGAAGTAGTGCCGCCAGTCCCAGAACGGACCCGGGTCGTCGTGCATGTCCGGGATGCTCTCCCCGGTCGGCGCCGGCACGTTGTCGTGTCCGAAGACGTGCTGACGGTCCAGCGGGATGCCGTACTTCTTCGTCAGGTACTTCACCAGCCGGGCGGAGGAACGGTACATCTGCTCCGTGTACCAGGCGTCCGGCTGCCGCAGGAAGCCCTCGTGCTCGATGCCGATCGAGCGGCCGTTCACGAACTGGCTGCCCGAGTGCCAGGCCGCGTCCTTGGTCTTGATGTGCTGGGTGACACTGCCGTCGCTGGACCGGATCGAGTAGTGCCAGGACGCCTCCGTCGGGTCCTGGACGGTCAGCAGCATCGAGGCCAGCGGCGCCTCGGTGTCGTGGATGACGATGTACTCGATGCGCTGGTCCTTGGGCCGGTCGGCCAGGTCGTGGTTGCCGTACGCCTCGTCGTCGATCCGTACGTACGGCGCGCTCAGCCAGGCGCACGGCAGTTCCGCCGGGCACTCCACGTTCTTCGAGCGGGCGGCGCCGGCCGCCCCGGCCTTCGGACGGACCCGGGGGTTCGCGGCCAGGACGACGTGCTGACCGGCGTCCGTGACGCGGTCCGCGCCTTTGCGGATGATGTCGAAGACATCGTTGGCATAAGTCGCCGCCGAGCCCGCGTCACTGGAGCCCGGGAAGCGCGAGACCGCGTCCCACCAGTCGGCCGGGTCGCTGCTGAGCGGCTTGCCGAGCTTCTGCTGCGCCGCCGCGAGGAGGGCCGCGCCGCCGCGCACGTTCGCGGCGTCGTCGTTGCGCAGCCGCTCCACCGGGAGACCGAGCAGCTCGGCCGCCCGTCGCAGGTCGGCGGAGCGCTGTGCCTCCTGGGCCGCCCTCTGCGCCGGGGACGGGCTGGCCTTGTGCACCTTCGGACGGGGCGTCACGTGGTGTGGCGGGGTGGCGGCGGGTGGCCCGCCGGAGTCCACCAGGTGCATCGGCCCGTAGCCGCCGATGACACTGGGCGCGCCCTGGTGGGAGTCCCAACGGGACTGGAGGTAGGACACCCCCATCAGAACACTTCGGGGGACGCGGAACTCCTTCGCGGCGGCGGTGTAGTCGTCCTGGAGGCGTTGGTCGCCGGGACCGCCGGCGTCGTCCGAGCGGTCGATCAGTAAGGGCACCATAAGCGCCGCCGACGCGGCGGTCACGCAGACGATCCGCCGATGCCCGCGCATGGCGCTGGACAGGCGGGGGGCGACGCGTTTTCTCATACGGGTGGCTCCAACGAGGTTCGGCGCGGCCGGGACATGCGGCCAGGGCGCGAACCAGAGCGCGCCCCGCATGTCACCCCGACCACGTTTCCTTGCCCCGCACGCCGCGTCGCGCCGAGCGTCACTGGCGTGGACCATCCCCCGTGCCCAGGCCACCCGGTCGGCGGCAGCCGACCCCGCCGGGTGGGGGCACCCTTCACCTCTCCACGTCCTGCTCCTCCCCGACCGGGTCCACCCGCCAGTCCGGACGGCCCGGCATGGACGGGGTGTGCGCCCCGTACAGCCACGGGGTCAGAAAGCCCGTCAGGTCCTCACCGGCCACCCCGGAGGCCAGCCCGACGAAGTCCCGGGTGCCGGCCACCCGTCCCCGATACGTCGTCACCCAGGCTTTCTCGATCCGCTCGAAGGTGTCCTCGCCGACCTTCTCCCGCAGGGCGTACAGCACCAGCGCCGAGCCGTCGTAGCGCATCTGCCGGAACAGGCCCTCCTCGTGCGGCTCGGCCGGGGCACCGTCGTCGCGCCTCCACCTGTCGTGCTGCTCGTAGGCCGAACGCATCATGTCCTCCAGGCCCGGACCGCCCCGCGTGTCGGCGTACAGGAGTTCGTAGAACCGGGCGTGACCCTCACTCAGCCACAGGTCGGACCAGCGGCGGATCGCCACGCTGTCACCGGTCCAGTGGTGGGTCAGTTCGTGCACGAGGTTGCGCTCGGCGGCGACCTGGTCCCCCAGCAGGTCCGCGCTCGGAACGACCGAGAGGGACTGCGTCTCCAGCGCCACCGGCAGCTCGGTGTCGCCGACCAGCACCCCGTAGCGCCGGAACGGGTAGGGGCCGAGCCGCCGCTCCAGCCAGGAGAGGTGGCCCGGCGTCAGCGCCCGGTACGCCTTGGTCTTCGCCACCAGCTCCCTCGGCACCACGTCCCGCAGGGGCAGCCCGTGCGGGCCGGTGCCGTCGACCACGTCGAACGCGCCGATGGCCAGCTGGACCAGCTGCGGGGCGACCGGTTGCTCCGAGTCGTACGTCCAGCGGACCCGGCCGTCGGGCCGGCGCTCGCGGGTGACGAGCCGTCCGTTCGCCACCGCCGTCAGACCGGGCGGGGTGGTGATGTGGAAGGTGAACGGCGCGCGCAGACTCGGGTGGTCGTCCGCCGGGAAGACCATCCGAGCGCCGTTCGGCTGCGGGGACAGCACGGTGCCGTCGGCCGTGGGGACCCAGCCGTAGTCCTGGATCGCGTCGGTGCGGTGGCGGTGCTGGGCGGGATCGGCGGTGTAGGAGACCCTCACCGTGAAGGCGCGGCCCCGTGCCAGCGGCTTCGCCGGGGTGATCACCAGCTCGTCGCCCCGGCGCGCGGTCCGTGCCGGTACGCCGTCGACCGTCACCCCGCGCAGGGTGTTGCCCGCGAAGTCGAGGTCGAAGCGGGAGAGCGCCTGCGTCGCGGTGGCGGCGATCGTCGTGGCGGCGGCGAAGGGTGTTCTTGGTGCCTGCCAGTCGAAGTCCAGGGTGTAGCGGCGGACCGTGTAGCCGCCGTTGCCGTCCAGCGGCATGAGCGGGTCGCCGATGCCGGGGGCGCCCGGGGAGGCGACGTCCTGCGGGCCGTGGGCGGGGTGGCCGGGGAGAGCGGCGGGGGAGCGGGGTCCGTCCTCGGACACGTCCAGCGCGAGGACGACGCCGCCCGTGATCCCGAGGGCACAGGCCAGCGCGAGCACCGCGCGACGGCGTCCGCCGCCCCGCCGCGAGCCGTTCTTACGGGGCGTGGGGGTCATGGACGGCACTATGCCAGCGATGGAACGATATGCGGCTTATATGGCCACCGGTTCGGTGGGGCCGTAGAGCGCGGTCGGGTTGTTCGTCCGGAGGGCCCAGTAACGGTCGCCCCAGCTCCAGTGCCACCACTCCGTCGCGTAGTTGACCAGGCCCGCCTCGGACAGCACCGCGGTCAGGGTGTTCCGGTTCGCCATGGCCTCGGCGCCGATGTTCGTGGCCGAGGTGCAGCAGGCCCCCGCGCTCTGACCCTGGCCGGCGTTCACCCGGGTGCCCAGGTCCAGTTCGTTGCCGTCGGCGTCCACCAGGGTGAGGTCCACGGCGGCACCCGCGCTGTGCGGAGCCATCTCCGGCGGGGAGACGAACCGGCTGGCCTCGTCCCGGACATCTCCCCGGCGTACGCCCGGCTCCAGATCAACCGCGTCGCCGCCCGGAACCACCTGGCCGTACCCGAGGTCGCCGGTCTCGTGCGCGACCACACCGAGGGCCGCACGCTCGGCTTCCTGGGCGAGCCCCGCGTCAACGTGCTGGAGCTGAACACAGCCCTCAAGGGGATGGTGGCCCGGCACTGACCCGCCGCGGGGGCGTCCGGAACGAACGACAGGAGGGCGCGCGCCCATGACACGGGTGCTCGTGGCGGAGGACGCCCCGCAGCTCCCACTGACCCCCGTGATCCATCGCCAGGCCGTCGACGCGCCTCCGGACGGCGCCACCGCGCTCCGGCTCGCGACCGACCGCGGGCCGGACGCGGTCGTGCTGGACCTCGGGCCGCCCGACGTGGACGGCGCCGACGTCACACGGTCCCCGCGCGGCGGCCGGAGCCGGGTTCCGATCCTCGTCCTCTCCGCCCGCCGGGGCCTGCGAGGAGAATGCCGCCGCGCCGGACGCCGGCGCCGGCCCCCCGTCAACGAGCCGCGTCCAGCACGGACGAACTGCCGGCCCGGCTCCGCGCCGCCGTCCGCCCCGCCCCGACCGCGTGGCATCCGCTGGAGATTCTTGTCACCAGCCCCGGTCGCCTGGGCGGCGTGAAACACCTGCCGCGCGAGGTCCGGGGCGCCTCCCCGGGCGACCGGACAAACCACCTGCGGGTCCGCACGGCCCGGCTCCGCCGCACGCTGGAGGCGGGCCCCTCCCACCCCCGCCATCCCATCACCGGGCCGGGCAGGGACTGTCACTTCGCGGGCTGAAGCGGCACCGAGAGGTAACATGCCGTCGCGTTCGAGTCCGGATGGGTGAATGATGTCACCCGTACTGGTCACGCCCGGATCTTCGCACTGAGTATGCTCATCCAATGTTGTCGGTCGACAACTTCTGACGACGGGCGACGCGCGGGGCGGGAAGGGCGGGACCATGATGACGTCGCGGGCTGATGCCGATGAGCTGATGCCGGTGACCGTAGGCGCGATCGGTGCGGAGTGGGACGAGCGACAGCCGTCGGTGCTCCTGATCGAGGACGATCCCGGCGACGCGCTGCTCGTCGAGGAACTGGTCGCCGACAGCGCCCTGAAGATGCGGCTGCGCTGGGTGCGTTCCATGGCGGACGCCGTCGGGGTGCTCGCCACCGAGCGCCCGGACTGCGTGCTGCTCGACCTGCACCTGCCGGACGCGAGCGGTCTCGAAGCGGTATCCCTGGTCAAGGCGCACGCCGACCGGGTGGCCATCGTCGTCCTCACCGGCCTCGCCGAGGAGCAGACCGGGCTCGCCGCGGTCACCGCCGGAGCCCAGGACTACCTGGTCAAGGGCCGTGTCGAACCCGAGCTGTTCGGCCGCGCGGTGCGTTACGCGATCCAGCGCAAGCAGGCCGAGCAGGCGGCCGTGGCCCTCCAGGCCAGCCTGATGCAGGCCCAGGAGAACGCCCGTCTGGAACGCGGCCTGCTGCCTCGCCCGCTGCTGCGCGCCGACGGCGTCCAGGTCGTCGCCCGCTACCGCCCCGGCCGCGCGCAGGCTTTGCTCGGCGGTGACTTCTACGACATCGTGCAGAGCGCCGACGGCACCGTGCACGCCCTGGTCGGCGACGTCTCCGGGCACGGCCCGGACGAGGCGGCCCTCGGGGTCGCCCTGCGGATAGCCTGGCGCACACTGGTCCTCAGCGGCATCACCGGCGTCGAGCAGGTGGCCCGCCTGGAGGAGATCCTGGTCGCCGAGCGCGCCCGGGACGAGGTGTTCGCCACCCTGGTCAGCCTGTCCGCGGTACCCGGCGAGCACCGGGCCACCGTGGTGCGGGCCGGCCACCACGGCCTTCTGCGGCGCGGGCCGCGGGACGTGGACTGGGTCGAGGTGCCGGGCGGGCCCGCCCTGGGGCTGATCCCCGGCGGCGCCCGCTGGCCCACCGCGGAGCTCGAGGTGCCGCCGGGTGCCTCGGTCGTCCTCTTCACCGACGGGCTCTTCGAGGGACACGTCAGCCGGGGCCCGCGGCGCCTCGGCGAGGAGGGGCTGCTCCAACTCGCCCGCGAGGCGGCCGGACTCGGGCCCGACGAGTTCGTGGACCGCCTCATCGGCGAGGCCGAGGGGCTGGCCGAGGAACAGGGCGGGCTCGCGGACGACGTCGCCGTCGTCCACGTGAGCTGGAACTGAGAAACGCCGAGACGAGAGAAACGAGTGCAACACGTGAGTGACGAGTCGGTACGGAGCACAGGGTGAAGAACCTCCCGGGCAAGCCGTGGACCGGGCGCCGCCTGACCGTCCAGGGCTGGTTCTACCTCGTGCTGTCGCTCATGACCCTCCTGGTGCTGGTCGGCACCGTGGTGGGCGCCAGTCTCCTCGACCGCACGGCCGACGCGACCGACTCCCTGCTGAAGGGCGTGCAGCCCGCCCAGACCGAGGCGTACCGGCTCCAGTCCGCCATGGTCAACCAGGAGACCGGCATCCGGGGCTACGCCATCACCGCCGACAAGCGCTTCCTCAAGCCCTACACCGAGGGCAAGAAGAACGAGTCGGAGTCCGCGGCGCGGCTGCGCCGCCTGGTCGCGGACCAGCCCGAGCTGCGCGACGACCTCGCCGCGGTCGAGCGTCAGGCGGCCCGGTGGCGCGTCAACTACGCCGAGCCGCTCGTCGCCTCCGTCACCCCCGGCAAGCCGAAGGCCGTGGACCTGCGGACGGTGGAGAACGGCAAGCAGGACTTCGACAAGCTCCGGCTCAGCTGGGCCAGGCAGAACGCCCACATGACCCGTGTGGCGGCCGACGGAAGCGCCCACATCATCCAGGAGCGCAACCTGCGCAACTCGGTGCTCGCCGCCATGGTCGCCGCCTTCCTGCTGACCGGTGTCGCGCTCGCCGTCTTCGTCCGCCTGCTCGTCACCCGGCCCCTGGAGCGGCTGCGCACCGCGTCCCGCCGGGTCGCGGGCGGCGACTTCGAGCACGTCATCACCGGCGGCGGGCCTGCCGACCTGACCGCGGTCGCCGACGACGTGGAGGGCATGCGCAAGCGGATCGTGACCGAACTGGACGCCTCCCACGCCCAGCAGCGCATCCTCACCGCCCAGGCCGCCGACCTCGACGCCCAGGCGGTCGAACTGCGCCGCTCCAACGTGGAGCTGGAACAGTTCGCCTACGTCGCCTCCCACGACCTCCAGGAACCGCTGCGCAAGGTCGCCTCCTTCTGCCAGCTCCTGGAGAAGCGGTACTACGACAAGCTGGACGACCGCGGACGCCAGTACATCGACTTCGCGGTGGACGGCGCCAAGCGCATGCAGGTGCTCATCAACGACCTGCTGACCTTCTCCCGCGTCGGCCGCCTCACCGACGACCGCGTGCCCGTCGGCCTGGACAAGTCGCTGGAGAAGGCGATGGCGAACCTCGCCGCCGCCGTGGAGGAGTCCGGCGCCCGTGTCGAGCGCCCCGGGGAGATGCCCGAGGTGGTGGGCGACCCCACCCTGTTCGCCATGCTCTGGCAGAACCTGATCGGCAACGCCCTGAAGTTCCGCCACCCCGACCGCGCCCCCCAGGTGACCGTCACCTGCGAGCCCGCCCCGGACGAGCCCGGCAACCTGCTCCTGAGCGTCGCCGACAACGGCATCGGCATCCCCGGTGAGTTCGCCGACAAGGTCTTCGTCATCTTCCAGCGACTGCACAGCCGCGACGCCTACGGCGGTACCGGGATCGGCCTGGCACTCTGCAAGAAGATCGTGGAACATCACGGCGGCCGGATCTGGCTGGACACCGAGTACACCGGCGGCACCCGTTTCCGCTTCACCCTGCCCGTGGCCACCGCCCCGGACGAGATCAGCATCCCCGCCGAGGAAAAGGCCCTCACATGACGACTCCCGACGCCACCCCGATCGACGTCCTCCTGGTGGAGGACGACCCCGGTGACGAGCTGATGACCCGGGAGGCGTTCGAGGACAACAAGATCGGCAACACGCTGCACGTGGTCCGCGACGGCGAGGAGGCGCTCGACTTCCTCTACCGGCGCGGCGGCCACACCGGCGCCCCCCGGCCCGACCTGATCCTGCTCGACCTGAACCTGCCCAAGTACGACGGGCGTCAGGTCCTGGAACGCATCAAGTCCGACCAGGACCTCGCGGACATCCCGGTGGTCGTCCTCACCACCTCGGCCGCCGAGGAGGACATCCTCCGCAGCTACAAGCTGCACGCCAACGCGTACGTCACCAAGCCGGTCGACCTGGACCAGTTCATCGCCGCCGTCCGCCAGATCGACGACTTCTTCGTCCAGGTGGTCCGCCTGCCCCGGCGAAGGTGACTCCGTGACGCGAGACACCCCCCGACCGGCCCGGTCGGGGGGTGTCTCGCGTCACGCCCGGCTCAGCCGGCGGCCGGACGACGCCCGCCCCGGCGGTCGGAGCCGCCGGTGCCCGCAGCTCGCTCACCCGGTGCCCTGCGTGCGGTGCCGCGCGCGCCCGCCTTGGCCACAGCCGCACCCCCGGCACCACGGCGGCCGGAGGCGCCGTTGCCCTTGGCGCCCTCGGCGCTCGTACGGCGGCCACCGGACGTGCCGGTGCTCGCCGCGCCCGCCTTGGTCCGGCCCTCGGCCCCCCGGCCCTGGCCGCCCGTGCCCTCGCCGGCACCCGCCGGGCGGCGCCGGCGGCCGGAGTGGCCGGCGCCCTCGGCACCGGCACCGGACCTGCGGGCCGGGCGCGCCTTGGGCGGCGTGGGCTCCGGGGCCGCGATGACCACGGCCACGCCGGAGGGCTCGCGGGCGCCGGTGATGGCGGCCAGCTCCGGAGCGCCGGAGGTGACCCGGGCGGTCTTCGGGCGGATGCCGGCGGCCGACATGAGCTGGTTGACCTCCCGCTTCTGCTCGGGCAGCACCAGCGTGACCACGCTTCCGGAACCGCCCGCGCGGGCGGTGCGGCCGCCGCGGTGGAGGTAGTCCTTGTGATCGGTCGGCGGGTCGACGTTCACCACGAGGTCGAGGTCGTCGATGTGTATGCCGCGGGCCGCGACGTTCGTCGCCACCAGCGCGGTGATCTCGCCGGTCTTGAACTGCTCCAGGGCCCGGTTGCGCTGCGGCTGGGAGCGGCCGCCGTGCAGGGCGGCGGCGCGGACGCCGACCGAGAGCAGGCGCTTGGCGAGCCGGTCGGCGGAGCGCTTGGTGTCCAGGAACAGGATGACCCGGCCGTCACGGGCCGCGATGCGCGTGGTGACGGCCTTCTTGTCGGTCTCGTCCTGGAGGTGCAGCAGATGGTGCTCCATCGTGGTGACCGCACCGGCGGACGGGTCCACCGAGTGCACCACGGGATCGGTGAGGAACCGCTGCACCAGCTTGTCGATGTTCTTGTCCAGCGTGGCGGAGAACAGCATCCGCTGGCCGTCGGGGCGCACCTGCTGGATCAGCCTGGTGATCTGCGGCAGGAAGCCCATGTCGGTCATCTGGTCGGCCTCGTCCAGCACCGTGATGCCTACGTCGTGCAGCACGCAGTCGCCGCGCTCCACCAGGTCGTTGAGGCGGCCGGGGCTCGCCACCAGCACCTCCACGCCGCGCCTGAGCGTGGCGGCCTGCTTGGTGATCGACAGACCGCCGACCACGGTGGCCATCCGGAGGTTGACCGCCGTGGCGTACGGGGTCAGCGCGTCGGTCACCTGCTGGGCCAGCTCGCGGGTGGGCACCAGGATCAGGGAGAGGGGCGCCTTGGGCTCGGCGCGCCGGCCGGCGGTACGGGCGAGGAGGGCCAGGCCGAAGGCGAGGGTCTTGCCCGAGCCGGTGCGGCCCCGGCCGAGGAGGTCCCGGCCGGCCAGCGAGTTGGGCAGCGTGGCGGCCTGGATCGGGAAGGGGGCGGTCACCCCCTGCGCGGTGAGCGTCTTCAGCAGTGCCACGGGCATGTCGAGGTCGGCGAACTCGGCGACGGCGGGCAGTGCGGGCGTCGTGCTCTCCGGCAGGCGGAATTCCTGGGGAGCCTGGGGAGCGGACGAGGGCCGGGACGGCGACGAGCCGCGGTTCGGCTTCTGGTACCTGCGGGGCATGCGGTTACTGCCTTCCTCAACACAGCACAAACCGGGGTCCGCACCATGACGGTGCGGACCCCGGTGAGCGGAATACGCGTCCTGCGATCAGGCGGGAACGATGTTCTCGGCCTGGGGGCCCTTCTGGCCCTGCGTGACGTCGAAGCTGACCCGCTGGCCCTCCTGGAGCTCACGGAAGCCCTGGGTGGCGATGTTCGAGTAGTGGGCGAAGACGTCCGGACCGCCACCGTCCTGCTCGATGAAGCCGAAACCCTTTTCAGAGTTGAACCACTTGACGGTTCCCTGTGCCATGACTTTCTCCTTCTGATGGCAGAGGCCCCATCCGGAAGATGCCGGAAAACAAAATGCGCCCAAAGAGAAAACATTTCCCGTCAGGCGCACATAAAGTTCATGGGTACCACAACTGCAACGAGAAAAAGACTAGCACACGTGCCGCTCGGCGCCGGACCGGATCTCGCGCCCCGGCGTGTCGTGGTCGATCTCCCGACGGACCATCGACGCCGGTCGGCGGGGATGGAAGCATCGTCGGTACGAAGATCGGACGATCACCGACGTCGGGGAGGACCCATGACCGCCTACGCCGTAGCCCATCTCCGCGAGGCCGCGCCGCACCCCGAGATCGCGGAGTACATCGAGCGCATCACGGCCACCTTCGAGCCGTACGGCGGGCGTTTCCTGGTGCACGGCAACCGGCACGAGGTGAAGGAGGGGGAGTGGGCCGGGCACGTCGTGATCATCGGGTTCCCGGGGATCACCGAGGCGCGGGCCTGGTGGGACTCGCCCGCCTACCGGGAGATCGCCCCGCTGCGCTCCCGGCACATCGCGGGCGACATCATCCTGGTCGAGGGGGTCCCGGAGGGGTACGACCCGGGAACCACCGCGAAGGCGCTGCGCGAGGGACTGCCCGCGGAGTAGCCGGGCGGTCGTCCACAGCCGTGTGACCGGTTGTCGGTGCGGGTTGGTAGAACTTTCCGCGTACGCCGTGGACCGCACACGTTCGCGACCCTCGCACGTCAGGAGCAGCCCGTATGACCATCGGTCACCACCTGGAGGAGCTGTACGGCCTCCCCGCGTTCGCCTTTCCCGGACCCGGCGCTCAGGCCGGGCTGCCCGAGCCCGGCGCCGTCGCCTGGCGCATAGCCGGGGACGTGTACGACGCGGAGGAGGAGTGGGAGGACGCCTTCGCCCGCTTCCTCGCCACGGTGGACACCACGCGGGTGCGGGCGCTGATCGTCGGCGCCTGGACGGATGCGTACGAGAGGGACTCCTCCGCGGTCATGGCGGCGCTGCTCGCCGCCCGCGACCGGCTGCCCGCTCTGCGCGCGCTGTTCCTCGGCGACCTCGTCATGGAGGAGGCCGAGCTCTCCTGGATCCAGCAGACCGACGTCACCGGACTGCTCACCGGCTTCCCGGACCTGGCCGAGTTCGGCGTGCGCGGGGGCGCCGGGCTGGAGTTCCCGGCGCTGGAGCACGCCGCGCTGCGCAAGCTGGTCGTGGAGACCGGCGGCCTGCCCGCTGAGGTCGTGCGGGGCGTCGGGGCCAGCGGCCTGCCCGCCCTGGAGCACCTCGAACTGTGGCTCGGCGACTCGGAGTACGGCGCCGACACCGCGGTGTCCGACCTGGAGCCGATCCTCTCCGGCACCCGGCTGCCCGCGCTGCGTCACCTGGGGCTGCGCAACAGCGAGATCCAGGACGAGATCGCGGCCGCCGTCGCCTCCGCGCCGGTGGTGGCCCGTCTGGAGACGCTCGACCTCTCCATGGGCACCCTGGGCGACGAGGGCGCCGCCGCGCTGCTCGCCGGCCGGCCGCTGACCCACCTCACGTTCCTGGACCTGCACCACCACTACATCACCGAGCCCCTCCAGCAGCGCCTGCGGGACGCACTGGAACCGGCGGGCGTCCGGCTCGACCTGAACGAGGACGACGCGGACTCGTACGAGGACGAGGACGGCACCGTGCAGCGCTTCGTGGCCATCGGCGAGTGAGCGGCCGGCCATGAACCGGTGTTTCGCCGTGGTCGGCAACCCCGGGGGCCGCAGGGTGACCCTGTTCGCGGAGGCCGTCCGTGCCGCCGGGCTGCCCGCACCCCGCGTGGTGCCCTGGCTGGACGTACTGCGGGCGGGCGGCGCCGAGTTCGGGAAGGAGGAGATCGTCCGGGTGGACTCCCCCGGAGAGGACCCCGAGGTCGACCTCCTCCTGCGGGGCATGCCCGACCCGACCCGCGTGGAGGGCACGGCCCGCTGGTACGAGCGCTTCACGGCGGCCCTGGGCACGCTGCGCGGCGGCATCCGGCTGGACGGTTCCGAAGACGTGGCGGTCATGTTCGACAAACGGCGCTGCCACGCGGTCCTCGCGGCGGCGGGCGTACCGGTGCCCGCCTCGCCGACCTCCGGCGCGGCCGGTGCCCTGGTGGGCGGCTGGGACGACGTGCGGGCGCTGATGCGTGAGCACCGGATGCCCCGGCTGTTCGTCAAGCCCGCTCACGGCTCCTCGGCGTCCGGCGTGCTCGCCGTCGACTCGGCCGGAGGCGGCCGGATCAGGGCGGCCACCTCCGTCGAACTCGACTCCGCGGGGCGGCTGTTCAACTCCCTCAAGGTGCGCCGCTACCAACGGGAGAAGGACATCGCCGCCATCGTGGACGCGCTCGCCCCGGACGGCCTGCACCTGGAGCGCTGGGTGCCCAAGGCGTCCCAGGACGGCCGCGCCGCCGACCTCAGGGTGGTCGTGGTGGACGGCCGGGCCACCCACGCCGTGGTCCGCACCAGCGCCGGACCGCTCACCAACCTTCACCTCGGGGGCCGCCGGGGCGACCTGGCCGGGGCCCGGCGGGCGGCCGAGAGCGCGGGGCTGCGCTGGCCGGAGGTGCTCGGGATCTGCGAGCGGGCCGCTGCCTGCTTCCCGGACACCCTCTGCGTCGGCGTCGACCTGCTCCCGGCCGTCGGCTGGCGGCGCGCCTTCGTCGGCGAGGTCAACGCATTCGGAGATCTGCTGCCCCGCCTCACCGGCCTGCCCGGCGGCGGCGCCGAGGGCCTCGACACCTACGCGGCGCAGGTCGCCGCCGCCCTGCGCCGGGCGCCGCTCACCGGGCGGCCCGGCCCGCACCATCCGCACAGAACAGGAACCACCCATGTCAGCGCCTGACCCGGCCACCGCCCGACTGCCCGAAGTGGCCCCCGGCGTACCGGACATGAACCGGATCGTCGGCAGCCACGACATCCTGCTGGTCACCCTCGACACGCTCCGCCACGACGTGGCGACCGAACTCGCCGAGGCCGGCCGCATCCCGAACCTCGCCCGCCATCTCCCCGGTGGCCGCTGGGAGGAGCGGCACGCGCCGGGCAGCTTCACCTACGCCTCCCACCAGGCCATCTTCGCGGGCTTCCTGCCCACGCCGGCCCGGCCGGGCCGCCATCCGCGCCTGTTCGCCGCCGCCTTCGCGGGCAGCGAGACCACGGCCGACGGTACCTTCGTGTACGACACCCCCGACCTGGTCTCCGGCCTCGCCAGGGCGGGCTACCGCACCGCGTGCGTCGGGGGAGTGGGCTTCTTCAACAAGCAGGGCGCGCTCGGCTCGGTGCTGCCCGGACTCTTCGAGGAGTCGCACTGGGAACCGGAGTTCGGGGTCACCTCCCCGACCTCCTTCGAGTCCCAGGTGGCCCGGGCCGAGGAGATCGCCGCCCGCACGGCACCGGAACAGCCGCTGTTCCTCTTCGTCAACGTGTCCGCGCTGCACCAGCCCAACTGGTTCCATCTGCCCGGCGCGAGCGTGGAGGACGGCGACTCCCGCGCCACCCACGCCGCCGCGCTGGAGTACGTGGACCGGCACATCGGCCGCCTCTTCACCGCCATGAGCAGCCGTCGGCCCTGCCTCGCCGTGGTCTGCTCCGACCACGGCACCGCCTACGGCGACGACGGCTGGACCGGCCACCGCGTCGGCCACGAGTCGGTGTGGACCGTGCCCTACGCCCACTTCCTGCTCGGCCAGGGAGCCACCCGATGACCCCCGCGACCGCCCCCGCCCCGTACCAGAGCTACGTGTACGCCTACCCCCACAAGACCGCGTACCGGAAGCTTCCCGGCCGGCCGCGCCTGAGCGAGCTGTGGGCGGGTGAGCCCAAGGACGCGCTGTCGCTCTATCTGCACATCCCGTTCTGCGAGGTGCGCTGCGGGTTCTGCAACCTGTTCACCCGCATCGGCGCCCCTGACGGGCTCACCGCCGCCTATCTCGACGCCCTGGAGCGGCAGGCGGGCGCCGTGCGGGAGGCGCTGGGGGAGAGGGAGCCGGTCCGGTTCGCCACCGCCGCCTTCGGGGGCGGCACGCCGACCTTCCTCACCGCCGCCGAGCTGACCCGGCTGTGCGACATCGCCGAGCACCGGATGGGGGCCGACCTGACCGCCGTCCCGCTCTCCGTGGAGGCGTCCCCGGCCACCGCCACCGCCGACCGGCTCCACGTCCTCGCCGAACGCGGCGCCACCCGGCTCAGCCTCGGCGTGCAGAGCTTCGACGACACCGAGGCGCGGGCCGCCGTGCGGCCGCAGCGCCGGGCCGATGTGGAGGCGGCGCTCGGGCGGGTGCGGGAGGCGGGGATACCCGTGCTCAACATCGACCTGATCTACGGCATCGACGGGCAGACCGAGCGGACCTGGCTGCGCTCGCTGGACGCCGCGCTGGCCTGGCGGCCCGAGGAGCTGTACCTGTACCCGCTCTACGTGCGCCCGCTGACCGGTCTCGGGCGACGCGCCGACGCGGCGGACCCCGAGTGGGACGAGCGGCGGCTGCGGCTGTACCGCGCCGGACGTGACCATCTCCTCGCGCACGGCTACGAGCAGCGGTCGATGCGGATGTTCCGCCGCGCCGACGCCCCGGCGGAGGGCGCCGACGACTACGCCTGCCAGACCGACGGCATGATCGGTCTGGGCTGCGGGGCCCGCTCGTACACCGCCGGACTGCACTACTCCTTCGACTACGCCGTCGGCATGCACGAGATCCGGGCGATCATCGACGACTACACCGCCCGCCCCGCCGCCGACTTCGCGCACGCCGAGTACGGGCGCCGGATGACCGGGGACGAGGCGCGCCGCCGCCATCTGCTCCAGTCGCTGCTCCAGGCGGACGGGCTGCCGGTCGCCGACTACCGCGCCCGGTTCGGCGGCCGGGCCCCGGCCGAGGACTTCCCCGCCGAACTGGCGCGGTTCACGGACCTGGGCTGGCTGGAGTCCGGCCCGGTACTGCGGCTGACCCCGGAGGGGCTCGCCCACTCCGACGCGCTCGGCCCCGAGCTGTTCTCCCCGGCCGTACGGGCGGCGATGGCCGCCTACGAGCGCAAGTGAGCCGCCCGTCATGGACCTGACCCTGCTGTACCGGGGCCCGCTGGCCTCCTGCGACTACGACTGTCCCTACTGCCCGTTCGCCAAGCGCCGGGACAGCCGGGAACGGCTGCGGGCCGACCGGGCGAGCCTGGAGCGGTTCACCGGCTGGGCCGCCACCCGTACCGGGGACCGGCTCTCGGTGCTGTTCACGCCCTGGGGCGAGGGCCTGGTGCGTTCCTGGTACCGGCGCGCCCTGACCGACCTCTCCCACCTGCCGCACATCCGCCGTGTCGCCATCCAGACCAACCTGAGCTGCCGCACCGACTGGCTGGCCGACGCCGAGCGCGACACCCTCGCGCTGTGGTGCACGTACCACCCCGGCCAGACCCCGTACGACCGGTTCCTCGGAAAGTGCCGGGAGCTGGACCGGCTCGGCGTCCGGTACAGCGTCGGCATCGTCGGGCTGCCCGAGCACCTGGAGGCGGCGCGGCGGCTGCGGGCCGAACTGCCGGCGCGGGTGTACCTGTGGGTGAACGCGGCCGAGGGGCACACCTACGACGACACGGAGGCAGAGGTGTGGACCGGGCTCGACCCGCTCTTCCCCTACAGCCGGCACCCGCACGCCAGCGCCGGGCTGCCGTGCCGTACCGGTGAGTCCGTGATCTCGGTGGACGGCGACGGCACGGTCCGCCGCTGCCACTTCGTCCCCGCCGAACTCGGCAACCTCTACGACGGCTCCTACCGGGCCGCGCTCCGCCCCCGCCCCTGCCCGCTGACGAGCTGCGACTGCCACATCGGCTACGTCCACCTGGAGACCCTGCCGCTGTACGACGTGTTCGCGGGCGGAGTGCTGGAAAGGATTCCGGCCGCCGTCGAATGAACCGGGGCCAAAGGGGCAGCCGGTGCGGGTAAGACCGGTGCCGGACGCCGCCGAGCGCGACTGCCGCACCGGAAAGCAGGGGGAGACGGGAGGAGTACGAACCCATGGCTCTCGACGGCAAGAGCGTCCTCGTTCTCACGACGAACTACGGGACGGAGCAGGACGAACTGACGAAGCCGGTGGCCGCGCTGCGCGACGCGGGTGCCCGCGTGGTGATCGCGGCGCAGAAACCGGAGGTCATCGCCACCCTCGTCTCCGACAAGGACCCCGGCGGCAAGGTCGAACCGGACACCACGCTCGCCGAGGCGTCTTCGGACGGCTACGACGCCGTGGTGATCCCCGGCGGCACCCTCAACGCCGACCAGCTCCGCATCGACGAGGACGCGCAGCGCCTGGTCACCGCCTTCGCCCGGGAGGGCAAGCCGGTGGCGGCGATCTGCCACGGCCCCTGGCTGCTGGTGAACACCGAACTCACCGACGGCCGCGACATGACCTCCTACCCGTCCCTGCTGGACGACCTGGTCAACGCGGGCGCCAACTGGACGGACCAGGAGGTCGTGGTGGACACCGAGGGCGGACACACCCTGATCACCTCGCGCAACCCCGGTGATCTCGACGCCTTCTCCTCCGCGATCATCCGCAGCCTGGAGGGCTGAGCACCAGGGGCCCGCCCGGAGCGGGGCGGTCAGCGGTTTCCCACCGCGGCCGCCCCGCTTCCGCGTGTCAGGGACCGCTGCGCCAGGGACATCACGTCCGCGAAGGAGCGGCGGACGCCCAGCGCGGCCCGCGCCGCGTTGGCACCGGGAGCGCCGTGCACCCCGCCGCCCGGATGGGCGGAGGAGGAGGCCAGATACAGGCCCCGCACCGGTGTCTCCGGGCGGCCGGTGCCGGGGATCGGCCGGAACACCGCCTGCTGGTGCAGCGCGGTGGTGCCGCCGTTGAGGGCGCCCAGGCTGAGATTCGCGTCCTCGGACTGGAGGCCGAGCGGCGACAGCACGCGCCGGCTCATGATCCGGGCGCGGAATCCCGGCGCGAACCGCTCGATCCGCTGCTCCATCCGGTCCGCCATGATCTCCCGCTCGGCCGCGTCCCAGGAACCGGTGAGCCCGGCGTCCCCGGCGTCCCCTCGCACCTCGCGGGGCAGATGGGTGTAGGCCCAGGCGGACTCGGTGCCCGCGGGTGACCGGGTCGCGTCGGCGGTGGTCATCTGCCCCACCAGGAGGAACGGGCTGGCGGGGATCTGCCCCATGGCGATCTGAGCGGCGAACCTGGTGAGGTCGTCCACGCTGTCCGCGAGGTGCACGGTGCCCGCGCCGCTCGCCGTCCCGGCCCGCCAGGGGATGGCCGAGTCCAGCGCCCAGTCGACCTTGAAGGTGGCGAAGTCCCACTGGAAGCGCCGCATGTCCTCCAGGACCTGCGAGGGCAGGTGCTCGGGAGCGACCAGCCGGCCGTAGAGGACGGGTGCGGAGACGTCCGCGAGCACGGCACGCCGGGCCGGGACCGTGTCACCGCCGGCGGTTCGGACCGCGACGGCCCGGCCGCGCTCGACCACGACCCCGGTCACCGGCTCCGCGCAGCGGATCACGCCGCCCCGCCGCCGGAGCCGGCCGGCCAGCGCGTCCGTGAGGCCGGCCGCGCCGCCGACCGGCACGGGGAACCCGAACTGCTGGCCGAGCATCGACATGATCCAGCCGAAGCCGCCGCCGATCGCCGACTCCGGGCCCAGGTCCGCGTGCAGGGCGTTGCCCGCGAGCAGCAGCCTGGCCCCCTCGCCGCCGAACTCCTCCTCGCCCAGGCGGCGCACCGGCAGCAGCATGGAGCGGGCCAGGCGCAGGGCGCCGCCGCCGCGCAGCTTCCAGCCGAGTCCGGCGAGAGCCCGGACGGGGGGCATGGTGGTGAAAAGGGCCTGGAGGAGGTCGGAGCCGATCCGGTCCCAGGTCGCGTACTGGGCGCGCCAGGCTCCGCCGTCCCCGGGGCAGAGCTTCTCCAGGCACTCGGCGGTGACGTCCACGTCCCGGTCGATCACCGCGCAGCGGTCGCCGGCCAGG
This sequence comes from Streptomyces sp. NPDC001781, assembly GCF_053596035.1. NCBI lineage: Bacteria > Bacillati > Actinomycetota > Actinomycetes > Kitasatosporales > Streptomycetaceae > Streptomyces > Streptomyces sp. NPDC001781. The sequence goes on along the minus strand of NZ_JBSFFI010000021.1, from coordinate 50,695 downwards.
GGGTGTGCCAGGACGTGCGGCGCGTGCGTCCAGCGCAACCCGTGATCCTCCAGCCGGAGTCCGTCGATCACCGGGGAGGCGGCGGCCAGGGGGTAGAAGGAGCTGAAGACGTCGTTGACGAAGTCGGGGTGGACCCCGCGGTCGCTGTGCACCGCGCCGCCGGGCCGCTCCCGGGCCTCCAGCACCTCCACAGTCCAGCCCCGGTCCGCGAGCAGGTTGGCCGCGACCAGCCCGTTCGGCCCGGAGCCGATGACCACCGCGTCACTCATGGTCCGCCTTCTCGGCGCCGGGGGGCCGCGGACTGCCCCGCTCGACCAGCCTGGCCAGCCGGCTCAGCATGTCCCGGTGCCGGAGCTGGATCACGGCGTCGAGCACGACGTTGTGCAGCTTGCCGCCCAGCCCGCTCAGCGGGTGTTCGTCCACGATGACGAGGGAGTCGCCGCCCCAGTCGCGTACGTCGATGGCGATGCGCGCGTTGCCGAAGGGTGCCCTCGCCTCCAGCTCAAGACACCGCGGCGGTTCGTAGCGGCGCACCACGGTGTGACCGTCGACGCGGTACGGGCCGAGCTTGATGTTGTAGGCCAGGGACGAGCCCAGCTCGGGCCAGTCACCGTCGCGGGGCGCGCTCTGATGGGTGCCCACGACCCAGTCCGCGTAGCGGGAAGGCTGTTCGAGCACCTTCCAGACGGCGGCCGGCGGACGCCGGATGAGCTGGTAGCGGATGGCCACGGTTTCCTCCTTCGCACAGCACTTGCCGCGGACCGGGAGCGCCCGCGCACTGCCGCACGGGTAACCCGGTGACCACGGATCACGCGTCCCCCGTCCGAAGGGATGGTCCGGTGACCGCCGGGGCCACGCAGCTCGCCACACCGGAAAGAAGGCATGAGAGAAGGGCGAAGATTTCCGTGATCCGGCAGTAGAACGCCCAAGACGCTGTGTGAACATTCCGTCCAGCCGGGGACCGGCGGCGGGCCACCGCGTCCGGCGCGGGCGCGGCCTGCACAACGCCTGCGCCGGCTGCTGCTGCGCGACCAGACCATGTCCAGCTCCGTCACCCCCACGACCTCCACCGCGGGCCGGCCGGCTCGCGGTGGAGGGGACGTCACTGGCCGGATGCGTCGTCGGCGCAGTTCACCGGCTCAGGGTGCGGCGAAGTGAGTCAGTGGGCCGCGGCGCCGAACTCGGCGTGCTGGGTGTGCAGCGCGACCGCCGAATCCTCCTCGGGCGGCCGGCCGTACCGCAGCCGGCGCGCCTCACGCCGGGCCTCCCGCATCAGCTCGCGGAACTCCTCCTCCGTGCGTTGGCTCCGCGGGCGTGGCAGCTTCGCCTCCGCGGCCTCGCCGTCCTGTTCTTCCGGCATCTTCCGGTCCCCCTCACACCTGCCCACCGTGAACACTTCCTCTGAACTTGTGAACGACTATGTGCGGGTATCCGTCAGCTTCGTCCTGAAACACAAAGCATTCGATCGCATGCGCTGTTGTTGGCGACCACCCGCACGGTTCTGAGCGCGGGAATCGGCCGTGTCGAGGAGGTCCGTGCCCGCCCGGACGGACGCCGGTGACCGGATGCCGCGGCACGGGCCCGGTGAGCCGCTCGCCCGGCAGCACCGCCGGTATGCCCGGCGGGTACGGCGCGGCCGTCCCGGTGGCGGTGCGCCCCGCAGCCTGCTCCGCCGGAACGTGTGACCCCTGCCCCGGCGGCGCACCCCGAAGCGGCCCGCTCCCGCATCCGGCCGTCCCGGGCCCGCATGCTCCCGGAGCCACCGGGTACCCGCCACGGGCCGCCCGTCCGACGCGGCGAGCCCGGCCCCCGGCACGGACGAGGCGGGGGCCGGCCCGAGCGGCGCGCCGGAGTCCGCGGGGGTGCGCCCGGACCAGCCGGTACCCGACGAGCCCTCCGGCTGAACCCCCGGCGCCGCGCCGCGTCCCGGTTCTACCCGGAAGCCATGGCCGGGAGCGGCCGCCAGCTGACGGGGACGCCGCGCATCAGCAGAGCGCTGTCCAGCGTCGCGCTTCCCGGCGGGAAGCAGTCCGGGTCGTCGAAGAAGGACGACGAGGCGGAACGGATCCGGGAGGCCTCCACCTGCCAGGCGTCGGTCCGCAGTTCCATGCCGTCCAGTCGGTGGCCGGAGCCGGTGGCCGAGAACCCCTTGGCCCCGGCCTGGAAGAAGCGGGAAGCCTCGGCGAGGTCGGCGAAGAGCTCGCTGCCCCGCAGCTCGTCGGACAGCTCGACCGTGACATCCACGCGCGTGTCCCCGTCCCGGGTCGCCAGGGCGACGCGCGTCCGGTCGGGACCCTCCTGCACCTCGAAGTCGGCTCGGCCGTGCTCGCCGGGGAAGAGGCGGCCTCCGGCCCACGCGTTGACCCACGAAGCGGTGTCGCGTCGTGGGATGTAGACACCGGTCTCGACGCCGTCCGGTCCGTCCCACTCGACGGCGATCCGATGTGCGGCGTTCTCGCTGCGCAGACCGAACGCCCCGGGTACCCAGGACGGCCGGACGCTTCCCAGGCGCAGCAGGCAGATGCCGGCGACCGCGTGGCCGTGCACGAGTTGCGGGCGCAGCGGCCCGGGGAGCAGGCGGGCCGCCGCTTCCGGGGTGACTCGGTAGTTCACCAGAAGCCGCCGTTCGATGACGCTGGACAGTCGCGGCATCCTCATGACTCCTCGCTCCGCGCTCCTGCGCGCCACGCGGTGCGGCGGAGCACGATCTGCTCGGGGCAGACGGCGCTGAGGAACCGTCCGACGCTGGTGGCCAGACGATCCTGGGCCAGCGTGTAGAGAATCCGATTGCCTTCCCGCCGCTCGGTGACCAGTCCCGCCCCCTTGAGCACGCCGAGATGCCGTGAGATGGAGGGCGCGCTGATCGCGAACCTGGCTGCGATCTCACCGGCCGCCAGCTCGCCGCCTCTGAGGTCCTCGAGGATCTGGCGCCTCGTCGGGTCGGCGAGGGCGCGGAAGACTCCCGCCTCGTCCTGAGCTTCTGTCATGCTCGATATTTAGCACATTAGCCAAATAGCTAACAAGGGTTGTCGCAGCGGGTCGGGGCGGAGTGAGCGGCAGGGTGTCCGTGCCCGTGTGTTCCCTCAGAGGTCCGGCGGCCAGGCTGACGGAGCCGCTTCGGACACCCTTGTGCCGCCGGGCACGTTGATCTGTCAGGTCGTCACCGGCCGTGGAGGGGCCGGAGCCTCCACGTCAGGCGCACCACCGCGTGCGCGCCCCGGAAGGGGGACACGAGATCGTCGCCGTCCGGGTCCACGTCCGCCACCACCCAGGCCGTTCCCTGGGGACCCGGCGGGCCGCGGCGCTCACCGAAGCCACCTCGGGCCGCCCGCGCAGCGCCGCCACCACGCCCGTTCAGACGTTGCCGGCGGCGCCGGTCACAGACAGCCGCATCCCGGAGAGCGAGAGCCCCCGGGTGCGCGCGGCACGGCCCCTCGTGCGCCGGGTGAGGACCGGAGTGCCGGGTACCCGGCACGTGAGCGAGCCGCAGTACCCGAGGACACTGGAGGAGACATGCGCGCTCTCACCTGGCAGGGCAGGAGGGACGTCCGCGTCGGCACCGTCCCGGACCCGCAGATCCAGGACCCCACCGACGTCGTCGTCCGCGTGACGTCGAGCGGGATCTGCGGATCGGATCTGCATCTGTACGAAGTCCTCGGCCCGTTCCTCGACGCCGGCGACATCCTGGGCCACGAGCCCATGGGCATCGTGGAGGAGACCGGCTCCGAGGTGACCTCTCTCGCCCCCGGCGACCGCGTGGTGGTGCCCTTCAACGTCTCCTGCGGCCAGTGCCGCATGTGCGGCCAGGGGCTGCACTCCCAGTGCGAGACCACCCAGGTCCGCGACCACGGCAAGGGCGCCTCCCTGTTCGGCTACACCAAGCTGTACGGCCAGGTCCCCGGCGGGCAGGCGCAGTTCCTCCGGGTGCCGTTCGGCGACCAGCTCCCCGTGAAGGTCCCCGACGGCCCGCCCGACCAGCGCTTCCTCTACCTCTCCGACGTACTGCCCACCGCCTGGCAGGCCGTCGAGTACGCCGATGTGCGGCCCGGCGGCAGCCTGGTGGTGCTGGGTCTCGGCCCGATCGGTGAGATGGCGTGCCGCATCGCCCGCCACCACGGCGTCGAGAAGGTCATCGGCGTCGACCTCGTCCCCGAACGCCTCGCCCGTGCCCGCCGGCACGGCATCGACGTCTACGACCTGGGCGAGTACGGCGACGGCCTGGCCGACGCGATCCGCGACGTCACCGACGGCCGCGGCCCGGACGCCGTCATCGACGCCGTCGGCATGGAGGCGCACGGCGCGCCCTTCGCCAAGGCCGCGCAGTGGGCCGCCGGCCTGCTCCCCGACGCCGTCGCGCAGCGCGTCATGGAGAAGGCGGGTGTCGATCGGCTCGGCGCGCTGCACCTGGCCATCGACCTCGTCCGACGGGGCGGCACCATCTCGCTGTCCGGGGTGTACGGCGGCATGACCGACCCGATGCCGATGCTGACCCTGTTCGACAAGCAGATCCAGCTCCGCATGGGCCAGGCCAACGTGCACCGCTGGGTCGGCGACATCCTGCCGCTGCTCACCGACGACGACCCGCTGGGCGTGGACACCTTCGCCACCCACGTCCTCCCGCTGGAGCAGGGACCGCAGGCGTACGAGACGTTCCAGGCGAAGAAGGACGGCATGATCAAGGCGGTTCTGGAGCCCTGGTAGGCGCGCCCCCGACGGCCGTCCGGCGGCTGGAGAGCAAGGGCGGGGCATCGTGGCCCCGCCCGTTCTCCGCGTCCCGCCCAGGTGCGGCGGGCGCGTTCGCGCGCGAGTCGCGGCAGGACCGCGACCAGGTCCACGGCGGCGCACAGCGCGAGGACACCGCGGGCGACGGCAAGAACCGTGAACGGGGTGGCGTCCGGCACGTCCTGCTGCCGCAGCGTGTGCGCCCACACGGCGAAGAGCACCGTACCGAGCGCGAAGACCAGCAGCCCGGTCACGCCGAGCACCAGGCGCGGTCTCAGCGGGCCGCGTGCGGTGACCGGTTGGGCTCCGGTGCGTTTGCGCCGGCGGCCGGTCGTGACCCAACGCGCGCGGTACGCGTGCGGTGTCGTCGGCTGATGCCCTCATCCCCGTCCGGTTCGCGAGGAGTCGTCACGGACTTCGGGCAGGGAGGCGACCCGCCCCACGACGGACGTCGGGCTGCCCGGCGCCGCCTCCGCCCACCCGCCCCCGCGCACCGGCGACCACCCCGCCGCATGCCAGGCCGAGGCGGTGTGCGGGAACGTCGCCGGGGTACTCGGGCGGAGTAACCGGCAGGCCGTCGATCCGGCCCGCCCCTCCACCCAACTCACCCAGCGGGAGAGGCGATGTCCACCGCACAAACGCTGATCGCCATTCTGGTGGTCGTCCTGATCCTGATCGCCGCGGGAGTGTGGCTCGTGACGCGCCGCCGCCGGCGCCGCCTCCAGGAGAGGTTCGGCCCCGAGTACGACCGGGCCGTCCAGTCGGGCGCGAGCAGGCGGGAAGCCGAGCGCGAACTCCAGGCCCGCGAGAAGCGGCACCGCGATCTCGACCTCAAGGAGCTGTCCCCCGAGGAGCGGGACCGCTACGCCGGCGAGTGGAGGGACACGCAGGAGCGCTTCGTCGACCACCCGGCGCAGAGCGTCGACGACGCCGACCGCCTGGTCACCCAGCTCATGCGTGACCGCGGCTACCCCACCGAGGGCTTCGAGCAGCAGCTCCGTGACCTGTCCGTCGAGCACGCGCAGACGCTGGAGCACTACCGCGACGCCCACGACGTGAGCCTGCGCAACGAGAACGGCGAGGCGACCACCGAGGACCTGCGCGGCGCCATGGTGCGCTACCGCACCCTCTTCGACGACCTGCTGGGCAGCAGCCGTCCCCCGCACCACGAGAGCACCGGGCACGACGCGGCCTGACCCGGCGCGCACTTCCACCACGGCACCAGCGGAAACGAGGATGTCATGTCAGACCGGCACACCAACAGCGGCTCCGGCGAAGGTGAGTTGACCACGGAGGACCTGGCCCGCCCCGGCCGGGACAGCCGTTTCGACGCCCGCTCCGGCCCCCTGTCCGAGCCGCGTACGGACGCACCGTCCGACACCGGCCGCGACGCCACGCCGGACGCCCGCTCCGGCCCGCTGTCCGGCGCGCGCACCGGCCACACGGCCGACCGTGCCGACCGCGCGGCCGACCGCGCGGCCGGCCACACGGCCGACCGAGGGGCCGAGCGCTCGGCCGACGCGCCCCCGTCGGTTGCCACCGGCGAGACGCCGTCGCTCTCCGGCAAGGGGCGGCCCGTCACCGGCGGACGCGCCGCCACCGCCGAGCGGGACGACGAGCCGGAGCGGAGCGCCACGGGTGAGCCGGCCGGCACCCCGGACCGCGCGCCCCTCGCCGGGCGCGACGACCGCGACCGGCACCCGGACGGCGACCGGCACCAGCGCGGGGGCCGGCCGCACGCGGTGGACGAGGGCGCCGACCCGCTCATCGCCCACCAGGAGGCCGAGACCTTCCGCGAGCGCTGGTCCACGATCCAGGGCACCTTCGTCGACGACCCCAAGGACGCCGTCCGTTCGGCGGACGCGCTGGTGGCCGACGTCATCCAGTCGCTGGCCGCGACCTTCGCCGACCACAAGAAGGAACTCGAGGGCCAGTGGAGCCGCGGCGAACAGGTCGAGACCGAGGGACTGCGGGTGGCGCTCCAGCAGTACCGCACCTTCTTCAACCAGCTCCTGGACGCCTGAGCCCCGCTCACCTCGCATGACGGCGGCCCAGACCTCCTCGGTCCGGGCCGCTTGCCGTGTCCCCCAGCGGTCACGGCAGCGGGGTGCCGCCGGTCGCGTTGAGGATCTCCGCCGTGATGAAGCTCGCGTGCGACGAGGCCAGGAAGACGTAGGCCGGGGCCATCTCGGCCGGCTGGGCCGGGCGGCCCAGCGGCGACTGCTTGCCGAACTCGGCCGTGTCCGGCATGGTCGCCGGGATCAGCGGTGTCCACACGGGGCCCGGCGCCACGGCGTTGACCCGGACGCCGTCGTCCGCGACCATCTGCGCCAGTCCCTGGGTGAAGGTGACGATGGCGCCCTTGGTCATCGCGTAGTCCAGCAGGTGCGGGCTCGGCTTGTACGCCTGCACGGACGTGGTGTTGATGATGCAGCCGCCCGGCGGAATGTGCGGCAGCGCCATCTTGCTCAGCCAGAACATGCCGTACAGGTTGGTGCGCACCACCCGGTCGAACTGCTCGGTGCTGATCGACCCGATGCCGTCCGGCTGGGACATCTGGTAGGCGGCGTTGTTCACCAGGATGTCGACGCGACCGAACTCGTCCACCGCCCGCTCGATCAGCCGGCGGCACTGCTCCTCGTCCCGGATGTCACAGGGCACGGCCACCGCCTTGCGGCCGGCCTCCTCGACGAGCCGGCTCGTCCCGGCGGCGTCCTCGCCCTCCTCGGGCAGGTAGGTGAAGAGCACGTCGGCGCCCTCGCGCGCATAGGCGAGCGCCACGGCCCGGCCGATGCCGGAGTCGCCGCCGGTGATCACCGCCTTGCGGTCGGTCAGCAACCCGCTTCCCTCGTACGACTCCTCGCCGTGGTCCGGAGGGGGGTCCATCGGGCCGGTCCAGCCCGGATGGGCCTGATCCTGGTCCGGGAACTCGGGGCGGGGGTGCCGGTGGAGCGGGTTCCGGGTCACGGGCAGTTCCTTTCCTTGCCGCCCCGCGGCGATGTCCGCAGGGCGCTGTGCTGTTGCCGCCACGCCTTCAGCACCTGCGCGCCGAAGCGGTCCTCCAGCAGACCGGTGGCGTGCACGCCGAAGGCGATGTCGGCTTCGAGGTGCGGCTCGTCGGCGAGCAGCCCTCCGACCACGTCACGGCGGACCACCTGCTCGTGCACGGCGTCCGCTTCCACGTGCTCGTCGTAGAACCGCTGCGCGGCCTGTCCCGCGCCGGCACGGCGCATGGCCGCGGACATCCGGCGGGAGCCCGGCGACGAGGTCACCTCGACGGTGGCGAAGTGCCCCACCAGCGCGCCCCGCAGCGCGCGGTGCAGCCCGAAGAGGGACATCAGGTTGACCGTGGCCAGCGCCGTGGCCGGGGCCAGGTCGAGATAGCGGCCGTACGCGGTGTCCAGGCCGAGGTCGTTCATCAGGTCGGCGTAGAGCCGCGCGTGGATCTCCTCGGGGCGGCCGGCGCCGAACTCGTCGAACTCGACGGCCACCATGCCCGCCTTGGCCCGCCCGCGCAGCCTCGGGATGACCCAGGCGTGCGGGTCGGCCTCCTTGAGGTGATAGAGCGAACGCAGGGCCGCGTACTCGGTGAGCTGCCACAACTCGCCGTCGCGCTGGAGGTGGTGGCTGACGCTGCTGTCGTCGTGCCCGACCGGTTCGGCCAGCAGCGCGTCCAGCGCCTCCCCGGCGCTCGCACCGGGTGGCACGTCCCGGCGCAGGGCGGCGAGGAACGATCCCTCCAGCGAGCGGCGCAGCGCCAGCAGTCCGGGGTCCCATTCCAGCTCGTCGGGCACGCCCTCGAACCCCCGGTAGTGCGGCTCGTAGAGCGTGTAAAGGGCGAGCTGGAGGTCGTCGCCGTACGGGTCGGCGGTGGGCGGGAGCGTGCTGTCCACGGCGGTGTCACCGCTGCGCAGCGCGGCGACGACGGCGGCGGACAGGTCGCCGCGCGGCTCGGGGAGTGCGGGCGCGGTCACCGGGCATCCTTCGCGTTCCGCGTGCGGCGGCGGTGGCTGGTGTCGCACCACGGGTAGACGCGGCTGCGACGGCAGGTGCAGAGCGCCACCGTGAAGCGCCGCGAGGAGACGACCGTGCCGTCGGGGAGGGTCACCTCCACCGGGCCGGGCAGGAGCAGTGGGCCGTCCGGTGTGATCGTCACGCTCGTGGCGTTCTCGGCTTCTCGTCCCACGGCCGACCACCGTCCTCACCGCTCGGGTACTGGCTTCCGTCCCGCACGGGTACCCGCTGAAAGACACCGAAACGGGCCGTCCGGGTCAACGGCGCACGGCGCGGACCACCACCAGCTCCTCCTTGTCCTCGTGCCGGTCGCCCAGCATGCCCCGGCTGTGCAGCCAGGCGCGGCGCGCACGCAGGACCGGGCCGAAGGGCACGGTGGCCCGGTCCACCACGGCGGCGTCGAGCCCCGTGTCGGTGAGCCGGTCCAGGGTCGGCGCGGTGCCGCACAGCGCGGAGTGCACCAGGAGCAGGACTCCGCCCCGCTTCAGCACACCGGCGGTCGTGTCGCAGATCCGGTCCACGAACACCCGCCCGTCCGGCCCGGCGTCCCAGGCGCGGGCGGAACCCCGGCTCGGGGGGCTGAGGGCGGGCGCGGGGACGTAGGGAGGGTTGCTCACCACCAGGTCGTACCGGCGGCCCGGCACGGCCGAGACCAGGTCGCCGCGGCGCACCGTGATGGACCGCCCGGCCAGCAGCGCGTTGCACCAGGCGGTGGCCAGGGCCCGCCGGGAGATGTCGACCGCGGTGACCCGAGCTCCGCGGGCGGCGGCCCGCACGGCCAGTGCGCCACTGCCGGTGCACAGGTCGAGTACGAAGGAGCCGGCGTCCAGGTGCTCCTTCTCCATGACCCGGGCGATGAGACCGGTGTCGTGCTGCGGGGTGTAGACGCCCGGCGGTGTCGGCAGGGCTGCCAGTGGTCCCATGTCTGCCTCCAGGGCGATGGGCGTCCTCCGTGCGTGTCTGAGTGCCCTTGGTCGCGTCAGCCACACTTCGCGGGGCCGGCCCGTGGCCCGGCGTGCCGGCACGGACGCTCCCGGTGACGTACGGGCGCGCCACGGCCGGGGGTGGCCGTGGCGCGCCCGTGGGCGCCGCCCGGTCAGCAGTAGAGGTCGCCGCCGGGGCCGCGGAGGCGGCCGGCGCGGGCAGCAGCACCGGTGCCACGGCGAGGGCGAGCGCGGCCAGGGCGGCGGAGATGTGCCGTCTCGACACTGAATCAACTCCTCGATGGGACACGGCCGTTCCGGTGCGGGGCGGGAACGCGGGCGCGCTCGCCGAGGGCGTGCCGCAGACACCGGCCAAGGCGTGGGGGGCGGCCGTGACGGGGGATGGGAGGCCACACTCGAACGCATTGGTCTGTACCAGCCAAGAGGGCGTGCGCGGCAGGAGTGAACTTCGGTCAACTTCCTTTTCTGACGGGAGTCAGGTGCTCGGGCGGCGGCACGCGAAGGGGTGCGGAGGACGTCCTCGACGCCCTCCGCACACCTCGTGGCGGGTCTCAGCCGATGCTCACCTCCGGCGCGTACAGGTCCAGCCACGTCGCGAGGTCGAGCGTCCGCTCCAGACCCCGCCGGGCCGCCTGCGTGCCCGCCGGGGACTCGCTGGCCGCGACGCGCCGCACCTTCTCGCGGTCGAGGAGGTCGAAGACCCGGTGGGACGGCTTGGCCAGCAGGTCCTTGACCTGGGCCTGGAGGGCGCGGCCGTAACCAGGGTCCTGGGTGGAGGGGTAGGGGCTCTTGACCCGGTCGTACACCGAGCGGGGCAGGACGTCGGCCGTGGCCTCGCGCAGAAGGCTCTTCTCCCGGCCGTCGAACGACTTCAGCGCCCAGGGTGTGTTGTAGACGTACTCCACCAGCCGGTGGTCGCAGAACGGCACCCGTACCTCCAGCCCGACCGCCATGCTCATCCGGTCCTTCCGGTCGAGCAGGATGCGCACGAACCGGGTGAGGTGGAGGTTGGACATCCTCCGCATGCGGAACTCGAAGTCGCTCTCGCCGTCCAGCCGTTCGACCCCGGCGGCGGCCGTACGGAATCCGTCCGCGACGTATTCCGGCAGATCCAGCGCGTCCACCAGGTCGGGCCGCAGTACGCCCGTGTCGTCCCCGAAGTGGCGGCCGAAGCTCACCAGCCAGGGGAAGGTGTCCGCGTGCCGCGCCTCCTCGTCGAAGAACTGGAGGTAGCCGCCGAACACCTCGTCCGCCGACTCGCCCGACAGGGCCACCGTGGACTGGTCCCGGACGGCGCGGAAGAGCAGCAGGAGGGAGGCGTCCATGTCACCGAACCCGGCGGGCAGGTCACGGGCGCGGATCACCTTCTCGCGGGCGGCGGGGTCGGCGAGGGACTCCACGTCCAGGACGATGTCCTGGTGGTCGGTCCCGGCCAGCCGGGCGACATCGTGGACGTAGGGGGTGTCCGGGGTCCCGCGCAGCTCGTCCGCGACGAAGTTGTCGGCCTGCCCGGCGAAGTCGACCGCGAAGCTGCGCACCTTCTCACCCCGCTCCGCGAGCTGCTCCGCCGCCAGAGCGGTCATGGCGGAGGAGTCCAGGCCGCCGGAGAGCAGAGTGCAGCGCGGCACGTCCGCGACGAGCTGACGGCGCACGATGTCGTCCAGCAGCGTGCGGACGGTGGCGATCGTCGTGTCCCGGTCGTCGGTGTGCGGACGGGTCTCAAGCCGCCAGTACACGCGGGTGCGCAGGCCGGAGCGGTCGACGGTGACGACGGTGCCCGGCTCGACCTCGCGCATTCCGTCCCACACCGCGTGGCCGGGCGTCTTGACCATGGTGAACAGCTCCCGCAGCCCGTCCAGCGTGACGCGGGGGCGCACCAGCGGGTTGGCCAGGATCGCCTTGGGCTCGGAGCCGAAGAGGACCCCGTCGGCGGTGGGGTGGTAGTAGAACGGCTTGATGCCCATCCGGTCACGGATCATCACCAGCTTGTCGTGCCGGCCGTCCCACACGGCGAACGCGTACATGCCGTTCAGCCGCTCGGCCACCGTGTCACCCCACTCCAGGTAGCCGCGCAGTACGGCCTCGGTGTCGGAGTCCGTGGTGAACCGGTGTCCCCGGTCGGTGAGTTCGCGGCGCAGCTCGGTGAAGTTGTACGCCTCTCCCGAATAGACGAGGGCGACGTTGCCCTGAGGCGTGCGCACCGACATCGGCTGGCGTCCGCCGGGCAGGTCGATGATGGCGAGCCGGCGGTGACCGAGCGCGGCGGGCCCCTCCACCCAGACACCCCGGTCGTCCGGGCCCCGGCAGGCCATCGTCTCGGTCATCGCATCCAATACGGAGTCCTCGGCCCCGAGATCACGGTCGAAGGACACCCAGCCGGTGATGCCGCACATGCGCTGCCTCCTGTTGCCGGCGTACCGGCGGCCCGCCGCTGAACTGCGGTCTCCCGCGAGTACCGGGCCCGGCCGCCAAACCAGTTGTATCGAGCACCTATGTGACGAGCCTCCGCCCGGCAGCGGCGCCGGTCAACGGCTCCGTGACCTCCACGACACGGAGGACCGCGGGTTTCGGCCGTACTTTGCCGAAGCGAAAACCGGCGTATGCCGGGTGAGCAGCGGGGCGGCGCAGGGAACCGGCCACAGGCAAAAACTTCGCAATCCCCGGGTGGGTTGCAGTGCCCTGCGCGGAGGCGTTACCTGGAAGCAACGGCGGTGGAGCGAGGGCCACGGGCCCCGGCACGGCCGCGCCCGGCGCGCGTCCGGCACCGGCCCGACCCGTCACCGTCACCCGGCACGAGACGCGGAGGTGACACAGGTGAAAGCCGTTGTCTACGAAAGGCCCTTCAGCGTCACGGTGGCAGAGGTCGACGATCCGCGGATCCAGCACCCCAACGACGTGATCGTCCGCATCACCTCGTCCGCGATCTGCGGCTCCGACCTGCACATGTACGAGGGGCGCACGGCGGCCGAGCCGGGCATCGTGTTCGGCCACGAGAACCTGGGCGTGATCGAGGAGGTCGGAGAGGGTGTGACCTCGCTGTCCGTGGGGGACCGTGTCGTGATGCCGTTCAACGTGGCGTGCGGGTTCTGCAAGAACTGCCTCGCCGGCGAGACCGGATTCTGCCTGACGGTGAACCCCGGCTTCGCGGGCGGCGCGTACGGCTACGTGTCCATGGGCCCCTACACGGGCGGCCAGGCGGAGCGGCTGCGGGTGCCCTTCGCCGACTTCAACTGCCTGAAGCTGCCCGAGGGCGACGAGAACGAGACCGACTACATCCTGCTGGCCGACATCTTCCCGACCGGCTACCACGGCTGCGAACTCGCCCAGGTCTCACCCGGCGAGACGGTCGCGGTGTACGGGGCCGGACCGGTGGGCCTGATGGCCGCGTACTCGGCGCTGCTGCGCGGCGCGTCCAAGGTGTTCGTGGTCGACCGGGTACCCGAACGCCTCGCCAAGGCCGGGGAGATCGGAGCCATCCCGATCGACTTCACCAAGGGCGGACCGGCCGAGCAGATCACGGCGCAGACGGGCGGCGAGGGCACCGACAAGGGCATCGACGCCGTCGGCTACCAGGCCCAGAAGGGCGACGAGAGCGGCCACGAGGAGCCCGCGATCGTCCTCAACCAACTGGTGGAGACGGTCCGTCCCACCGGCCGGCTCGGCGTACCCGGCCTGTACGTGCCCTCCGACCCCGGCGGACCGGACGAGCACGCCAGGCACGGCCAACTCCTGGTCTCCATCGGCAAGATGTTCGAGAAGGGCCAGAAGATGGGCACCGGCCAGTGCAACGTCAAGAAGTACAACCGGCAGTTGCGCGACCTGATCGCCTCCGGCCGCGCCCGGCCCAGCTTCGTGGTCTCCCACGAACTCCCGCTGGACGACGCCCCGCAGGCGTACGACAAGTTCGACAAGCGGATCGAGGGCTACACCAAGGTGGTACTGCACCCCGGCCACGGCCTCGCGGCGTGAACCGGGGCTCCGGCCCGCCGGTCAGGCGTGCTGGGCGGCGATCTTCCGTCCCGGCGCCGCGTGCTGGGCCGGAGCCTCCTTGTGCGAGGCGCGCAGCCGCTGGAGCCAGAGCGTCGCCGTGACCAGCAGCCCGGAGAAGAGTACGAGGAGGAGCAAGGAGACCCACATCTGGCGGCTGCCGGGATGCATCCAGCCCGTCCAGAGCGCGGCGGTGAGCCACAGGGCGACGCCGGTCGCGTAGAAGGTACGCACCCGGCGCAACTGCCGTACGGCTCGCAGGATTCGGTGATCTGTCTTCGCTGCCATGCGGCCCCGGTACCCCCGATCCCGCCTCGCACGACACCTCGGTCGCAGACTCTTGGCATCCGGCGACTCGGCCCTGGTCAGAGGCTCAGGACGACCAGTGCGGTGTCGTCCGTCATGCCCTCGGCGGGAAGCATTTCGGACAGGACGGCGTCGGCCAGCGCCTCGGTCGACCCGATGTCCCGGTTGCCCACCAAGGACTCGACGAGCCGGTTCAGCCCGGTGTCGATGTCCTGGTGCCGCCGCTCGATGAGACCGTCGGTGTACAGCACCAGGACGTCGCCCTCGCTGAAAGTGACGGTGGCCTCCGGACGGGAGCGCGGCTCGAAGGCGGCGTCCAGCGGCGGATCGGTCGCCCCGTCCAGCAGGACCGCGCCCCCGGCGCCGCGTACGAGCACGGGTGGCGGATGCCCGGCGCTGGAGTAGGTGATGACATGCCGGCCCCAGTCGACGAACGCGGTCACCACGCTCGTGGACTGGGCGCCTTCCAGGGAATGCGCGTAGCGGCCGAGGACCTCCAGGGCCCGGGCGGGGCCACCGGCGACCAGGGAGGTGGCGGACAGCGCACTGCGGAGCTGACCCATCACCCCGGCGGCCTCCAGGCCGTGGCCGACGACATCGCCGACCGCGACGGCGATCCGGTCCCCGTCGGCCAGCCTGACCAGGTCGTACCAGTCCCCGCAGACGTTGAGCGATCCGACGGCGGGCCGGTACCGGACGGCGACCCGGTGCCGGCCGACCGGGTCGGGGACCGGGAGCATGGCGCGCTGGAGGGCCAGGGCCACCTCGCGTTCGCGGGCGTGCGCCTTGCGGAGCCGCTCGTTGACCTGGTGCAGCTCCCGCATCCGGCTGTACAGCTCTGCCTCCAGGTTGAGCTCACCGCCCGAACGCCCGGTGACCCGCAGCAGTTCGGTGACCTCCTCCACCCGGTGGATCAGTACGGCGACGTGCCCGTCCGGCGCGAACACCGGTGCGTTGACCGGGCTCCAGTACCGTTCCTCCCAGCGGCCCGGCCGGCCGGCGGACTCCACGTCGTAGCGCTGCAGCGCCATGGTGTCGGGCTCGCGGTTCAGCAGCACCCGGCGCAGGGACGCCTCCAGGTTGCGCGCGCCGGAGGCGCCGTGGTCCGCCGGATTGCAGGGGAAGGCGTCGAAGACGTGCCGGCCGACCACCTGATCGCGGCCGCGGCCCGCCTGCGCGAGAAACGCGAGGTTGGCATCGACGAAGACCAGGTCGGTGCTGAGCAGCGCGACCGCGCCCGGCAGGGCCTGGAACACCGCCGCGTAGTCGATCGGCATCGCTCCAGAGTAGTCGGAATCGCCTTTACAGGGATTATCGGCACATATTGGGGGGTGTGTTCCGGGCCCGCCACGGGTAGCCGGTTGGCCGTACCGTCCGGTGACGCCCGGCCGCCGCCACCCGCCCCCGCGGCCGTCCGGACCGGAGAACGAGAGGACGTCATGGAGCACTACCGAATCGTCAACCCCGCCACCGGCGAGACCGAGCGGGAGTACCCGACCGCGACCGACGCCGAACTGCGCGAGGCGCTGAAGTCGGCCGACACCGCTCAGCGCGAGTGGGCCGCCCGGCCGGCCGCGGAGCGCGCCGCCGTACTGCACCGGGTGGCCGACCTCTACGAGGAGCGCAAGGACCAGCTCGCCGCGATCATCACCCGCGAGATGGGCAAGCCGGTCAAGCAGGGGCTCGGCGAGATCGGCATCGTCGTCTCGATCTACCGCTACTACGCCGACCACGGCGAGGAGTTCCTGAAGGAGGAGGAGCTGGACGTGGCCTCCGGCGGCCGCGCCGTCATCCGCAAGGAGGCCGTCGGCACCCTGCTCGGGATCATGCCGTGGAACTTCCCGTACTACCAGGTCGCCCGGTTCGCGGCGCCCAACCTGATGCTGGGCAACACCATCCTGCTCAAGCACGCCCCGCAGTGTCCGGAGTCCGCGCTGGAGATGGAGCGGATCTTCCAGGACGCCGGGCTGCCGAAGGGCGCGTACGTCAACATCTTCGCCACCAACGAGCAGATCGAGGACGTGATCGCCGACGACCGTGTCCAGGGCGTCTCCCTCACCGGCTCCGAGCGGGCGGGCGCGGCCGTGGCCGAGATCGCGGGCCGTAACCTGAAGAAGGTCGTGCTGGAGCTGGGCGGCTCCGACCCGTATCTGATCCTGGGCGTCTCCGACATGTCCCGCGTCGTGAAGAACACCCTGCAGGGCCGCATGCTCAACGCGGGCCAGGCGTGCAACGCCTCCAAGCGGATCATCGCGCTGGACGAGCACTACGACGACTTCGCCGAGCAGTACACCGAGGCGATCCGCCGCATCGTCCCCGGCGACCCCACCGATCCCGCCACCTACATGGGCCCGCTCTCCTCGGAGAAGGCCGTGCAGACCCTGGACGAGCAGGTCCAGGACGCCGTCTCCAAGGGTGCGACCGTGCTGGCCGGCGGCCGCCGCATGGACCGGCCGGGCGCCTGGTACGAGCCGACGGTGCTCGCTGGCATCACGCCCGACATGCGGGCCTACAAGGAGGAGCTGTTCGGCCCGGTCGCGCTGCTGTTCAAGGTGGGCTCCGAGGACGAGGCGGTGGAGTTCGCCAACAACTCGCCGTACGGGCTGAGCGCCTCGGTGCAGACCGACGACGACGAGCAGGCCGAGCGGGTGGCCCGGCGCCTCGCCGCCGGCATGGTCTTCCTCGGCGGACCGGCGGGCACCGCGGCCGAGCTGCCCTTCGGCGGGGTCAAGCGGTCCGGCTTCGGCCGCGAGCTGGGCCGCTTCGGCATGGAGGAGTTCGCCAACCACAAACTGGTCCGCGTCACCCACTGACCGGGCCGGGCGAACGGGCATGAAAGCCGGCCGAAGGGACACGTTCCCGGCATGCGCAGTCATGACCTGATCGTCATCGGAGCCGGGACGGGCAACGCCCTCGTCGACGACCGCTTCGCCCATCTGGACGTGGCCGTCGTCGCCGAGGGACCCTTCGGCGGCACCTGCCTCAACGCTGGCTGCATCCCCAGCAAGATGCTCGCCGCCACCGCCGACGTGGCCGACACCGTCCGCGACGCCCACCGCCACGACGTGGAAGCCGAGCTGCGCGCGGTGCGCTGGACCGAGGCCCGCGAGCGGGTGTTCGGCCGCCTGGACGCCGCCGCCGAGGAGGGCGAGGAGGGGCGGCGGGCCGCGGAGAACGTCACCGTCTACCGGGGCCGGGCCCGCTTCACCGGCGAGCGCCGGCTCAGCGTGGAGACCGCGAGCGGCCCGGTGGAGCTGCGCGCCGACCGGATCGTGGTCGCGGCGGGCGGCCGGCCCGTCGTACCCCCGGTGGTCGCCGACTCCGGGCTGCCGTACGAGACCTCCGACACGGTCATGCGGCTTCAGGAGCCGCCCGAGAGACTGGTCGTGCTCGGCGGCGGCTACATCGCGGCCGAGCTCGCCCACGTCTTCCACTCGGCGGGCAGCCACGTCACCGTGGTCGAGCAGCAGGACCGGCTGCTCGCCCAGCAGGACGAAGGGGTCTCCGAGGCGTTCACCGACACCGTGCGCGACCAGTGGGACCTTCGTCTGGGCCGCGAGCTGACCGGGGTCGCGGGTCGGCCCGGCGACCTGCGGCTCACCCTGGACGACGGCACCGAACTGCGCGCCAACACACTGCTGGTGGCCGTCGGGCGTCGTCCCAATGGGGACCGTCTCGGCCTGGCCGCCGCCGGTATCGACGCCGAGGACGGCCGGATCACCGTGGACGGACACCTGCGCACCAGCGCCGAGGGGGTGTGGGCGCTCGGCGACGTGTCCACGGCCGTACCGCTCAAGCACGTCGCCAACCGCGAGGCCGAGGTGGTCGCGCACAACCTCCTCCACCCCGGTGACCTCCGCACCATGAGCTACGACACGGTGCCCGCCGCCGTGTTCACCCGCCCGCAGATCGCCCAGGTCGGCCTCACCGAACAGCAGGCGCGCGAGCAGGGCCTCGACTACGTCACCGCCACGCACCGGTACGAGGACGTGGCCTATGGCTGGGCCCTGGAGGAGAACCGGGGGTTCTGCAAGGTGCTCGTCGACCGGCGCACCGGCCGACTGCTCGGCGCCCATCTGCTGGGCCCGCAGGCGGCCACTCTCGTCCAGCCGCTGGTCGTGGCCCAGACCTTCGGCATCACCGCGCGTGACCTCGCCAGGAAGCCGCTGTGGATCCACCCGGCCCTGACGGAGGTCGTGGAGAACGCCCTGCGGGGGCTGGACTCCACGGCCTCCTGAGAATCATCCGGACGAAAGACCCTGGGGCAGCCGGAGCGGGGGGCCGAAGCGGACGGGGACGCCCGGTGCGTGGAGCACACTGACGGGGTCCCCGGCCGGGGCGGAAAGCCCGGCCGCGGCTATGGCGGTTTCGTCGTACGAGGTGAGCTCGCAGCGGGTGAACGTCCACCGGGGATGGGTGTTCGGCAAGTAGTAGGTCCGGCCCCGGAGTTGGGCGTGCAGCCCCCACCGGCAGGTGAGGAACTCCTCCAGGGTGGTCGCCTCGTACGGCTCGGGGGAGACCTCGGCCCGGACGTGCGCGCCCGCTCCGGAACCGTCGCGCCGGAGGCTGTCGTAGGAGATCCCGGCGCCGCTCCGGTGGGTGCGGATGCGGGCCCAGCGGTACGGCAGTCCGAACGCCGCCTGTGCCGTCAGGACGGGCAGCAGGCGGTCGCAGTCCAGCGAGCGGAACACCACTCCGCGCCGCCCGAGGGAGTCCCTGCTGTACAGGCGGACGTTCACCTCGCCGAAGCTGCCCAGGTAGGGCAGAGCCGGTCCCCTCCCGAGGGCCAGCTGGTCCATGCGGAAGAAGACGAGGCCGACGTAGGTGCGGCCCAGGTGGAGGTCGGGGGCCGTGCCCGGGGGCAGCAGGCGCGCGACCTCGTCGGGATCGGCGGCCCAGTGCAGGAAGACCAGCTCACGCCACCACTGCCGGAAGAGAACACGCGACAGGGGGCGTGGGGGCAGAGGCGTGACGTCCTCCACGTGCTCGGACGTGCCCGCCGTCACGACGCACCCCGCTTCGCCCCGGCGGGGTCCACGACCCGCACGCCCGTACGCATGCCCTCCACGACGGCGTCGACGGCCTCCGCCACCGTGATGCCCGATGGCAGGGCCGGAGCGGTGCCGGTCACCGCGCGACCGGCGAACCCGGACTCGACGTGGGGCAGGCAGATCTCCAGCACCTCCACTCTCGAGCGCCGCAGCTCCCGGCGGGCCGCCGCCAGCCAGGTGGCCAGCGCGGCCTTCGCCGCCGCGTAGTCCGCCATGCCGGCCGGTGCCGTGCGGGCGACGGTGCCCGTGACGGCCGCGAGCAGACCGCCCGGGGACACGTGGGTCGAGGCGGAGCGCAGGATCGCCATGGGCGCGAGCGCGTTCACCGACATCACGTGCTCCGCGACCGCCTCCCCGATCTCACCGACCGGCCCGAACGCGGCCACCCCCACGCAGACGACGACGGCATCGAGCCCCCCGAGTTCCCGCGCCGCCCACGCCGCCGTGCCTTCGGCGCCGTCCAGATCCCAGGCGTCGAAGGTCCGCGAGGGGCCGGGCCCGCACCGCTCGCGCACCCCGGCCAGCCGGCCCGGATCCCGTCCCGCCAGCGCGGTCACCGCTCCGAGCCCGGCCAGCCGCTCCGCCAGCGCCGAGCCGATGTCACCGGTCGCCCCGGCGACGAGAATGCGTGCACCCCGGATCTCCACTTGGTTCCTCCCGCCTCATGTCCACGGAACACTTCGCTCGCCGGCGGCCGGGCGGATGCGGCGGTGCGGACTCGCGTGTCGCCGCCCGGCGAAGACCGGCTCGACCGTGGTCCGCCTGCCCGGCCGGCGGGAGCCGATCCCGCGGAGGACCCCGGTCACCCGCCTCGGCCCCCGCGCACGGCGACCACCGGGGCAGCCCGCCGCCCTCTTCCTGGAGCGTCCCGCCAGGGCCTGTCGTTCGGATCATGCCGGGCTCGCGGCCTGATCCGAACGAAAGACCCTAGGCGTTGCTCCACCCGGTCGTCCCGGAGTAGAGATCCAGCAGATCCACCACGAACACGAGGGTCGAACCCGCCGGGATCAAGGGCGAGGGCGACTGCTTGCCGTAGCCGAGCCGCGGCGGAACGATGATCTCGCGCCGGCCGCCGACCCTCATCCCCCGCACCCCCCGGTCCCACCCCTTGATGACCTTGCCGCTGCCGAGGGCGAACTTGTAAGGCTCCCCCCGGTCCCAGGAGGCGTCGAACTCCTTCCCGGACGCGAAGGTCACCCCGACGTAGTGGACCCGAACCACCATGCCCGGCCTGACCTCCGCCCCGTGCCCGACGACCAGGTCCCGCACGGTCAGCTCGGTAGGGGCGTCACCCTCCGGAACCGCGACCTCGGGCTTCGTCAGCTCGCTCATTCCCGCCTCATCACTCTCCGCCGAAGGCCGTCCGGGGCGGACGCCCCGCCTCTCTGAGGCAACGCTACCGACGCCGCAGCCCGCGAGCTCGACCGGCGCCGGTCAGGCCGCCACCGCGACACCGGCGCCGATGGCGATGAAGTCCTCCCGGGTGGCCGAGCCCCCGCCGCGGACGAACTGCGTCAGGCTGCCGAGGAAAAGCGACGCGCCCTCGGGGCCGGGGACGTTCGTCAGCGACCCCTGAGCGACAGGAGCGTCACCGCGCGCCCCGCGTGGCGAACCGGCAGACGCCTGACACCCGCCTTCACCGAGCCGTGAAGCCGCGGAGACCTACGCGAGCCGCTCCACGGTCCGCAACTCCGTGTCGTAGCTCCGCGCCGCCGCGAACATCCCCTCCCAGGGCTCGAACAGCTCGGCGGGCAGAAGCTCCGCGGGCCATGAGCCGGATCCGGACCGGCTCCGGCCGAGTGTGACGTGGGGCACCCAGCGATCCGGCTCGAACAGCGGATTCCCGCCGCCGGGCAGCAACGCCCACACCTCCCGCTGAAGCGCGGCCAGCCCGGCGCCGGCCACGACACGCCAAGCCAGCACCGAGGTCCGGCCCTCGAAGCGAAGGGTCCCCTCCAGCCGCAACGGCAGGGGCAGCGCCGTGAGCGCGCCCGCCAGCGCGGACCGCGCCCCCCACGGCACTTCGGACGCGGTCGTCACGGTGAGGTGCGGCCGATTCGTGGGGTGCCGGTGGCCGGCCAGACTCGGCATCCCCGCCTCCGCCAGCCGCCGCCAGACCCGCCGCACCCGCGCCTCGGTCGTCTCATCGGGCAACAACTCCACTGTGCGCACGCCACCAGCGTAGGACGGGGGCCGGACGAAACCAGCGGGCTCCGCACGCGCGCGGGCCCGATGCCCCGGTGCACGTCGGATTCCCCCGCCGCAGGCAGGCCGGAGCAACCATGCGAAGGTGAAGCATGACGACGGACCGATTCGAAGTGACGCGCCAGCTGGCGGCGTCCCCCGCCACGATCTTCGAGGTACTGCGATCTCCGCAGGGCCACGTGGCCATCGACAGCTCAGGCATGCTGCAGTCCGCGGAGGGCGACCGGGTGAGTGCGGTGGGGGACCGGTTCCTGGTCCACATGGACCGGGAGGCGCTCGGAGACCTTCCCATGGGCCGCTACGACGTGACCGTGATCATTACCCGCTACGAACCCGACACCCTCCTGGAATGGACGATTTCGGGCGCCATCCAGCCGCCCATCCGCCACCTGTACGGCTACCGGCTCACCCCCAACGAGTCGGGCACGCTCGTCACTTCGTACTACGACTGGAGCCAGATCGACGACACGTACCGGAAGTCGGGCATCTTCCCCGTCATCCCCGAAGCCGGCCTGCGTGCCACGCTCGGAATCCTCGCCCGCACGGTCGTGCCGGACCAGGGCATCTCGGTCGGCTGATGCCGGGCTCGCGGGGGCGGGGACCTCATGGGCACGGTGCGACGTCCGGCTCCGCCGAAGGTCACACCGTGCACGTGCGGGTACCCACTCCACCCCTTCCGCGACCGTCTGCGCGGACGCGCCGGGGCTTCACGAGGACGAGGCGGTCGGGCCGATCTGCCCGCGCCTCTTCCGCCGGACGAGGAAGACGGCGCCGAAGGCGGCCGCAGCCGCGCCGAAGGGGCCCCAGATCACCGGTGACGACAGCGAGGCGGCGGCGGTACCCATCGCCACGCAGGCACCCGTGGCAGGGAGTGTGCCGAGCGCCGTGGCGACGGCGAACGGAAGCACGGGCAAGCGGCTGGAGCCCGCCGCCACACTCACCGCCGCGAACGGCATACCCGGTGTGACGCGCATCCAGAGCATGCTGACGAAGGGCCGCCGTACGAGACGTGCGCGCAGGGCTTCGACGCGACGGCTGCGAGCGCTCAGCAGGTGCAGCGCGTCGCTCCCCAGCAGCCGGGCGGCGACGTACCCGAGCAGGGCTCCGGCCGTGTTTCCCACGACGGCGACGAACAGTCCGACCGGCAGACCGAAGAGAATGCCGGCGACAGCGCTCAGGGCGGGCTTGGGGATGAAGACGCACGTGCCCAGGGCGTACACGCCGATGAAGGCGAGGGCCGTCGGGCCGGCCCCGGTCGTCCTGGCACCCGGGCTGAGCAGGCCGTCCGGTGCTGTCGAGATCAGCATGAACGCGGCGCCCGCCATCCCCACGGCCAGAAGTCCCAGCCTCACGCCTGCCATGGCCCAGGTGGTCCGGACGGCTCCCTCCCGCGCCGCGTTCAGCCGCATCTCAGGAGCGGTCGAGGCGTGTGACGCCGGCGACGGTCCTCTGTCCCACTTCGACAGCGGCTTCGACACCCTCGGGGAGGTAGATGTCGACGCGCGAGCCGAAGCGGATCAGGCCGATGCGGTCACCCTGCCCGACCTTGGTCCCACGAGGGACGTACGGCACGATGCGGCGCGCGACGGTGCCCGCGATCTGGACCAGCTCGATGTCGCCGAGCTCGGTGTCGAAGTGCCACACGACGCGCTCGTTGTTCTCGCTCTCCTTGTCGAACGCCGGAACGAAGCCGCCCGGGATGTGCTCGACCGAGGTCACGGTGCCCGCCAGCGGCGCGCGGTTGACGTGGACGTTGAGCGGGCTCATGAAGATGGCGACCCGGGTGCGGCCGTCCTTCCACGGCATGACGCTCTGCACCACGCCGTCGGCGGGGGATATGACGCGGCCCTGAGCGATCTCGCGCTCGGGATCGCGGAAGAACCACAGCATGCCCGCGGCGAGAGCGGTGGCCGGCACCGCGAGCGCCCGGGCGCGCTTCGACCGGGGAGCGCGGACCAGGCTGGCGACCGCCGTGGCGACGGTCGGCGCTAGCCAGGGCGAGGATCCGCGGGCGAGGCGAGCGAAGGAAGAAAGGGGCACGCGTACTCCAGACAACGGTTTCAAAGGCGTCCTCCCATGCTGGCAGGCACCTTCGGCCCGGCAGTGCCACCGCAGGGTGAAAGCTCAGCAGTCGTGAAGGACGACCGACAGGCGCCAGGTCATCCTTCAAGCTGACCACGGCGTACATCAGAGGCGGTACGAGTTCCGGGCCGCGACACGGCGTTTCGAAACGATCAGTGCCAGTCCCCTGACGGCGGGGAGGCTGGTGCGGACCTCAGAGTGTGACACCCGCGTCACGCGCCCGGAGCGCGGCCCGGGCACGGCGCGACCAGGTGGCAGCTTCCTCGGATACCCGCTCTCCGGAAGCCTCCGACCTGCATGAACCGGTCAAAGATCAAGAAGTGCCCCGCCCCCGAGACGTGCTGCGTCCCACAACGGCGGTTTGCGATCGTCGGAGGGCGGCGCGACCATTTTTGTACGCCCGCAAGTCGGGTCGCCTGACACAGGGTCTGAGCAGCGGCCCGCAGGGTGACCGAGTCGACGGTCGCCGCCACGGGGCGCGCGGCAGAGCGGAAGGAGCCTGCCCATGCGGATGGTCGTGGACCTGAATCGATGTCAGGGATACGCGCAGTGCGTGTATCTGGCGCACGAGGTCTTCCGGTTGAACGGTCAGGAGGCGCTCACCTATGAGCCGAACCCTGACGACGAGCGGCGCCTGCAGGTCGAGCGCGCTGCCGCGGCTTGCCCGGTGCAGGCGATCGCGATCGACCGCCTGGACGGCGAGGACGGGGACGAGACGTCATGACCCTGCGGGCAACGGTCGCGGAAGTTGTGCGCGAGTTCCGGGCCAGCGGCCGGATCGTCATCGTGGGTGCCTCCCTGGCCGGGCTGCGGGCCGCGGAAGCTCTGCGCGAGGAGGGCTTCACCGGTTCTCTCACCATCATCGGGGACGAACCCTACGAGCCCTACGACCGTCCCCCGCTGTCCAAGCAGGTACTCAAGGGCTGGGTGCCGGCCGACCACACGAAGCTGCCCCGTATGCGGGAGGTGGACGCGGACTGGCGCCTAGGGGTGGCCGCCACCGGCCTGGACCGGACCACGAAGCAGGTGCGCCTGGCGAACGGAGAGCAGGTCCCCTACGACCGGTTGCTGATCGCCACGGGCACTCGCGCGCGGCAGTGGCCGAACCCCGCCGAGGCCGCTCTGCAGGGGGTCCACACGATTCGCTCGCGTGATGACGCCGAGCAGTTGCAGAAGGCGCTGGCCGAGCCGCCGTCGCGGGTACTGGTGATCGGCGCCGGGTTCATCGGCTCCGAGGTGGCGTCGGTCTGCCGCGAGCTCGACATCCCGGTGACCGTCGTCGAGCGGGGTTCGGCGCCGCTGGTCGGTGCGCTCGGCGGGGTGATCGGGCAGATCGCCGCGCAGATGCAGCGCGATCACGGTGTGGACCTGCGCTGCGGTCTGGGCGTGTCGGCGCTGGAGGGCGACTCCGGCGGACATGTGCGGCGTGCGCGTCTGTCGGACGGCTCCACCGTCGACGCCGACGTGGTGGTGGCCTCGCTGGGATCGATCCGCAACGTGGAATGGCTGGAGGGCTCCGGACTGGCGGCCGGTTTCTGGGGCGTCGGGTGCGACGCCGGCGGTCGTGCCTTCGACATCAACGGTGTGGTCACCGACAGCGTCTTCGTGGCAGGGGACGTGGCGCGCGCGCCGCACGTGCTGTACGAGTACCAGTTCCTCGCGATGGAACACTGGGACAACGCCGTTTTCGGCGCCGAGGCCGCGGCCCACAACATGGTGAACCTCGAACCCCACTATCGTCCGCATCTGCTGCTGCCCGGCTTCTGGTCCGGCCAGTTCGGCGTGAACATCAAGTCCGTCGGGGTGCCGCCTTTCGGCGACGAGATCGTCTTCACCCAGGGGTCCGTCGAGGAGCGCCACTTCGCAGCCGCCTACGGTCACCGGGGCCGTATCGTCGCCGCGGTCGCCTTCGATCACGGCAAGTGGCTGGACTACTACGGCAGGCTGATCGAACAGTCCGGCCCCTTCCCGCCTCCGCCTCCCGGCTGGGACCGGCCGCCCGTCACGAGTCCGATGCCGGCCGAGTTCCCGGATCCGAGGGTCCCGACGGCGATCCCCGACGTCGTTCTGACCGGTCATGCCCCGAGCGAGCGGACGGCTGCGTTCCGGCCGCCCCATCGCTGACCCGCCCGTCGGCCGTGCGGGTCAGCGGACAGCATCGACAGGAAGAAGGAGGGGAGCCTCGTGGTCGAGGAAAGCCCCTGGCAGCAGGCCCTGCGTTACGCCAACCGCGCCAATCCGTACCCCTTCTACGAGGAACTGCGCAAAACCCCGGTGGCGCGGCAACCGGACGGCACCTACGTCGTCAGCACCTATCGGGAGATCGTCACGCTGCTCCACGACCCCCGGGTCAGTTCGGACCCACGAAAGCGCCCGGTACCGGGCGCTGCCCGTACCGAGGACTCGGGAGAGTCGGCGGCTGAGCCGATCAGAGAGGCGCTGACCGAGCCGAGCATCATCACCTGCGATCCGCCCGAGCACGACCGTGACCGCCGGACGATGATGCCGCACTTCGCCGGCCCGCCGCACACCCCTCACCTGATCTCCGACCTGGAACCCGAGATCCGCCGCATCGTCGGCGGCCTCCTGGACGGCATGAGGGGCAAGACCCGGATCGACGCCGTCGACGACTTCGCCTACCCCCTGCCGGTGACAGTGATCTGCAAGGTCCTCGGCGTGCCGCTGGAGGACGAGCCGCGCTTCCACCACTGGATCGAAACGGCCCTGGACGCGCTGGACTTCGGCCCCGAGGCCGCCTCCGAGGAGATCCAGGGCCGGCTGGCCGGGGCCCGGCAGGCCGTCCAGGACTTCGGACAGTTCGCAGCGGAACTGCTCGACCGCTACGCCGACCGGCCGGGCCCCGGCATGCTCTCCGCCCTGGTCAACGAGGACGGCCGGGAAGGACGGATGTCCAAGGGCGCGCTCGCGAGCAACACACTGCTCCTGATCTTCGCGGGGCACGAGACCACGGTCAACCTCATAGCCCACAGCGTGCTCACCCTGCTGCGTCACCCCGACGCGCTGGAGACGCTGCGCCGCCGGCCCGAACTGATCGTGCCCGGCGTGGAGGAACTGCTGCGCTACGAGTCGTCGGTGCAGTTCTGGCACACCCGCTCCGCCCTGGAGGACATCGACATCGCCGGCACCACCATCCCGAAGGGGGCGCCGATCTTCCTGGCGTACGGTTCGGCGAACCGCGACCCGGAACGGTTCACCGACCCCGACGAACTCGACCTCGAACGCCGCGACAACCAGCACCTCGGATTCAGCCAGGGCATCCACTTCTGCTTCGGCGCCCCGCTCGCCCGACTCGAGGTCCAGGCCGCGGTCGGCGAGTTCGTCCGCCGGGTGGAGAACCCCCGGCTCGTCGAGGACCCGCCGCCGTACCGGCACAACCAGATCTTCCGGGGACCGCGGCACGTTCTGGTCGACATCGACGGCATCCGCGACTGACCCGGCGTGCGTGAAGGAACCCCATGCGTGCTTTCCGACTCGTCGGGTGGAGACGACCGCCCGAGCTGCGCGAGGTGCCGGTGCCCGAGCCCGGACCGGGTCAGGTCCTGCTGAAGGTCGGGGGCGCCGGCGCCTGCCACTCCGATCTGCACATCATGGAGGCACCCGGCCCACCAGCGGGAGTCACCACCGAACCGCCCTTCACCCTCGGCCACGAGAACGCCGGATGGGTGGAGACCCCGGGACCGGGCGTCACCGGGTTCGCACCCGGCGACCCCGTGATCGTCTACGGTTCCTGGGGCTGTGGCATCTGCGTCAACTGCCGCCAGGGCAAGGAGAACTACTGCCAGAACCTCGGCGGTCAGGGCCCGGGCCTGGGAGGTGGCCACGACGGCGGAATGGCCGAGTACCTGCTCGTCCCCGCGCCGCGGTACCTGATTCCGCTGGGCACCCTCGACCCCCGTCAGGCAGCCCCGCTCAGCGACGCCGGACTGACCAGCTATCACGCCGTCAAGAGGTCGCTGCACCTGCTGGGAGCGGGCTCGACCGCGGTCGTGATCGGGGCAGGCGGGCTCGGGCAGATGACCATCCAGATCCTGCGCGCGCTCACCACGGCGACCACCGTCGTCGCAGTGGACACCGACGACCGCAAGCTGGAGACCGCCAGGCACATGGGAGCCGACGAAGCGCTTCTCCCGGGCGACGAGGCGGTCACCCGCATCAAGGACCTGACGGGGCAGCAGGGCGCCGAGCTCGTGCTGGACATGGTCGGCAACGACCCGACTCTCCGGATGGCCGCTCAGGTGGCCAGGGTGCTCGGCCACCTGACCGTCGTCGGCCTCGGCGGAGGAGCCCTGCCCGTCAACTTCACGAGCCCGCCGCACGAGTGCTCCGTCGCTTCGCCCTACTGGGGCACTCTGCCCGAACTGATGGAAGTGATCACTCTGGCCCAGCAGAAAAAGATCACGATGCCGGTCGAGCACTTCCCCTTGGACCGCGCCGACGAGGCGTACCAGCTCCTGCACCGCGGCAGCATCCGAGGACGTGCCGTCATCACCCCCCACGCCTGAGTGCCGGCGTCAACGGGCGGAACGCCTGTGAACCGCCGGAGTCCTGGCGGACGAGACCGAGGACCGCTCCCGGTCGTCGCGACAGAGCCACGCCGTGTCACCACTGGATCGTCCCCGGGACCGACGGCGGCGCCTCCCGTGCCGTGACCGTCTCGCGTGCCGCCGCGCGGACGTCGGGGTGCGCGTGCCGGCGCAGGGTACGCAGCCGGCCGCGCCACGGCTCCGTCCACCGAGAGCGGCTGCCGCCGGAGACAGTGAGCCTGAAAGCCAACAGGCCCTGGGCCAGGCCCGGTTCCCCACCCAGCGTGCGGGCGGTCTCCAGCCACGCGTCCGGCGCGGGGCCGCTGATCGCGCTGAGCCGCGAGCTGAGCCCTTCGGCGATGTCCTGGGCGAGCAGCGGACGTCCTTCGCAGTCGGCCGCCAATCGCCGCAGGCCCGACGAGAGCGCGGTGGCGTCCTTGTTCAGTTCGAGGGCGTACAGCCGGAGTTCGGCGACCGAGTGCGCGAAGTCCTCGCGCCCGGCGACGGTGTCGGCGGCGCGCAGGAGCACGTCCGCCGTCGGCCGGCCTCCGCCCCGGTGACGATGGTGGAGCAGGAGGTGGTGCAGCAGGCTCGCGGCCCGCTGCCGGGCAGGCCGGTCGCGTTCGGGTTCGGCATCGGGCTGGTCCGGGTCTCCGGTGGCTTCCAGCATCGCCCGCAGGGCCCGAAGGTACGGGCCGTCGTCGTCCGCTGCGAGCTCCACCAGCTCCTGCCCGGCCATCGCCCACACCGCCCGGTCGGCAAGGTCCGTGGTGGCGGCCACCAGCATCTCGGCGATCTCCGGCTGCCACGGTGCCCATGCCGCCAGTGCTGGGAACAGCGCCGCAGCCGTTTCCGGTTCGAGCGGCTCGCAGGCGTGCTGCAGCAGCCCCGCGTACCTGGCCCGATGCTCCTCGTCCACCTCGGCCACGACCGCCCGTGCCAGCGCCTGGCGGAGCTCCGTGCGTCCCTGCGCGGCCGACTCCAGCACGGTCCAGCTGGCCGGCTCCGCCAGCATGCCCCGGGCGAACGCGACGCACACCGACTGCACGTCGTGGTGCTGCCCGGGCAGCTCGAACGCCTCCCGGAGCAGAGGCGCCGCCTGCGCCGGGGGCAGCATCGTCGCCGCCAGGCGCACCGCCTCCTTGCGGCTGGTGACCTTCACCGTCCGCGGGTCCTTCGGGGTGAGCAGCCCGCGGAGCTCCGTGGCGAGCCGCGACGGCGCGACGTACCGCGCGGCCCGCGTCGCCGCGTAGACCGCGACCCGGGCGAGGTCGCCGCCCGCGTGCTCCAGCAGCAGCGGCAGCACCTCGTCGGGGCGGTCGGTCCACGGCAGTGCGCCGAGGGCCGCCTCCGCCAGCGGGACGTTCGACGATCCCGTGCAGCGGCAGACGACTTCCAGGCCCGCCTCCGGGATCACCGCCGCCGCTGAGAGGGCATGGAGGCGCACATGCACCGGCTGCCCCGCGTCGCCCGCCGTGCGCGCGAGCAACTGTGCCGCCGCCCGCTGCTGGCGCGGCACCCAGCGGTGGGACCGGCAGGTGGGTGGCGTCCAGTGGCTGCGAACGGTCAGGAAGCGGCCGTACGGTGGGGTGTCGGCCAGCAGCGGGTCGAGCAGGTCCGTACGGCGTCCCGTCAGGACGCTCAGAACGGACGGCAGGACGGCGGCGGACGGCTCCAGCCCCACGATCCGCTCCACCCGCTCGTCGCGCCCCTTCGGCTGCTCCAGCCAGAGGTCGACGGCGGTGCGGACGGACGCGTCGTTTCCGAACTGGACGGCCTGCCAGAGGTACTCCTGGAGTTCGGCCATCTCCCACGCGCGCCGCCCGAGCGCCCGCACGAGTGCGAAGACGAGCGAGTAGTCGGCCTTGTCGGTGGCGGCCGCCAGCCACGGCCGCAGCGCCGCCAGCACCTCGTACTCCTGGCCGCGCCGCAGCACGGTGTCGAGTCGGCCGACGTGCGCGCCGCCTGTGTGGCCGGAGAGCCGGGTGAGGGTGTCGAGGGCCCAGCCGATGAGCTGCGTGCCACCGGTGACGGCGCGCTCGCGCAGCAGGGCCAGGGCGAGCGTGCTGAGCGCGTGACGGGTGCTCCAGGAGGAGTCACGGGCTTCGACGGCGTCGACGGAGATTCGTCCGAGGTCCTCGGCGGCGTCCTCCGCGAACAGCGACGGGGGCACCTCTGCCAGTGCGGAGAGGGCGGCGCTGCGGACCGGGTCCTGTTCATTGCGCAGCCGCAGCAGCGCACGCAGCAACCGGCTCACCTCCCGTGGGTCGCGGGAGCGTGCTGCGTTGCGGACGAGCAGCGGGTAGGCCGTGGCGCGGTCGTCGGCGGCGGAGCGGCGGACGGCGGTGAGAAGGTCGTCACGGACCTCGTCCGGAGGCAGGTAGGCGGCTGCTGTCAGTATGCGCGCCCAGTGCGCGCCTCTGCCGCGGGCCAGTGTCGCCATCCGCCGGGCCTCGGCAGTGCGCCGCTCGTACGGCAGTACGTCGAGCAGGGCGGGGCTGAGGTCCGCGTGGGTGAGGTCCCTGCCCTCCATCGCCGCGTCGAACAGGACGCCGCGGCGGGAGGGCGGCAGGCAGGCCAGCAGCCGGGCGAGAGCGGCTTCGTTGTCGTTCCAGGCGCGGGCGAGGTCGTTGAGTTCCGCCGGGGCGTGGCGGACGATTCGGCGCAGCACGGCGGGTGCGAGGCGGCCGCTGTTCAGCCGGGACCGCAGCCTCGGGCGCAGCAGCAGCCGCACCGTGCGGCCGGGATCCGCCTCTGCCAGGACGTGCAGCTTGCGCTCCACAGGCATCGGCAGCGTCTCGTGACGCTCGAGCACGGCCAGCACACCGAGTGGATCCCGGTCGGCGAGGAGCGCGAGCGCGTCCGCGTGGGACGCCAGCCAGCCGTCCCGTACGACGGAGGGAAGGGTGTCGAGCTGCCGCTCCATCTCGGCGAGCAGCAGAGTGGGATGGCGGGCGGCGAGCAGCCGGTAGGAGCTCAGTCCGCGGAACAGGCGGGGCAGCAGCCGGGCGGCGGTCTCCGCCGTGCAGGAGGCGAGCAGTTCCGCGGCGGCCTCGGCGCCCCATCGCCGGTACGTCGGCTCGACCAGGGCCTCGGCGAGGCCCGTACGCCCCGCCACGGCGATGGCGTGCACGAGCTGCTGCCGCACGGCTGCGGGGGCGTCCTCGATGGCCTCGATCACGGCGGCGTCCGTGAGCCGCCCCCGCAGCAGCGCCCTGATCGCGGGGGCGCGGACGAGACGGTCGGAGTCCGCGAGGCTGCCCTCCAGATACGAGTCGTGGCGCACCATGTCCGCCACGGTGGCGGCGAGCCGCCGTCCGTGGACGCCGTGGGCGGCGAGCCCGGTCACCAGCTCGTCGACCGCCCCCGTCGCCGCGGCGCGCCGGGCAGCGGAGGCCAGCTCACGCATGCGGTCGGGGTAGGAGAGCAGGTCGACGGCTGTGAGCAGGTGTTCGGCACGCTGGGACATGACGGCGATTCTGCCTGACGGATGGTGCCTGCGGATTTCGGCGGGGCGGGGGTCGTCGTGCGGCAGGGCGTCGGTCGAGGTGACGGACCCCGAGGGCTGAACCGGGGGGTGTGGTCCGTGGCTGGTCTGGAGGCACGGGTCAGGCTGGGCACGGTCGTGGGAGGAGATGGGAGTCGGCACGCAGACCGAGCCCGTCCGAGAGCGGTTTGCGCGAAGGGCGCCTGACGGGTGGGAACCCAGTTCAGGCGCCTTGCGCAGGTGTTCGGAAGAAGCCCAGCCTCTTCGGCGAGCACGACACCAGAAGATCTTCGTCTGCTGGTGGTACGGCGGCAGCGCATCGTTGACCAGGGCGAACAGGGCTCATTGAGACTCCGGCACGGTCCCCGGCCCGGCCATGGACCGGATCGTGCGGATGTGGTTCCTCGGGAGCGGGCCTCTGTTCGATGGCGTGGACGCCGAGGTTGCCGTGCCGGGGCCGGTGCCGCGACCGTCGCCGGTCAGCCGACCGCGGCGCCGGCGGGAGCCGGCAGGAAGTCCGGTACCCGGGTGCCGAGGCCCAGGGAGGCGGCCCGGCGGCGGACGAGGTCGGCGAGGGCGAGGTCCAGGGTGCCCAGGCCGAACGGGGAGAACACGGTGACGCGGTCCTCGGCGCGTCGGAAGGGCTTTCCCGCGTTCAGCACGGCACCGATCGAGGTGGTGATGAAGCCGCGGTTGCCGCAGAGCTGTTCGGCCAGGTGCAGGGAGGTCGACTCGCGGCACACATGGTCCGCGTCGTCGACCACGTTGACGGCGGTCAGGATGCTTCCCGGTGTCAGGTCGCGCAGGGACACGTGCAGGACCAGGGTGCCGGGCCGGCAGGCGTCGGTGGTCAGGTGCGGGGCGGCGGCGGTGGTCGCCAGGCAGACCAGCCGGTGGGCGGAGAGCGCCTCCTCCGCGCTGACGGCCACCTCGGTCTTCAGGTCCGGCCAGCGAGCCTGGCAACGGGCGGCGAAGGACTCAGCCCGGGTGCTGTCGAGGTCGAACACGGTGACCGCGTCGAGGCCGGGCAGGACGGCCCGGAGGTAGGCGAGGATCTCGAAGCCGATCACGCCGCAGCCGATCAGGGAGACACCGGTCTCGGCGACGGACGAGCCCAGCGTCGCCGCCGCGAGGGCGGCGCTCGCCGCGGTGCGCCGCGCCGAGATCACCGAGCCCTCCAGCAGGGCCTCCGGCTGCCCGGTGGCCATGGAGTTGAGGATCACCGCGGCGGAGGCGCGTTCCAGGCCCCGCGCGGTGTTGCCGGGGAAGGAGGCGATCCACTTGATGCCCGCCACCGGCTCCTCCTCCTCGCCGAGGTAGGCGGGCAGTCCGATGATCCGGTTGCGCGGGTCGTCCGGAAAACGGAGGAAGACCGAGTGCGGCAGGGCCGTACGGCCCCGGTCGTGCAGCAGGTACGCGCGGCGCACTGCTGCGACGACCTCGGCCTCGGCGTCGTCGAGGACTTGGTGGACGTCTCCGGCTCCAAGGATCAGCATGATGCCCCCTTCATCGCCAACTTCGTCTCCTTCCACAGGTGGGACACGTCGCCGAAGTGGCGGGCGACCCATTCGTCGTCGTAGATCGTGTCGAGGTAGCGCTCCCCGCGGTCGGGCAGGACGACCGCGCAGCGCGCGCCAGCCGGGATGCGGTCGGCCATCTGGCCGACCGCCGCCACCAGGGCCCCGGAGGAGCCGCCCGCGAGGATGCCCTCCCGGGCGGCGAGCCGCCGGCACCCGACCACGCAGTCGAGGTCCGTCAGATGGACGACCTCGTCGGCGAGCCCGTCCTTGTAGAGCGCCGGCCGTACGGCCGCGCCGTGGCCCGGGATCAGCCGGGGTGCCGGAACGCCGCCGAAGATGGCGCTCCCTCTGGCGTCCACCGCGACCACGGTCACCGGCAGCTGCCGGTCGCGCACGTACTCCGCGCAGCCGCGCAGGGTGCCGCAGGAACCCGTCGCGCAGAACAGGTAGTCGACCCCGCCCGGCACCGCCTCCAGGATCTCGCGCATCGTCCGCCGGTGCGCCTGGGGGTTGAGCGGGTTGGCGTACTGGTTGGGCCAGTAGGCGCCGGGGATGCGGGCGACCAGCGCCTTGATGCGGCCGATCCGGACGGGCAGGTACTCGCCCGTAGCCGGGTCGCACTCGCTCACCACCTCGACCTCCGCACCGAGGGCCCGCATGACGGCGATGTTCTGCCGGTTGGTGCGGGGGTCCACCACACAGATGAACCGGAGCCCGTAGTAGGCGCAGACCTGGGCCAGTCCGATGCCCAGGTTGCCGGAGCTCGATTCGACGACCACCGAGCGGCCGGGCACCAGGGTGCCGCCCCGGATCAGCCCGCGCAGCATCTCCAGGGCCGAGCGGTCCTTCATGCTGCCGCCCGGATTGAAGGCCTCCAGCTTGGCGTAGGTGGTGAAGTGCCGCCCCGGAGCGAGCTTGGCGAGTTCGACCAGCGGCGTGCCGCCGATCGTGCCGAGAACGCCGGCGGGCCCGTCGTCAGATTCCGGCATGGCGGCCTCGCCCCGTCGGATCGGGACGGGCCCCGAGCATCGTGCGGAACACGCTAGTTCCTCCTGTCAGCACTGGATCGAGGGGTGGTGCGGCGGCCGCCGCCCGGACGGGTGCGGTGCGGGCGTGAGCCGAGGCAGGGCCGGGGCCCGGAGGGTCACCGCGCCGGCGCGCCGGGCGTGGCGCGCACGGAGCGGGCGAGGGACGCGGTGCCTGCGATCAGCACCATCCAGCCCGCCAGGGCCAGCGCGGCGGTCCGCGCGCCGGCCGAGTCGAGCAGCAGACCGCCGAGCAGCGAGCCGACCGGCAGCGCCCCGTTGGACAGCGTGGTCATCGCCGCGAGTACCCGGCCGCGCAACCGGTCCGGGGTGATGCCCAGTTGGTAGCTGCCGAGCGCCACGTTCCACAGCGGTCCGACGAACCACATCGCGGCGTAGGCGGCGGCGAGCGTGAACGGGTCGCGGCTGAAGGCGATCACGGCCATCAGCACCGCCCACGCCCAGTTCGCCCCGATCACCAGGGCGCCCAGTGGGACCCGGCGGGCGAACCACGGCGCCGCCAGCGAGCCGAGGACACCCCCGCCCCCCGCGACGCCGACCATCAGGCCCACCCCCGCCGAGGACGCGCCGACGTCGGTGGCCAGCACGATGGTGACCAGAAACAGCGCCCGGAACATCAGGTTGCTCCCCGCCACCAGCAGGGTGGTGGTGCGCAGGAAGGGCTGTCGCCACAGCCACCCCAGGCCCTCGCGGACCTGCTCGCCCATGCTGCCGGCGTGGGCCGACCGCTCGGCCTCGAACTCCTGGCGGATGAAGAGCAGTCCGGTCAGCGAGACCAGGTAGCTCAGCGCGTCCGCCAGGAACGGGACGGCCCGGCCGAGACCGAACAGCACACCGCCGAGCGGTGTCCCGAGCATCACGGCGGCCCGCCCCCGTGCCTCATTGCGGGACAGGGCCAGCGAGAGCTGGCTCCTGGGTACCACGTTGGGGACGGCGGCGTGCGCGGCGAGCCCGTGGAACACGGTGAGCGCGCCCTCGATGAAGCTCACGGCCAGCACCAGCGGCAGGCCCAGGACGTCGAGGGCGGCGGCGACCGCGACGGCCGCCGCGCCGAGCGCGCGCAGCGCGTCGCACCAGATCATCAGCCGCCGGCGCGGCCAGCGGTCCACCAGGGCGCCGGCCGGCAACGGGAGGAGCAGCGCGGGCAGCAGCGCCACGAATCCGGCCAGGCCGGCGGCGAACGGTGAGCCGGTGATGGCCAGGACCAGCAGCGGGTAGGCGATCGTGGTGGCCGTCGACCCGAGCAGGGAGACCGCCGACCCGCCCCACAGCAGCAGGAAGTCGCGGTTGCGGTGCAGCGGCACCACCGGGCCGGCGGTGGCCGCGTCCGGCGGGTCCGGCGGCCGTGGCTCCGCCTGCTCCCTCGTGTCGGGGCTCGTCATCTGTCACACTCCAAGTCCGGCCCGGGCCGGACGCCAGGGCCTGATCCGGCGGATCGTGTCCGAGACGCGGGGTCCGGCACGCCCTCCTCCGCCTCGCAGCCGAACGCACCGGACCCCACTCACCCGGGCTGCAAGGCACCGCTGTTCTCTCCGACCTGGTCCGCCGGTCAGGCGCTAGCCGCGCGCAGCCCCCTCCATCTGCCGCCGCAGACTGAGCGGTCGCATGTCGGTCCAGACGGTGCCGATGTGGGCCAGGCACTCGCTCCGGCTGCCCTCGGTGCCCTCGGCGTGCCAGCCGGGCGGCAGCTCGCGGTCGGCGAGCCAGACGGAGTACTGCTCCTCGTCGTTGCGGACGACGCGGTAGGTGCGCTCGTCGGTGTCTTCCTCGGCCACGGCGGGCCCTCCCTCGGGTGAACTGCCGCGTCACGAACCTCACGTGACCGTTGGCGGCGCCGCAGAGCCTGCCGCAACGGCGCCCTTCGACCCCAGAGAAGGAGGCGCAGTCACCGTGGCGCCGACGCTGCCGACGTGACTGCCGGTTGTTCTCTCGGAGCGGCGACGGCCCGGCAGCGACGCTGAGGCGCATGACTGCGAACCCCTCCATCCGGACCGCGCCGCCCGAGCGCGCCCAGGAGCGCGACGCGAGCTCCGCGCTGCCCCTGACGCTGTCCGCCGAGTCCCCCGGTACGCCCCTGTCCGCATACCTGTCGGCCGCCCGACCGCTCATCCGCGGCCGGCTGCTCGAACACGGCGCGGTGCTGCTGCGCGGCTTCGACGTCGGCGGCGTGGACGGCTTCGAGGCCGCGGTCCGGGCGGTGTCCGGCACGCCGCTGCCCTACGCGGAGCGGTCCTCGCCGCGGAGCACCATCAAGGGGCAGGTGTACACCTCGACCGACTATCCGCCGGACGAGGAGATCTTCCTCCACAACGAGAACTCCTACCAGGCGGACTGGCCGCTGAACCTCTTCTTCCACTGCGTGCAGCCGCCGGACACCCTGGGCGCGACCCCGCTCGCCGACACCCGCCGGGTGTACCAGGCGATCGACCCGTCCGTCCGGGAGGAGTTCGCCGCCCGGGACTGGATGGTGGTGCGCAACTTCTCCGACGGCTTCGGCGTGCCGTGGCAGCAGGCCTTCGGCACGGGCGACCGCGGCGAGGTCGAGGCGTACTGCGCCCGCAGCGGCGTCGAGACCGAGTGGACGGCGAACGGCCTGCGCACCCGTGCGCGCCGCCGGGCCGTGCACCGGCACCCGGTGACCGGCGAGACGGTCTGGTTCAACCACCTCACCTTCTTCCACGTGACCACGCTGGCCGAGGAGGTGTGCGGCGCGCTGCGGGAGATGTACGACGACGCGCAGCTGCCGACCAACACCTACTACGGCGACGGGCGGCCGATCCCGGACGAGGTCGTCGCACACCTGCGGGCCTGCTACCGCGCCGAACAGCGGCGCTTCGACTGGCAGCGGGACGACGTGCTCCTCGTGGACAACATGCTGTCGGCGCACGCCCGCGAGCCGTTCACCGGACAGCGCCGGATCGCCGTGGCGATGGCCGAACCCTTCTCGGCGGCCGTGCGGTCCGCCGCGTACCCGGAGGTGACCGATGTCCGCCGATGACAGCGGCCTGCCGCTCTCGTACGCCCAGGAACAGCTCTGGTTCCTCGACCAGCTCCGCTCCGGTGCCTCCACCGAGTACCTGATGTGCGAGGCGTTCCGCATCCGCGGCCCGCTCGACACGCGGGTGCTGGAGGCGGCGTTCACCGAGATCTCGGCACGGCACGAGGTGCTGCGCACCCGCTACGGCAGCGCGCAGGGCGCCGGCGCGCAGTTCGTGGCCGAGCCCGGTCCCGTGCGGCTCGTCCGGGTGGACCTGACGGGCACGGCGCCGGCGGACCGCGAGGCGCGCGTGCGTGAACTGCACGCGGTCGAGCTGCGCACGCCGATCGACCTCCGCACCGAGGCCCCCTGGCGGCTGACCCTGGTCCGGTTCGCCGATGAGGACGCCGCCCTGCTGGTGACGGTCCACCACATCGCCTTCGACGGATGGTCCTGGGGTGTTCTCGCCCGGGAACTGCACGAGCTGTGCGCCGCGTTCGCGGCCGGCCGGCCGTCACCGCTCGACCCGGTACCGGTGCAGTACGCGGACTTCGCGCAGTGGCAGCGCGACACCTGGGCGGCCGCACCCGCGCGGGCCGAGCAGCGGCGCGCCTACTGGCGGGAGCGGCTGGCGGGCCTGGAGCCGCTGGAGCTGCCCGCCGACCGCCGGCGCCCGGCGCAGTGGGAACCGGCCGGGGACAGCGTCCCGTTCACGGTGCCGGGGGAGCTGGCCGGGCGGCTGGCGATGCTCGGCCGGGACGCGGGCGCGACCCCGTTCATGGTGCACCTGGCCGCGTTCCAGCTGTTGCTCGCGCGCTGGTCCGGCCGCACCGACGTGGCGGTCGGGGTGTCCGTCTCGGACCGCGACGAGGTCGAACTGGAGCCGCTGGTCGGCCTGTTCCTCAACACCGTGGTGCTGCGCTCCGACCTGTCCGGCCACGGCTCCTTCCTCGACCTGCTGGCGCGGGTCCGGGAGACCACCCTGGACGCCTACGAGCACCAGGACGTGCCGTTCGGCTGGGTGGTGGCCGACCTCGCGCCCGAGCGGGACTTCTCCCGCAACCCGGTGTTCCAGGTCGGCTTCGCGCTGCACAACGCCGAGCGCCGCCCGCTGCGGCTGCCCGGACTCGACGTCGCCAAGGTCGAGCCGGCCACCGATCACTCCGCCTTCGACCTGTCGCTGCACCTGTCCGAACTCCCGGACGGCTCGATCGCGGGCCGGCTCGTCTTCCCCACCGCGCTGTTCGACCGCGCGCGGATCGAGCGGATGGCGGCGAGCCTGCTGCGGCTGCTCTCCGGCATCGCGGAGCACCCGGACGCCCCCGCAGACGCGTTGGAAACCGTCCCCGCCGAGCAACTGGCGGCCTTCGAGCGCTGGAACCGCACCGAGACCGAGCGGCCGCAGCAGTCGCTCGCCGAACTCTTCTTCGCCCAGGCCCTGGCCACCCCGGACGCGGTGGCCGTGGTGTCCGGCGAGCGGGAGACCCGCTACGCCGACCTCGCCGACCGGGTGCGGCGGCTGGCCGGACTGCTGCGCTCGCGCGGCGTCGGCCCGGAGAGCGCGGTGGGCGTCGCGCTGCACCGCGGCACCGACCTGGTCGCCACCGTCCTCGCCGTGCTCACCGCGGGCGGCGTGTACGTGCCGCTGGCCCCGGAACACCCGGCGGAGCGGCTGGCCCACGTGGTCGGCGACGCCGAAGTGACCCTGCTGGTCACCGAGGAGGCGCTGTCCGGGCTACTGCCGGCCCACCCGAACACCCTTGTCCTCGACGCCGTCCGGCCGCCGGAGTCCGAGCAGGCGCCGCCCCTCGAACCGGAGGGCGCGGTCGGCACCCGGGCCGCGTACGTGATGTACACCTCCGGCTCGACCGGCCGGCCCAAAGGGGTCGTCGTACCCGAAGCCGCGATCCGCAACCGCGTGCTCTGGTCGGTGGAGCGCTACGGCCTGGGCCCCGGCGACCGGGTGCTGCAGAAGACCACCATAGGTTTCGACGCCGCCCTGTGGGAGTTCCTCTCCCCGCTGGTGTGCGGGGCCGCGGTGGTGACGGGCCCCCAGGACGCCCACCGCGACCCGGCGGTGATGGCCCGTGCCGTGGCCGACCACCGGGTCACCGTGCTGCAAGGCGTGCCCTCGATGCTGCGCCTGCTGCTGGAGGAGCCGACCCTCGCCGACTGCGCCTCACTGCGCCTGCTGTGCTCGGCGGGCGAGCCGCTGCCCGCCGGCCTGGCCGACCGGCTGCGCCGCACCCTCGACGCCGAGGTCGTCAACACCTACGGCCCCACCGAGTGCGCCGTGGACTCCACCGCCTGGCACTTCGACCCGGACGAGCCCGGCGACCTGGTGCCCATCGGTCTGCCGCTGCCCAACGTGCGCACCTACGTGGTGGACACCGAGGGCCGTCAGGTACCCGTCGGGGTGACCGGCGAGCTGCACGTCGGCGGCCTCGGACTCGCCCGCGGGTACGCGGGCCGGGGCGACCTCACCGCGGACCGGTTCGTCCCCGACCCGGACGCGGCCGTGCCCGGCGCGCGCCGGTACCGCACCGGCGATCTGGTGCGGCGCCGCGCGGACGGCGCGCTGGAGTACGTGGGACGCGTCGACGACCAGGTCAAGATCGGCGGAGTGCGGATCGAGCCCGGCGAGATCGAGGTCCTGCTGTCGGCCCATCCGTCGGTGGCCGCCGCCGTCGTGGCCGTGCAGCGGTCCGACGCGGGCGACGCGCGGCTGACCGCGTACGCGGTGCCCGCCGCGGGGGAGCGGATCGATCCGGAGGCGCTGCGAGTCCACCTGGCCGCCACGCTGCCGGAGGCGATGCTGCCGTCCGCCGTCGTCGAACTCGCCGAGCTCCCCCTCACACCGAACGGAAAGGTGGACCGCCGCCGGCTGCCGGCCGCCGCCGAGCCCGGCCGGCCCGCCGCCAAGGACCGGCAGGCCCCGCGCACCCCCGCGGAGGAGGCCGTCGCCGCGCTGATGGCCGAGGTCCTCGGCGTCGAACGGGTCGCCGCCCAGGACGACTTCTTCCTGCTGGGCGGCCACTCCCTGCTCGCGATCAGGCTCGTGCTGCGGCTGCGGCGCGCCTTCGGTACCGAACTGACCGTCGGCGAGCTGTTCCAGGCGCGGACGGTGGCCGCGCTGGCCGCCCGGCTCACCGAGGCCGGCGCCGAGGCCGCCCCGGGCACCGTTCCGGACGCCGTCCGGCCCGCGGGCCGGGACCGCCCGCTGCCGCTCTCGTTCGGCCAGCAGCGGATGTGGTTCCTCGACCAGCTGGAGCCCGGGACCCACGAATACGTCGTCCCGCTGGCGCTGCGGCTGACCGGACCGCTCGACACCGTCGCGCTGCGCCACGCGCTGGACGCCCTGTCCGCACGGCACGAGATCCTGCGGACCAGGTACCGCTCCGAGGGCGGCGAGCCCGTCCAGGTCGTCGACCCCGCCGGGCCGGTGGACTTCACCCGGACCGACCTGACGGGCGCCCCCGACGCCGAGCCACGGGCCCGAGCCCTGGTGGACGAGCTGGCCCGCCGGCCGTTCGACCTCGAACACGGACACCCGCTGCGGGCGACCCTGATCCGCACCGCCCCCGAGGACCACCTCCTCGTGCTGACCCTGCACCACATCGCCTTCGACGCCTGGTCGACCAACGTCTACCTGCGCGACCTCGACCTCGCCTACCGGGCCTTCGCCGCGGGCGATCCGTCACCGCTCGCCCCGCAGCCGGTGCGCTACGCCGACTTCGCGGTGTGGCAGCGCGAGCAGCAGCGGGCCGGCCGGCTGGACCACCAACTCGCCTACTGGCGCGACCGCCTGGAAGGACTCACACCCCTCGAACTGCCCACCGACCGGGTCCGCTCGGCGGTCCGCGACGCCCGCGGCGACAACGTCGTCGTCGAGGTCGCGCCGGAGGTGGCCCGGGCCGTCACCGAACTGGCCGGCCGGTACGGCGCGACCCCGTTCATGGTGATGCTCGCCGCGTTCCAGGTGCTGATGCGGCGCTGGACCGGCCGCGACGACCTCGCGGTGGGGACCCCGGTCGCCGGCCGGACCCGCCAGGAGACGGAGGACCTGGTCGGGTTCTTCACCAACAACCTGGTGATCCGCAGCGACCTCGGCTGCAACCCGGCCTTCGGCGAGCTGCTGGAGCAGGTCCGCCGCACGGTGCTCGACGCCTTCGCCCACCAGGACGTACCGTTCGAGCACCTCGTCGACGCGCTGCAACCGGAGCGGGACCTCTCCCGCAACCCGCTGTTCCAGATCATGTTCGAGCACCAGCACCTGGCAGGCGTCCCCGACCGGCTCGGCGCGGTCGCCGTGGAACCGGTCCGGGCCGGACTGGAGACCGCCAAGTTCGACCTCACCGTGACCGTCAAGGAGCGCGACGGGCGCATGTACTGCTGGTTCGAGTACGCGACCGCGCTCTTCGACCGGGAGACCGTCGAACGGATGGCAGGCCACTACCTGACCCTGATCGGCAGTGCCACCGCCGCACCCGACGCGCGGATCGGCGACCTCCGCATGCTCACCGAGGACGAGCGGCGGCGCGCCCTCACCACCTGGGCCGACCCGGAGTCCGCACGGGTCGCCGTGCTCGACCCGGCCGACGAACGCGGGCTGTGCGTACCGGAGCTGTTCGCCCGGCAGGTCCGGCGGGCGCCGGACGCCATCGCCGTGGTCTTCGGTGACCAGCAGGTCAGCTACTCCGAACTCGACGCGCTCTCCGACCGGTTCGCCGCCCGCCTGCGCTCCCTCGGGGTCACCGCGGAGACGGTCGTCGGCTCCTGCCTGGAGCGCGGCGTCGAGGCGGTGGTGGTCCTGCTCGCCGTACTGAAGGCCGGCGGCGTCTACGTGCCGTTCGACCCCGGGCACCCCGCCGAGCGGCTGGAGCTCATGCTCGCCGACGCCGGCCCGGAACTCGTCGTCACCACCCGCGCGTTCGCCGGCCGCCTGACCGGAGCCCACCGGGTGGTCCTGGCCGACGCCGACGCCCGGAACGAACCCGGCCCGGACCTCGCGTACCCGGAGCCCGTCCCTGCCCTGCCGCGCAACCTCGCCTACGTCATCTACACCTCCGGCTCGACCGGCCGCCCCAAGGGCGTGATGATCGAGCACCGTGCGTACGCCCACCACTGCCGGGTGATCGCCGACGCGTACGGCATCGTCCCCGGCGAACGGGTGGCACTGCTGTCCGCCCTCACCTTCGACGTGGCGATGGACCAGATCGCGGCCACCCTGGTGGCCGGCGCCACCGTCGTCGTCGCCGACCCGGTGTTCTGGACCCCGGACGAACTGCCCGCCCGGCTCGCCGAACACGGCGTCACCGTCCTGGAGATCACCCCGTCCTACTACCGGGCCGTCCTGGAGTCGCCCGACCTGCACCTGCTGGACTCGCTGAAGCTGATGAACGTCGGCAGCGACGTGGTCACCGGCCTGGACGCGCGGCGCTGGTCCGAAACCGGCCTGCCCGCCCGCTTCCTGTGCAACTACGGGCCGACCGAGGCCACCGTCACCTGCCTGCTGCACCCCGTCCCCCAGGCGCCCGCGGAGGGCGACGCCGCCGGTGCCCTGCCGCTCGGCCGGCCCGTGCCCGGCACCCGGGCCCACATCCTGGACGCGGACCTGCGGCCCGTCCCCGTCGGTGTCCCCGGCGAGCTGTACCTCGGCGGCGTCCGGCTGGCCCGCGGCTACCACCGGCGGCCGGACCTCACCGCGGAGCGGTTCGTGCCCGACCCCTTCGCCACCGAGCCCGGCGGGCGGCTCTACCGCACCGGCGACCTGACCCGCCACCGCCCCGACGGCACCATCGAGTTCCTCGGCCGGATCGACCACCAGGTCAAGGTCCGCGGCCTGCGCATCGAACTCGGCGAGATCGAGACGGCACTCGCCCGGCACCCCGCCCTCCAGGAGGCGGTGGTCACCGCCCCGCAGACGGCTCCCGGTGAACGCCGGCTGGCCGCCTACCTGGTGGCGCGTCCCGGCAGCCCGATGCCCGACGTGGCCGAGCTGCGCGCACACCTGGGCGCGCTCCTGCCCGAGTACATGATCCCCTCCGTGTGGGTGCCGCTCGACGCGTTCCCGCTGACGGCCAGCAAGAAGATCGACCGCAAGGCCCTGCCGGACGCCTCGGCCGCCCTGACCGGCGGCGCCCGCGAGCACCTCGCCCCGCGCGACCCCGCCGAGGAGGCCGTCGCCGCGATCTGGTCCGAGGTTCTGGGCCAGGAACGGATCGGCGCCCACGACGACTTCTTCGCCCTGGGCGGGCACTCGCTGCTCGCCACCCGGGTGCTGGCCCGGCTCCGCGAGACGTTCGCCGTCGAGC
Source organism: Streptomyces sp. NPDC001781 (assembly GCF_053596035.1). Lineage (NCBI taxonomy): Bacteria > Bacillati > Actinomycetota > Actinomycetes > Kitasatosporales > Streptomycetaceae > Streptomyces > Streptomyces sp. NPDC001781. The sequence continues at coordinate 7,496 of NZ_JBSFFI010000021.1, read as the reverse complement.
TGCCCCTGCGCCTGCTGTTCGAGGCCACCACCATGGCCCGGCTCTCCCAGGCGGTGTCCGAGGCCGTGGAGGCCGACGTCGCCGCCCTCTCCGACCAAGAAGTGGCGGGTCTGCTCGCCGAGGAAGGCCTGCGATGACCGACACCAGGGACCGCGCGCGACTGAGGCAGGAACTGCTCCGCCTGCGCCTCGCCGGACGGGCCGCCCCCGTCCCGGCGGACGGCATCGCCCGCGCGACGCGCGGCGGCCCGCTCCCGCTCTCCTTCGCCCAGCGCCGCCTGTGGATCCTCGACCGGCTCCAGCCCGGCGGCACCGAGTACCTGATGACCGTGGCGCTCAGGCTGCGCGGCCCTCTCGACCGGGCCGCGCTGCGCACCGCGCTGGACGGGATCCTCCACCGGCACGAGGTGCTGCGGACCCGCTATCCGGTGGCCGACGGCGAACCCGTGCAGATCGTCGACGAGCCGGGGAGGGTCCCCCTCGTCGAGGAGGACCTCGGCGCACTCGACCGGGCGGCCGCGGACGCCCGGATCGCCGCCCTGGCCACCGGCGCGCGCCGGCCCGTCGACCTCGCCGAGGGCCCGGTGTTCTCCGCCGTGCTGGCCCGGACGGCGGAGCGGGAACACGTCCTCCTGCTCACCGTCCACCACATCGCCTGCGACGGGCGGTCCGAGGACGTCCTGGTCCGCGAACTCGCGGAACGCTACGCGGACGCGGTCGCCGGGCGCCCCACCAGCTCGCCCGAACCGCAGGTGCAGTACGCCGACTTCGCCCTCTGGCAGCGCGAACGGCTCTCCGGTGCGGAGCTGCGCCGCCCGCTGGACCACTGGCGCGAGCGGCTGGCCGGGCTGCCGCCCCTGGAACTGCCCACCGACCGTCCCCGTCGCGCCGTACGCGACTCGGCGGGCGGGCTCGCGCCGCTCGCCGTGCCGGCCGACACCGCCCGGCGGCTGACGGCGCTCGCGCGGGAGCACGGCGCCACCCCCTTCATGGCCCTGCTGGCCGCGCACGCCGTCCTGCTCGGCCGCTGGAGCGGCCGGCGCGACGTCGCCGTCGGCTTCCCGGTGGCAGGGCGCGACCGCGCGCAGCTCGAGGACGTGGTCGGCCTCTTCCTCAACACGCTGGTGCTGCGTGTCGACCTGACCGGGGCGCCGTCGTTCGCGGACCTGGTGCGACAGGTCCGCGAACGCGCCCTCGACGCCTACGCCCACCAGGAGTTGCCTTTCGAGCGGCTGGTCGAGGAGCTGGCACCGGAGCGGGACCCGTCCCGCACGCCGCTGTTCTCCTCCATGCTGCTGTGGCAGGACGCGGCCGGTTCGCCGGCGCCGACGCCGATGGGCCCGCTGACGGCCGAGCGGCTGCCGGTCGGCGAGAGCACCGCCAAGTTCGACCTCACCGTGGGGCTCGCCGAGCAGCCGGACGGCTCGCTGTCCGGCGGCGTCAACTACGCCTCGGCGCTGTTCGACCCGGCGACGGCCGAACGGTTCGCCGCGCAGTTCACCCGCCTACTGGAGAGCGCGGTCGCCTCGCCCGGCACCCCGGTGGAGGAACTGGAGATCCTGCCCGCGGCGGAGCGCGACCGCCAGCTCGTCGACTGGAACGCGACCGGTCGGCCCTACCCGGCCGCCACCCTCACAGAGTTGTTCGAGGACCAGGCCGCCCGCACCCCCGACGCCGAGGCGGTGCGCTTCGAGGGCGCCGGCCTCGACTACCGGGACCTGGACGAGCGGGCCGGTCTGCTCGCCCACCACCTGCGCACCCTCGGGGTCGGACCCGAGTCCGTGGTCGGCGTCTGCCTGCACCGGGGCACCGACCTCGTGGTGGCGCTGCTGGCGGTGCTCAAGGCCGGCGGCGCCTACCTGCCGCTCGACCCGGACTACCCGGCCGACCGGCTCGCCTTCATGCTGGAGGACTCCGGCGCCCGAGCCGTGATCACCGACCCCGGACTCGCCCCCCTGGTGCGCGACCGCGCGCCGCACCTGGTCGACATCACCGCGGACATCACCCGTGCCCGGGCCCATCACCCGGCCGTCGCGGCGGCACCCGAGCACCCGGCGTACCTGATCTACACGTCGGGCTCCACCGGCCGCCCCAAGGGCGTGCTGATCGAGCACCGGGCCATCGTCAACCGGCTGCACTGGATGCAGGAGACCTACGGTCTCGGCGCCGACGACCGGGTGCTGCAGAAGACGCCCCACAGTTTCGACGTCTCGGTGTGGGAGTTCTTCTGGCCGCTGATCACCGGCGCCACCCTGGTGCTCGCCCGCCCCGGCGGCCACCGCGACCCGGCCTACCTGGCCGATCTGATCGGCACCGAGGCCATCACCACCGTCCACTTCGTACCGTCGATGCTGCGGGCCTTCCTCGCCGGGCCGCCGCCGGCCCTGCCCTCGCTGCGCCGCATGGTGTGCAGCGGCGAGGCGCTCCCCGCCGACCTGGTCACCGCCGTGCACGAGCGGATCGGCTGCGAGCTGCACAACCTGTACGGACCGACCGAGGCCGCCGTGGACGTCACCGCGACCCGGTGCGAACCGGGCCTGCCCGTCACCATCGGCCGCCCCATCGCCAACACCCGCACCTACATCCTGGACGACGCCCTGCGGCCGGTGCCGATCGGCGTGCCGGGCGAACTCCTGCTCGGCGGCGTCCAGCTCGCCCGCGGCTACCTGAACCGTCCGGCGCTCACCGCCGACCGCTTCGTGCCCGACCCCTTCGCCACCGGACCCGGCGGCCGGCTGTACCGCACCGGCGACCTGGCCCGGTACCGCGCGGACGGCGCCATCGAGTACCTGGGCCGGCTCGACCACCAGGTGAAGATCCGCGGCCAGCGGGTCGAACTCGGCGAGATCGAGGCGGTGCTGGCCGAGGCACCCGGCGTCGCGGCCGCGGCCGTCGCCGTGCACGACGAGCAGCTCGTGGGATACCTGGTGCCGCCCTCGGCCGACGTCGAGGCGGCCCGCGAGCACCTGCGCGGGCGGCTGCCGGAACACATGCGGCCCGTGCACTGGACCCTGCTGGAGACGCTGCCCCTGACGCCCAGCGGCAAGACCGACCGCGCGGCGCTGCCCGCACCCGACCGGACACGCTCCGGCCTCGTCGGCGCGTTCACCGCCCCGAGCACGGCGATCGAGCGGACCCTCGCGGACGCCTTCGCCACCGCCCTGGGCGTCGACGAGGTCGGGGTGCACGACGGCTTCTTCCAGCTCGGCGGAGACTCCATGCGAGCCATCCGGGCCGTCGGAGCCCTGCGCGACCAGGGGCTCGCCCTCACCGTGCAGGACGTCTTCGCCCGGCAGACCGTCGCCGAACTGGCCCCGGTGGCGGCCGCCCGGCCGGCGGCCGAGCCGCAGGAGACCACCCTGACCGGCCGGTTCGAGCTGCTCACCCCGGGCGACCGGGACCGGCTCCCGGAGGGACTGGCCGACGCCTACCCCATGGGCCAGGTCCAGGTGGGCATGGTCTACGAGATGCTCGCCGACCCCGAGCGCAACACCTATCTCAACGTCAGCACCTTCCAGATCCTGGACGACGGCCCGTTCTCCGCCGAGGCGTTCACCGGCGCGGTCCGCCTGCTGATCGAGCGGCACGAGATCCTCCGTACCTCCTTCGACCTCACCGGGTACTCCGAACCGCTCCAGCTCGTGCACCCCGCCGACGGCCTGGAGGTGGCGACCGGTGTCACCGACCTGCGCGGTCTGCCGGCCGAGGAACAGCGGGCGCGGGTGCGGGACTTCCGCGCCGAGGCCCAGCGCACCCCCTTCGACACGGGCCGCGCCCCGCTGCTGCGGTACCACGCCCACCTGGTCGGCGACCGCGAGTGGCTGCTGACCCACGTCGAGTGCCACGCCATCCTGGACGGCTGGAGCCACCACTCGGTCATCGGCGAGCTGCGAACCCTCTACCGCGAGCTGTCGCGGGGCGCCGCCACCCCGCCCGCGGCCCCGCCGCGGGTCCGCTACGCCGACTTCGTCAAGCTGGAGAGGCGAGCCCTGGCCTCGCCGGCGGACCGGGAGTTCTGGCGGGAGCGGATCACCGGCCACGAGCGGCTCCGGCTGCCCGCCGACAGCGCCCTCGCCGAGGCGGACTCGCCGGCCCCCGAGGTACGGCTGCCCTGGGCGCACCTGGAGACACGGCTGCGCCGGCTCGCCGCCGACACCCAGACGTCCCTCAAGAGCGTCCTGTACACCGCCCACCTGAAGGTGCTCGGCCTGATCAGCGGCCAGCACCGGTTCTTCGCCGGCGCCGTCACCAACGGCCGGCCCGAACTGCCGGGCGGCGACCGGGTGCGCGGCATGTACCTCAACACGGTGCCGTTCGCCGTCGACCTGCGGGCGCCGAGCTGGCGCGAGCTGGTGCGGTCGGTGTTCGCCGAGGAACTGGCGCTGTGGCCGCACCGGCGCTACCCGTTGCCCGCGATGCAGCGCGAATGGGGCAGCGGCGAACCGCTCGTCGAGGTGGTCTTCGCGTACCTGGACTTCCACGTGCTCGACGAGCAGCGCGCGGACATCGGCACGGTCGACGACCACAGTCCGAACGAGTTCACCCTCGACGTGTGGACCTTCCCGGGCGAGCTGCGGATGACCTGCCGGCCCGGATGGGCCGGCGAAGAGCGGCTGGCCGCCATCGGCGACGCCTTCCTGGGCGTCCTCACCGCGATGGCCGACGACGCCGACGCGGACCCGCGCGGCTTCCGTGCTCCCGGCCTGGAGCAGACCGGCGGGACGCCGACCGGCAGCCGGCCACTGCCCGAGGTCTGCGTGCCCGAACTGCTCGCCGCCCGCGGCCGCCCCGACGCGACCGCGCTGGAGGACGGCCGGCGCCGGCTCACCTACCGGGAACTCGACGCCCGCTCCAACCAGCTGGCCCACCTGCTGCGCGGGCTCGGCATCGGCCCGGAGCAGCCGGTCGCACTCTGCCTGGACCGCGGCATCGAGGCGGTGGTCGCCATGCTGGCCGTCCTCAAGGCCGGCGGGTACTACGTACCGCTCGACCCCGGCTACCCGGACGCCCGCATCGGCTACGTCCTGGACGACGTCCGTGCCCGGGTGGTCCTGTGCCGCCCGCAGGACACCGCCCGCCTGGCCGGGTTCGCCGGCCTCAGCAGCGTTCCCCTGGACGCCGGGTCGGCCGTCCTCGACGGGCTGCCCACCACCCCCGTCGAGGCGGGCACGGTCCCCGACAACCTGGCCTACGTCACCTACACCTCGGGCTCCACCGGCCGGCCCAAGGGCGTACAGATCACGCACCGGGGCATCGTCCGGCTGGTGCACGACCCGAACTACGCCGACCTCGACCCGGACCAGGTGCTGCTGCTGCACGCGCCGCTCGCCTTCGACGCGTCCACGCTGGAGGTGTGGGGAGCGCTGGCCAACGGCGCCCGGCTCGCCGTCTGCCCGCCCGGGACGACCACGGCCGACGAGCTGGCCGAAGTGGTCCGCCGGCACGGCGTGACGCTGCTCTGGCTCACCGCCGGCCTGTTCCAGCACATGGTGGAGACCCGCCCGGAGCTGCTGGCCGAGGTACGGCAGGTGCTCGCCGGCGGCGACGCGCTCTCGCCCTCGCACGTACGCACCGCCCTGGCGCACGGAGTGGCGCTGACCAACGGCTACGGCCCCACGGAATGCACCACCTTCAGCACCGCGCTGCGCGGAGTGACCGAGGCCGACGCCGACCGGGGCGTGCCGATCGGCACACCGATCACCGACACCCGGGTGCTGGTGGTCGACGAGGACCTCGACCCGGTGCCGGTCGGGGTGCCCGGCGAACTGCTGGTCGGCGGCCCCGGACTCGCCCGTGGCTACCTGGGCCGCCCCGACCTGACCGCGGACCGCTTCGTGCCGGACCCCTCCGGGACCGTCCCCGGGGCGCGCCTGTACCGCACCGGGGACATCGCCCGTCGCGACGCCGACGGCACGCTGTCCTTCATCGGCCGGGGCGACGGCCAGGTGAAGATCCGCGGCCACCGGGTCGAGCTCGCCGAGGTGGAGGCCGTGATCGGCGGTCTCCCGTCCGTCAGGGCGGCGGCGGCCGCGGTGCATCCGGGACCGGACGGCCACAAGCGGCTGGCCGGCTATGTCGTCCTCGAACCCGGTCACGGTCCGCTGGACGCCGCGGCGCTGCGCGAGCAGCTGCGGCGGCGGGTGCCCGACTACCTGGTGCCCGGCGCCTGGGTGGAGCTGGCCGCCCTTCCGCTCACCGCCAACGGCAAGATCGACCGGGCCGCGCTGCCCGAACCCGCCGGGCCCGCACCGACATCGGCCCACACCGCCCCGCGCACACCCGCCGAGCGGGCCGTTGCCGAGGTCTGGAGCGAGGTGCTCGGTGTGCAGCGGGTCGGTGCCGACGACGACTTCCACGTCCTCGGCGGGCACTCTCTGGCGATCTTGCGGATCATCGCCCTGCTGCGCGAACGGCACGGCATCGAACTGACCGTCCGGTCGTTCCTGGAGCGCCCCACCGTGGCGGGGCTCGCCGCGGCCGCCGAGGCCGGCGCGCCGGCGGCCCGGTCACTGCTCTGGCTGCGGCGCGAGGGCAGCCGGCCGCCGCTGTTCTGCGTGCACCCAGGGGGCGGTAGCGCCCACTGGTACCGCCCGCTGGTCCCGTACCTCGACTCCGACCAGCCGGTCGCGGCCTTCGGCTGGCCCGGCCTGCAGGCCGAGCACGGCCCCGTCCCCTCGACGGAACAGATGGCGGAGCGCTACCTGGCCGAGTTGCGGGCGGAGGCACCGCACGGGCCGTACCGGTTGTTCGGCTGGTGCGGCGGCAGCGGCATCGCGAGTGAGATGGCGCACCGGCTCACGGCCGAGGGCGAGGAGGTCACCTTCATCCTGCTCGACCCGGGCCTGGACAACCACGAGCGGATCGAGCTGTGGCGGGAGTACTGGCTGATCGAGAGCTGTGTGGCGAAGCTGACCGAGCTGGCCGCCGCGCCGTCCGGGCAGGACACCTCGGCGCTGCGGGCGGAAGCCCTGGCGCTGCTCGAACACCTGGTGGACGACGTCGATCCGGAGGTGGGGATCACACTGCCGGAACACGGCGCCGGCGAGGTCTGGCTGCCCTCCGCGAAGATGTGGCGCGAGGTCATGGAGATGTGCCTGACCTACCGGCACCGCCCGTACCCGGGCCGGCTGCACCTGATCGCCAGCGACGAACTGGCGGACGGCGAGCACGAGGTGGCCTCCGGGCAGTCGTTTCCCGAGTACCTCGCCCGGTGGCGCGAGCTCACCGCGGGCGTGACGCTGCACCGGATTCCCGGTGACCACTTCGGCGTGCTGAAGCCGCCGCACCTCGGCCGGCTCGCCGAGGCCGTCACCGCCATCCTCGGCGGCGGAGGCACGGAGGACGCGGGCTGACGCGGGCGGGCGGGACGGCCGGGAGGGCGGGGGCGCGCTGGGCGCCCCCCCCCCCCCCGGCCGGGACCGGCCCGCTCGCGGCCGGGCCCCGGGGGGGGGGGGCCGCCCCCCCACGGCCCGGCCGGGGGGGCCCGCGCCAGTGCCG